>NZ_WHTD01000036.1 GCF_009379765.1 Actinophytocola sp. | reverse complement strand
TGCCGGCCCGGGCCGCGTTGGGGGTGGACAACACTCCAGGTCATCTGGTCGGCTACGGCGACATCGCCGCCCAACACGCCGTCGACCTCGCCTACCAGTCGGACGCGACCTGGCGGCGGATCCTGACCGAGCCCGCGACCGGCCGGGTGCTGGACGTGGGGCGGCGGAGCTACACCCCGCCCGCAGCGTTGCGCGACCACATCCACGCCGCCATGCCGACCTGCACGGGGCCGGGCTGTGTCCGGCCCGCCGCGCAGTGCGATTTGGATCATCGCGAGCCGTTCCCGGTGGGGCCGACCGACGAACACAATGTGCACCCGGCGTGTCGCAGCCACCACCGGGGTAAGACGTTCGGTGGGTGGAAGGTGATCAAACGGGGCGGGATCCTGGAATGGGTCTCACCGTGCGGGTTCCACTATCCGCACACGCCAGAGCCCATCACCCACCCCGAACCAGCACCACCGTTCTGATCTGGAACCAACCGCCACCGTGACGTACGCGGACCAAACCCAGCATCGGTCACTCGCAGGAGGCGGCCCCTGACCGACTCCCGGGCCAGCAGACCCCGGCGCCACCGAACCGGCGCCGACCCGACACGCCAGATTCGACTCGATCACGGCCGGTCCCGGACGCGCCGAGACACGCAACCGGCGACGGCCTCAACGCCGGACCGCCTCGACACCCGGCACCAACGACCTCACCATCGCCGCAGCCCCACGAACACCCGGTCGTTTACCGGTCGCACCCCTCGGGTCCGGACACCGACCCCACGTCACATGATCTTCCCGGACTCGACCTGGCTAGGCCCGGGCCAGGCGGAACTGCCACACGTCGAGGTAGTGGGCCCGGAAGCCGGCCTCGCAGTAGGCGAGGTAGAACTCCCACAGCCGCCGGAAGGTGTCGTCGAACCCGAGGCTCGCCACGTGGTCGCCGGCCGCGAGGAAGCGCTCGCGCCACAGGCGCAGCGTCCGTGCGTAGTGCTCGCCAAGCCGGCGCCGCGCGGTGATCGCCAGGCCGGTGTTCGCGCGCACCTGCTCCTCGATCGCCGGGACGGACAGCAGTTGGCCGCCGGGGAAGACGTACTCGTTGATCCAGCCGTTGGTGTGCCGGGAGGCGACGAGCCGGTCGTGCGGCATCGTGATCGCCTGCAGGGCGACCCGCCCGCCCGGCGCCAGCACCCGGTCCACCGTCGCGAAGTACTCCGGCCAGTAGTCCTCGCCGACCGCCTCGACCATCTCCACCGACACCACCGCGTCGTAGCTCCCGGACGCTTCGCGATAGTCCCGCAGCGCGACCTCGACCCGGTCCGCGACCCCGGCGGCGGCGATCCGCTCGACCGCCAGGTCGCGCTGCTCGGTGGAGATCGTCAGCGAGGTGACCGTGGCGCCGCGCCGCGCCGCCCGCACGGCGAGCGCGCCCCACCCGGTGCCGATCTCCAGCACCCGGCTGCCCGGCCCGACGCCCGCGTAGTCGAGCACGCCGTCGATCTTGCGCAGCTGTGCGCGATACAGGTCGTCCCCCGGCTCGAACCACGCCGACGAGTAGCTCATCGACTCGTCCAGGAAGGCCGCGAACAGGCCGTTCGACAGGTCGTAGTGCCGGTGGATGTTGGACCGGGCGCCGTCCGGGGTGTTGCGCTCGGCGGCCGGGCGGCGGGCGTCGACGAGGCGGCGCAGCCGCTGCAGCGGCGCGGGCACGAGCGTGGCCAGGCGCTCGGCGAACGGGGTGAGGGTGGCGGCCGGGTCGGCGCTCGTCCAGTCGCCTGCCGTGTAGGCCTCGCCGAAGCCGATCATGCCCCGGGCGCCGACCCGGTCGAAGAACGCCGGGCGCTCGACGGCCATCATCGGCGCGTCCGGGCCGCCCCGGCCGAGCACCTCGCCGCCGGGCAGAACCACGCGCACCGGCAGCCGGGTGACGGCGAGCCGGAAGAGTCGCTCGGCGATCCAGGCCCGGACGGGGGAGTGCGGCGGCGCGGACAGGTCGAGCCGGCCTGTGGTGGCGGTGCCTGTCACTGGACGCCCTCCTGCGGCACATGGGGACGGCGCGGCACGACAGGCAGCCGGCGCAGCCACAGCGCCACACCGTGCAGCTGGATCAGCGCGCGCACCCGCAGCGGTGGCCAGGCGAGCGCGTGCCGCAGCGCGCGACCAGCGGTGGCGGCGCCACGTCTGCGGCCGGTGAGCACGGCCGTGAACACCGGGCGACCGTCCCGGTGCAGGACGACCGACAGCGACAGCCGCTCGCCGGGCGGCGGCAGGTGCATCCGGTAGTCGCCGGCGACCTCGAGGAACGGCGACACGTACAGTTCCTTGGCCGCCCCGGCACGCCAGCCGGCGTCCGGCCGCAGCAGGTAGCAGTGCCGCTCGCCGTAGGTGTTGTGCACCTCGGCGACCACGCACACCGGCGCGCCGGCCGGGTCGAAGCACCAGAAGACGGTCAGCGGGTTGAACACGTAGCCGAACGTGCGCGGCATCGCGAGCATCAGCACCCGGCCGCCCGCCACCACGCCGTGCCGGGCGAGCCAGCCGTCCAGGTTCTGCCGGACCGTGCGGTCGGGCCGGCCGAGGTGGTCGCGTGCCTCGAACGTGGCGAGCGGCGGCCGGTGGGGGAGCGCGTCGAGGTCGACCAGCCACGGCCGCATCCGGCTGGTGAACCGCCGGTCCAGCCGCTCCCGCCGGACGTGCACGAGGCGGGCCGTGTAGATCGTCGGGCGGTAGCCGGTGGTCATGGCCAGCCTGCCCCGAACCGCTCCGCGGCGCGGACGCCCGACGCGCAGCCGTCCTCGTGGAAGCCCCAGCCGTGGTAGGCGCCGGCGAACGCGGTTCGCGCGCTCGCGATCGTGGGCAGCCGGCGCTGCGCGGCGACCGAGGCAGGCGTGTACACCGGGTGCTCGTAGACCATCCTGGCCAGCACGGACCCCGGGTCGACCCGGCCGGTCGGGTTCAGCGTGACCACGAACGGCTCCCGGGTCTCGAGGCGCATGAGGCGGTTCATGTCGTAGCTGACGAGTGCCCGCTCGGCCGGGACACCACTCGCGGCACACCCGGCCTTCAGGTAGTTCCACGACGCGGCCGCGCCGCGGCTCGCCGGCAGCGGCGTGGTGTCGGAGTGCAGCCAGGTCTCGTTGCGGGAGTAGGTGAACGCGCCGAGCACGTCGCGTTCGGCGTCGGTCGGGTCGGCGAGCAGCGCCAGCGACTGGTCCGCGTGCGTCGCGAGGACGACCCGGTCGACCACGTGGTCGGTGTCGGCGTCGTCCCGCACGGCCACGCCTGTGGCGAGCCGGCGGACCGCGCGCACCGGAGTGCCGGCGTGCACCGCGGTGAGGTGCTTGACCGCGCGTTCGACGTAGCTGCGCGAGCCGCCGGCCACCGTCCGCCAGGTCGGCGACCCGGTGACCGCGAGCATGCCGTGGTGGGCCATGAACGCGAACAGGTAGCGCGCCGGGTAGTCGCGGCCGACCCGCTCCGGCGCGGACCAGACCGCCGAGACGACCGGGAGCAGGAAGTGCTCGACGAAGTAGCGCGAGTACCCGCCGGCGGCGACGAACTCGCCGAGCGTGCGGTCACCGTCCCCGCCCGGGCCGGCCAGCTCGCGGCGGGCGTGCCGGTGGAACCGGCCGACCTCGCCGAGCATCCGCAGGTACCGCGGCCGGGCCAGGTTGCCCGGGCGCGGGAACAGGCCGGCGAGCCGGCGCCCGCCCGCGTACTCCAGCCCGCAGCCCAGGCACCGCACGCTCATCGACATGTCGGACTCTTGGGTGCGCACATCGAGCTCGGCGAACAGCCGCAGCAGGTTCGGGTAGGTGCGCTCGTTGTGCACGATGAACCCGCTGTCCACCGACACCGTCCGGTCGCCGGCCGGCATGTCGTGGGTGTGCGCGTGCCCACCGAGGCGCGGCTCGGCCTCGAACAGCAGCACGTCGTGCCGGCGTTGCAGCAGGTATGCCGCGGTCAGCCCGGCCACCCCGGCCCCGACGACGGCGATCCGTTCCCTGGTCACGATGGGGTTCGGAGCGGGGTGGCGCACGGATGGGCCATCCCGGCACGGTAGTCGGTCGACCGCGAACCGTGGCCCGGCCCGGCGTTCGCCCTTCGTTCGGCCCGCCGGTCGGCCGCGGCCGTCCGGCCTATCGCGCCTGTGGCGAACGCACCAGTATGCGTTTTCATTGCTTGCCAAGCGGTCCCGGCGTTTGTGTCCACTGTGGACGTACACATTCGGATGCCGTTGAATTCTGGAAGCCGTGGGTGAGCCGCCGGTCACCCATCGCTAACATGACCTGGTGGCAGCTACAGGCGCGGGGAGCGCGGCGACGCCGCAGCGACCGGTCAGACGCGGTGACAAGGTGTCCGAGGCGATCGCTCGTGACATCGTGCGCCGGATCGGTGCTGAGCGGTTGCCGCCCGGCACGCAGCTCCCGCCCGAGGCCAAGATGATCGAGGAGTACCGCGTGGGGCGCGGCTCGCTCCGCGAGGCGTTGCGGATCCTCGAGGTGCACGGGCTGATCTCCATCAAGCCGGGGCCGCGTGGCGGGCCGACGGTCGACCGGGTGCACACGCGGAACTTCGGCCGGATGGCGTCCCTCTACTTCCAGATGGACGGAGTGACCTTCCGCGAGCTGATCGAGGCTCGGCTGATCATGGAGCCGGTGATGGCCCGGCGGGCCGCGGAGCTGCGCGACCCGCGGCTGCTCGCCGAGCTGGACCGGTTCGACGGCTCGACCAGGTCCCCTGAGGACTACCTGCAGAACGCGACAGGGTTCCACCAGCTCGTCGCGACGATGTCCGGAAACCGGATCATGAGCCTGTTCGGCCAGTCGCTGGCCGACGTGCTGCGCGACCGGTTCAGCGATGCGCTGTTCCCGAAGTCGCGGCGGCGCGAGGTGCTCTTGGCGCACAAGGGGATCGCCGCGGCGATCACCGCGGGCGACGCCGATCTCGCCGAGCGGCTGATGCGCGCGCACATGGAGGACTACGTCGCGCAGGTCAAGCGCCGGCATCCGGGACTGCTCCAGGAGGTCGTGGACTGGCGGTGATCCGGCGCGTATCGCGCTCGCGACTCGCTCGTTCACGATTCAACAGAACGAGAAGTGGCTTCGGGGGCCAGAATGTGAGTGCGCCGAGTGAGCGCTGGCTCGAGAGGACGCCGGTGACCGAAGCTCTGGAGAAGATGCCGGACGCAGCGCTGATCGCGGCGGTTCGCGAGGGAGACCCGTCCGCGTTCGGCGTGTTGTACGAACGGCATCTGGTTTCTGCGAAACGTGCGGCGTCGTGCCTGGCGGGAACGCCGGCCGAACGGGAGGACCTGGTCGCCGAGGCGTTCACGCGGGTGCTGCGGATGTTGCGCGAGGGGCGCGGGCCCGACGAGGAGTTCCGCCCGTACCTGCTCGTGACGTTGCGGAACACGGCGATCCACACCACGACGCGGCGCGGCCCGGTGGCGCTGTACGCCGACGTGCCCGACGTAGTCCCGGTGTCCGACGCGGACCCGGTGATCGACCGCTGGCACGCCAACATGGCGGCGGACGCGTTCGCGAGCCTGCCCGAGCGGTGGCGGGTGGTGCTGTGGCACACCGAGGTCGAGAAGGAGTCCCCGGCCACGGTGGCGCCGATGCTCGGAATGCGGCCCAACAGCGTGGCCGCGCTGGCGTACCGGGCGCGGGAGGGTCTGCGCCAGGCGTATCTGAAGCTGTACCTGTCCGCGCCGGCGCGCCGCGAGTGCGTGCCCACGGTGAACAAGCTGGCCGGCTGGGTGCGCCACAACGTCCCCGCGCCGCTGACCAGCAAGATCAACCGGCACCTGAACACCTGTTCCGACTGCCGCGCCCGCGCCGACGCGCTCAGCAAGGTGAACGCCGAGCTTCGTGGCGTGCTCGCCCCGGTGGTGCTCGGTGCGCCGCTGGCCGCGGCCTACCTCCAGGCCCCGGCCGCCGTGGCCGCCGTGTCCGGTGCCGCGAGCGCGGTGTCGGGTGCGGTGGCGTCGTCGGCGGCCGCCGCGACCGGGGCCGGTGTCAGCGCGCTGACCAGCGCGTTGGGTCTGAAGACGGTCGCGCTCAACGTCGCCGCGGCACTGGCCGTGGCCGCCGTGGCCGTGGCGTCGACGGCGGCGTCGCCGGCCGTGCCGTTCGACGACGCCCAGACGGTCGCAGAGCATGTCCCGGACGGCGAAGCGCCACTGCCGGACCTCCGAGTGGGCTCGGCGACTGCCGGCCCCTCGGTCGAGGAGTCGCGAAACGGCGGGTCGCCGGACGCGGTACCCGGCACCGCAACCACCGCGCCCGCTCCGGCGACAGGCACCGCCGCCGATGCCGGCGACACCCAGGCCACCAACTCCTCGACCGGGAACCCGACCACCGACGACACGAAGGCGGAGAACAAGGCCGCCAAGGCCGAGGCGAAGACGGCCGCCAAGGCGGCGAAGAAGGCGGCGGAGAAGCAGGCGAAGAAGTCAGGCACCACGGAGCCGGCCGGCTGAGGCATCACCTCCACGAACAGGGAAGAAAGTCGGTAAACGTCAGGGAGTCAGGACGCGCGTGGATCCTGCACGGTCCACGTGTTGCCGTCCGGGTCGGCGAAGTACACGAACGCCCCACCCGGTCCGGCGGTGACCTCGCTGACCTCGACGCCGCGCCCGGCCAGCTCGCCGCGCGCCGCGTGGATGTCGGAGACCACGAGCTGGAGGCCGCGTAAGGAGCCCGGCGCCGAGTCGACGATGCCGACGCCCGTGGCGATCGAGCAGGCCGACCCCGGCGGCGTGAGCTGCACGAAGCGCAGCTCCGCGCTGACCGTGTGGTCGTGGTCGAGGGTGAAGCCGACCTTGTCGCGGTAGAACGTGATCGCTCGGTCCACATCGGAGACGGGAACGGGCACGAGCTCCAGCTTGAAATCCATGCCGGGCACGTTACGCACGGCCACCGACAGACTTCGCCCGCTCGAGCAGGTACCGCCGTTCCGGAACGCTCAGCGTCCGCTGGGCGGCCGCGACGTAGCACTCGCGGGCAGCCGCCGGTGAGCCCGACTCCTCCAGCAGGTGCGCCCGCACGGCGTCGAGGCGGTGGTTGCCGGCCAGCCGGGGGTCGGCCGCGGCCTGGTCCAGCAGGGCGAGCCCGGCGGCCGGCCCGTGCACCTTGGCCTCCGCGACCGCCTGGTTCAGCACCACCATCGGATTGTCCGCCACCCCGCGCAGCAGCTGGTACAGCGCCAGGATCTGGCGCCAGTCGGTCTCCTCGTGGCTCGGCGACTCGTCGTGCACGGCGGCGATCGCGGCCTGCAGCTGGTAGGGGCCGAACCGCTCGGTCCGCGCCAGCGCGTCGCTGACCAGCGCCACGCCCTCCTCGATCAGCGCCCGGTCCCATCGGGAGCGGTCCTGCGCGGCCATCGGGACCAGCGCGCCGTCCTCGGCCGTCCTGGCCGGCCGGCGCGCGTCGGTGAGCAGCATCAGCGCCAGCAGGCCGGCCACCTCGTGGTCGTCGGGCAGGAGCCGTCGCACGGCCCGGGTGAGCCGGATCGCCTCGGCGGTCAGGTCGACGCGCTGCAGGCGCGGGCCCTCGGTGCTGGCGTAGCCCTCGTTGAAGATCAGGTACAGCACCTGCAGCACCACGCCGAGCCGCGCCGCCGTCTCGGCCGCCGGGGGAGTCCGGAAGCCGACGCCGGAGGCCTTGATCCGCTGCTTCGCCCGGGTGATCCGCTTGGTCATCGTCGCCTCGGGCACGAGGAAGGCCCGCGCGATCTCCGCGGTGGTCAGGCCACCGACCGCACGCAGCGTCAGCGGGATCTGCGCGCCCGGGGTCAGCGTCGGGTGGCAGCACAGGAACAGAAGGGTCAGCGTGTCGTCGGACTCCGGCGCGCGCGGCGTGTCCGCGGCCGGCGCGAGGTACTGGTCGCGCGGTATCCGCGTGCCCACGGTGTCCTCCCGGCGCCGCCGGGCGATCTCGCTGCGCAGGTGGTCGGTCATCCGCCGGTGCGCGACCCGGATCAGCCAGCCGCGCGGGTTGTCCGGCAGCCCTTCCTTCGGCCACTGGAGCGAGGCGTCGAGCAACGCCTCCTGCACGGCGTCCTCGGCCGCGTCGAAGTCGCCGAACCGGCGCACCAGCGCACCGAGGACCTGCGGCGCGAGAGTGCGCAGCAGATCCTCGGTGGCGGGAACGATCACAGGTCGGGCGCCCCGAAGGCGTCCATGATCGGCCGGATCTCGATGGTGTCGCCGACCGCGTCCGCGATCCGGGCACCGATCTCGGCGGCCCGGTCGTAGCTCTCGCAGTCGATGATCGCGTAGCTCGCCAGCACCTCCTTGACCTCCGCGTACGGGCCGTCGGTGACCTCGGGGCCGCCGGGCCGCTTGCGGATCGTCTTGGTGTGCGACGGGTCGGCAAGGCCCTCGGTGGACACGAACTCGCCGGACTCGGTCAGCTCCTTGCCCAGCTGCTCGTAGAAGTCGCACGCGGCCTGCACGTCGGCCGGCAGCGGGGCGTTCGGGTCCCAGTTGGCCTGGGTGTCCTGCCAGGCCTGCGCGTTGGTGTAGGCGAGCATCAGGTACTTCATCGTCACTCCTCGAACGTCGGTGCCCCGGTGGCACATCTCGCGGAGACGTCGGAGCCGTCCGGGCCGCGAGGACAGCCCGCGCGAAAAAACCTAGCCGGAAGATGTTCCGCGTGCGGTGTCCGGATCTTCGCGGTGGCTCCGACCTTGTTCCGACCGACTCCGGAGAGAGGACGCAGGCCTGGACCTCGACGCCGACCTCGACACGCTGGCCGCCGCGCCGCGCATCGCGCCCGACCCGGCCGCGCTCGCGTGGATGTACCGCCACGCCGTGCCGCGCGGCACCACGCCCGCGCCGGTGATCACCCTGCACAACGTCGCCGACGGCGCCGACCCCGCCCACGAGCGCTGGTACGCGGGCCAGGTCTCGCGCCGGGGTGACGTGGTCGAAGCTGCGCCAGCTCTGGGCGGGCCGGGCGACGCACTGCGCGTTCAGCGCGGCCGAGGAGATCGTGCTGATGCGGGCCTTGTTCGAGCGGGTCGAGACGGGCCGGTGGCCGTCGCTGCGTCCGGAGCGGCTGAACGCGGCGGCGGGCCGGTTCGCCGAGCCGTTCCAGAAGGTCTTCGACTTCGCCACGTTCCAGGACCTGCCGCAGCCGCCGTCGTTCACCGAGCTCAGGCCGGGTCACCTGCCGCGCCCGTCGTACTGAATGTTCAGTCGGCCGGCGATCCGATGAGCCCCGAAAGTTTCAGGAAAGGCTTTGCCTTGCAGTAAAGCCTTGGACATGGTTACGCTCCGAAGACCTCCGAACGTTGGAGCGTGGCGATGGGACGGCGACGTTCGATCGTGGGGGAGACGCGTTCTCCGTGCCTCCCCCCGAGCGCCGCGACTGTCCACTTCGGAAGGAGAGCGGGATGCGCAGGACACTGTTGCCGGCCCTGGTCGCGATGGTTCTCGTCGCGAGCATGGCGTGCGGTGCGCCGGAGGAGAACACCCCGGCCAGCGCGCCGGCGAGCGCCGTCCCCGACAAACCGGCCGAGCCGGTCGAGCTGAACATCCTCGACATCGCCGGGAACCTGCAGCTCACCCAGGGCATGATCGACGAGTTCGTCCAGCAGAACCCGGACATCGTCAGCAAGGTCAACTACACGAAGGCGACCGCGCCGGAGATGCCGGGCAAGCTGCAGGCCGAGCAGCGCGGCGGCAGCTCGCAGACCCACCTCGTGCTCACCGGCACCGACGGCCTCGCGTCGGTGATCGAGCAGGAGCTCGTGCTGAACCTGTTGCCCGACTTCGAGTCCAGGTTCCCGGACCTCGAGGAGAACTACCTGCCGGCCGCCGCGGACATGCAGGAGCTCGCGCAGGGGCAGGGCGTCACGGTCACCTTCTACCCGTCCGGCCCGCTGCTCGAGTACGACCCGCAGAAGGTGCCGGACCCGCCGACCACCGCGGACGAGCTGCTCGACTGGGCGAAGGCGCATCCCGGCAAGTTCCAGTACGCGCAGCCGGCCAACTCCGGCCCGGGCCGCACGTTCCTCATGGGCCTGCCCTACATCCTGGGTGACTCGGACCCCAAGGACCCGGAGGCCGGCTGGGACAAGACCTGGGACTACCTCGCCGAGCTGGGCAAGTACGTGGACTACTACCCCAAGGGCACCACGGACACGATGAAGAACCTGGCCAACGGCACCTCGGAGATCATCGCGACCACCACCGGCTGGGACATCAACCCGCGGGTGCTCGGCACCGTGCCCGAGCGGATGGAGGTGACCACACTGGACGACTTCCACTGGGTCACCGACGCGCACTACGCGGTGGTCCCGCGCGGCGTCTCCGAGGACGTCCTGTCGGCCGACCTCGCGCTGATCCAGTGGATGCTCCAACCCGAGCAGCAGGCCAAGGCCTACGACAAGGGCTACTTCTACCCGGGCCCGGCGGTGAAGGACGTCACGCTCGACATGGCGCCGCAGGAGTCCCAGGACGCGATCGAGAAGTTCGGCAGGCCCGAGTACGAGGACCTCATCGCGGACAACCCGCAGGAGACGTCGCTCCCGGCCGAGCAGCAGGTGGCCGCGTTCCAACGCTGGGACCGCGAGATCGGTAGCGGGAAGACGAAGTGAGCGGGAGTGACGGAGCGTTCGCTGTCTGGACGTAGGAGAAGCGCAGGCGCGCCAGCGCCGAGCATCGCACGGAGGAAGACAGCGAGTAGCGGAGGAACGAAGCGAACCATCGAACACAGGAAGCGCAGGCGCGTCAGCGCCGAGCATCGCACGGAGCGGGTCATTGGACGGCGGGGGCAGCGAGTAGCGGAGGAACGAAGCGAACCATGGGCACCGTGAGCGGGAGGAACGAAGCGAACCAATGGGCACAGCGTGAGCACCTCATTTGCCGAGCTGCATGTCGACCGGGTCAGTCGCGCCTTCGGTGAGCACGTGGCGCTGCGGGACCTCGACCTGACGATCAAGGGTGGCGAGTTCCTCGCGTTGCTCGGGCCGTCGGGCTGTGGCAAGTCGACCGCGCTGAACTGTCTCGCCGGGCTGCTGCCGCTCTCCGGCGGGCAGATCCTGATGGACGGCAGGCGGATCGACACCGTGCCGCCCGAGCGGCGCGGGTTCGGCATGGTGTTCCAGAACTACGCGCTGTTCCCGCACATGTCGGTGCGCCGCAACGTCGCGTTCGGACTGTCCATGCGCAAGGTCGGCAAGGCCGAGCGGGAGCGGCGGGTCGAGGAGGCATTGCGGCTCGTGCAGCTCACCGACCACGCGCACAAGTTCCCCGCGCAGCTCTCCGGCGGCCAGCAGCAGCGGGTCGCGATCGCCAGGGCGATCGTGCTCGAGCCGCGGCTGGTGCTGATGGACGAGCCGCTGTCCAACCTGGACGCGGCGCTGCGGCTGGAGATGCGCACGGAGATCCGCCGGCTGCACCAGTCGCTCGGGCTCACCACCGTCTACGTCACGCACGACCAGGAGGAGGCGCTCGCGCTCGCCGACCGGCTCGTGGTGCTGCGGGACGGGCTCGTGCAGCAGGTCGGCTCACCGGAAGAGGTGTACGCGCACCCGGCCAACCGGTACGTGGCCGGCTTCATGGGCTACCGCAACATGCTCCCGGCCACGGTGTCCGGTGTGGACGCCGTGACGCTCACCGCGGCCGGGGTGACGCTGCGCGGGGTGAACCGGGACGCGCTCGCGGCGGGCGGCGCGGCGGTGGCGGCGTTCCGGCCGGGCGACGTCACCGTGGTGACCGAGGACGGCGAGAACACCGTGCGGGCCGTGGTGGAGATCGTCGAGTACCACGGCCGCGAGCAGGCCGTGGAGGCGAAACTGCCCGGAGGCGAGGCGCTGCACGTGCGCACCGGGAGCCGCCTGGCCCCGGGTGACGAGGTGACCTTGCACGTGCCGCCCGAGCGGGTCCTGGTGTTCGCGCCATGACCGTGGCGGCGCCGGACAAGCCGGCGGCGCCGGACAAACCGGGACTCCGGCACCGGCTCGCCGAGCGGGGGATCGACCGGACGCTGCTGTTGCTCGTCCCCGGTGTGGTGTTCGTGGTCGCGCTGTTCGCCTACCCGGTGCTCTACGGGCTGCAGCTGTCGTTCCAGCCGGAGGAGGGCGGCGGGCCGTTCGCGAACTACACGAAGTTCTTCGGCGACCCGTACCTGCGCGACACGATCTGGATCACGCTGCGGCTCGCGATCCCGGCCGCCCTGACCAACGTGCTGGCGTCGGTCCCGATCGCCTACCGGATGCGCGGCCGGTTCCGCGGCAAGCGGCTGCTCACCACGATCCTCGTCGTCCCGATCACGCTCGGCACGGTGCTCACCGCCGAGGGGCTCATCCAGTACCTCGGCCCGGTCGGCTGGCTCAACAAGGTCCTCGCGCTGCTCGGCGCCGACGAGCCGGTGCGGCTGGTGCACAACTACTGGGGCGTGCTGTTCTCGCTGATCATCACCGGCTTCCCGTTCGCGTTCCTGCTGACCCTGTCCTACCTGTCCGGGATCGACCCGACGCTGGAGCAGGCCGCGGCCACGCTCGGCGCGGACCGGTGGCGGCGGTTCCGCCACATCACGCTGCCGCTGCTCGCGCCGGGCCTCGCGATCACGTTCTGCCTGACGTTCGTGCTGGCGTTCTCGGTGTTCCCGTCGGCCTACCTGGTCGGCCTGCCGCAGGGGGAGACGCGGGTGATCTCGATCGCCGCCTACGAGTCCGCGTTCCGGGACACCGACTACCCGCTCGGCTCGGCCATCGCGATGATCATGGCGGTCGTGATGCTCGCGGTGATCGGGCTGGTGCTGCTGTGGCGGTCGAGGCTCTACCGCGGCGCGACGGGAGGCAAGGGATGAAGGTCGTGGGCAGCCCCGGCGCGTGGCTCG
This sequence comes from Actinophytocola sp., assembly GCF_009379765.1. GTDB lineage: Bacteria > Actinomycetota > Actinomycetes > Mycobacteriales > Pseudonocardiaceae > Actinophytocola. The sequence continues at coordinate 45,848 of NZ_WHTD01000036.1, read as the reverse complement.
TGTGGGGCGCGGTGGCGTTCTTCCTGGTCAACCTGGTCGCGCTGGTGGCGTCGGTCGTGGTGAACTCGTTCTCCACCCAATGGTTCGGCACCTGGTGGCCGGACGGGTTGACCGCGAGCTGGTACGCCACCGCGTGGCGCGAGCTGAACCTGCTCGACGTGCTGGTGGTGACCGTCCAGGTGGCGCTCGCCGTGGTGGTGCTGTCGGTGGTGATCGGCGTGCCGACCGCGTACGCGCTGGCGCGCCGGGACTTCCCCGGCAAGAAGCTCGTGACGCTGCTGTTCCTGCTGCCGATCCTGATGCCGCCCATGACCTACGGCATCCCGCTCGCGACCGTGCTCTACAAGTTCGACCTGGCCGGGAGCATGGCCGGGGTGATCATCGCGAACCTGGTGCCGTCGGTGCCGTTCGTGGTGCTGACGATGACCCCGTTCATCGAGCAGATCGACCCGAAGATCGAGGCGGCGGCGCGGATGTGCGGGGCGCGGACGGCCTCGGTGTTCGGCCGGGTGCTCGCGCCGCTGCTCGTCCCCGGGATCCTGGCCGCGTCCATCCTGGTGCTGGTGCGCACCGTCGGCATGTTCGAGCTGACCTTCCTCACCGCGGGGCCGGGCAGCCAGACGCTGGTGGTGTCGCTGTACGAGGCGATGTTCTCCGCCGGGATCCGGGCCCAGCAGGCGGTGGACGCGATGGCCGTCATCTACACCGGGTCGATGCTGGTACTACTGGTGATCGCGCTGCGTTTCGTGAACCCGACGCAGCTCGTCACGAGGTTGAAGGAGCCAGCATGACCGAGCGGATCCTGCTCACCGGCGCGGCCGGCGCCATCGGCACGATGTTGCGGCCGCGGCTGGCGCGGACCGGCCGGACGTTGCGGCGGCTGGACATCGCGCCGCTCACGTCGGGGGTCGGCGAGGAGGTGGTCAGCGGCTCGGTGTCCGACATGGACGTCATGGTCGCCGCCTGTTCCGATGTGGACGCCGTGCTGCACCTCGGCGGGCACAGCCGGGAGGCCTCGTGGGCGGACATCCTCGAGCACAACATCAACGGCACGTACACCGTGCTGGAGGCGTGCCGCCGGGCGGGCGTGCCGCGGGTGGTGTTCGCGAGCAGCAACCACGCGGTCGGCTTCCGCCCGGTGGGCGAGGAGGCGGGGGAGCACCTGTACCCGCGGCCGGACACGTACTACGGGGTGAGCAAGGCGGCCGGGGAGGCGCTCGGGAGCCTGTACCACGACCGGTACGGGCTGGACGTGATCTGCCTGCGGATCGGGTCGTGCGCCGAGGAGCCGTGGAACGAGCGCGCCCTGGCGACCTGGCTGTCCCCGGACGACTGCGCCCGGCTGACGGAGGCGGCGATCTCGGTGCCGTCGCCGGGTTTCCGGGTGGTGTGGGGCATCTCGGCGAACACCCGCGGCCGGTTCTCCCTCACCGAGGCGCGTGCCCTCGGCTACGCGCCTCAGGACGACGCCGAGGTGTTCGCCGCTTCGGTCGCTCCCGCCGAGGGCCTGGAGAAGGTGTACCTGGGCGGCGACTTCTGCTCGCCCGACCTGGATGCCGTATGGGAGTGACGGGCCACGCCTGTCCCTGGGACGTGGTGGGCGATCCTTCGTTCGCTTCGCGGGCGGCTGGGCTTGGTGTGTCCACTGTGGCCCTGGCGTCGGCGTATCACTCGACGCGCGCCGCCACGCCGCTGCATCCCGGGCACCAGCTCGTCGAGGCGCGGTACGCGGCGTTGTACCGGCCGGTGCGCCCGGAGGTGTGGTCGTCGCGCCGGTTGCGTCCTGTCGCTCCGGACTGGATGCCGGCGGCCTCCTTCGACACGGCTGCCGCCGCGCTGCGCTCCGCCGGCCTGCGGGTGTCGGCGTGGGTCGTGCTCACCCACAACACCCGGCTCGGTGTCGAGTGTCCCGACGTGGCGGTCGTGAACTGCTTCGGTGAGCGGTACCCCTACGCGCTGTGCCCGTCGTGGCCGGAGGTACGGGAGTACGCGGCGTCGCTCGCACGTGAGGCGGCCGAGGGCGCGGACGAGGTGTCGCTGGAGGCGTGCGGCCAGCTGGGGCTCGCGCACCTGTCCCACCACGAGAAGACCGACGGCGCGTGGACCCCGGCGGCGACGCGCTGGCTGTCGGTGTGCTGCTGCCCGGCGTGCCGGACCGGCTGGACGTCCCGCGGTCTCGATGCCACCTGGGTGGTGTCGACACTGCGCGACGCGGTCCGCGCGGAGGCGGCCGGGTCCGCGGGCGAGGTCCCGTTCGCCGCGACCCTGCTCGAGACCCGACACGCCGCCACGGACCTGCTGCGCGCGGAGGTCCTGGCGGAGCTCGACGTCCCGGTGACCCTCCACGCCCACCCCGACCCGTGGGCGACGGGCGCCTCCCCCGGCCTGACCCCGACGGCGGCCGGGTCCGTTGCCGCCCTGGTGGTCCCGGCGTGGCCGACCGCCCCGGAGACGGCGGACCTGATCGTGCGCGCGGCCCGCACCGGCCGCCCGGTCGACGCCTACGTGACCGTCCTGCCCCCCGCCGAGCCGGCCGAGCTGCTCGACCACGCGCGGCGGCTAACCGCGGCCGGCGCGACCGGGGTGAGCTTGTACCACCTGGGCCTCGCCTCCGGTCGGTGTCAGCCCCTGCTCCGGGAGATCGCGAACTTCTGGGCCTGAGCGGGCCGGCACCCGGTCCGGCGCCCCCGACTCGGGGTTCGACCGGAGCCTGGCTCGGACCTTGCGAACCAGCACCCAGCCCCCGGTCGCGAGCACCGGTGCCGTCAGCCCGGTCAGCGGCCAGTAGTCCCGCAGCCACCGGCCGATTCCGTACCACGCGTTCACCTCGACCTCGACGGACTGATCGAAGGTGCGCACGTCGAGCGGCGGGCCGCCGTCGCGCAGGCGCACGTACAGCACGAGGTCGAGCCGGAGCAGCCCACTGCGCTGCGGGCGCACGTCCCAGGCCCACTCGACGAACTCTCCGGTGGCCAGCACCCGCCGGCCGTCGTCACCACCCACCCGGCTGATCTCGAAGTCCGGACCACTGAGCTCGGCCACCAGGTCGGACCCGACGATCGCGGTGTTCAGCTCCACCACCCCGGTTCCGGGCAGGCTCGCGGTCCACTCGGAGGGCGTCAGGGTGTCCGCCACCCGGACGGTCACCCGCTGCAAGTCGTCGACCCGCATGGGACTCGGCGCGCGATAGGCGACGTGACCCCTCCGCAGCAGCTCGCGTTGCTGGTCGACGGTCTCCTGCCGGTCCGTCTCCTCCGGCGTGGGTTCTGGCGTGGGCGCGACCTGGGGTGGGCTCGACTCCACGGGCGGGAACGCGGGCGCCGAGCTCTCCGGTGGCGGCGGGCCCGGCAAGCTCGCGGGTTCGCGGTCCCGCCCGACGAGGAGGACCGTCGTGACCAGGCCGGCCAGGAGGCAGAGGCCCACCAGCGCGGCGGCCCGGGTGCCGCGAGACGGGGTTCCTGACGCACCCTCGGTCACGTTCGTTACATCGCGTTCGGTGGTTGGTTCGTGACGGCGGTCCAGGGCTTGAACCGGACGTGGCGGGAGGTTCTACCGTCGGTTCCGTGATCGGGAACGAGCGGCTCTGGAGCATCGGGGAGCTGGCGCGGGACAGCGGGCTCACCGTGCGGGCGCTGCGGCACTACGACGAGATCGGGCTGCTGTCCGCCGGCCGGCGGACAGCAGCCGGGCATCGGCGGTACACCGAGGCGGACGTGCGGCGGCTCTACCGGATCCGCGCGTTGCGCGGGCTCGGGCTCCCGCTCGAGGATGTGGCCGCGGTGCTCGCCGACGGGGGTGGCATGCGGGACGTGCTCGTCGCGCAGCTGGCGGCGCTCGACGGGCACGCCGAGCGCCGCCATCGGCTCCGCGACCAGGTCCGCGGCCTCCTCGAGCGACTCGACGGCGCCGGCATGCCCGATCCGACGGAGTTCATGACGACCTTGGAGCTGATGTCGATGTTCGAGACCTACTTCACCCAGGACCAGCGCGACCGGCTCGCCGCGCGCCGCACCGAGCTCGGTGCCGACGCCGTCGAGGCCGCGAAGCGGGAGTTCCAGGACGTGGTCACCCAGGGCCTGGAGCTCGTGCGCGGCGGAATCCCGGCCGACGACCCGCGGGCCCACCAGCTCGCCGAGCGCTGGGACGCGGTCGGCGCACCCTTCCACGACGGCGACGACACCAAGCGGGCCGCCCGTTCCGTGTGGACGGACAACAGCGCGGCGATCGCCGCGCGGATGCCGTGGCCCGCCGAGGAGCTCATCGAGCTGGTGGCCTACCTGGATCGGGCCCGTTCGTCGCGATGACGACGGTGGCGCCCAGCTCCTCGTCGCCGGCCAGCCGGGGGGTCAGGCCGGCCAGGACGACCGCCTCGACCAGGACGGGCGCCTGGACCTCGCTCGTCTCGACCAGCAGGTGGCCGGCGGGCGCGAGCCGGGCCGGCGCGCCGGCGATCACCCGGCGCAGCACGTCGAGACCGTCGGCGCCACCGTCCAGCGCCACCCGGGGCTCGTGGATGCGGGCCTCGGGTGGCATCAGCTCGATCGCGTCGGTCGGCACGTACGGGGCGTTGGCGACGAGGACGTCCGCGTGCAGCCCGGCGGGCAGCGGGTCGTAGAGGTCGCCCTCGTACACGTGGCCGGAGGGGAGGTTGCGGCGGGCACAGCGCACGGCCGCCGGGTCGATGTCGACGGCGTACAGGTCGACCCCGGTCAGCGTCGCCCCGACGGCGCCGGAGCCGCAGCAGAGGTCGACGACGGTGTCGCCGGGCCGAGCGAGCTCGCCGGCGCACCGGGCCAGAAACCCGGTGCGCCGGCGCGGCACGAAGACTCCCGGGTCGACGGCGACGCGCCGGCCGCAGAACTCGGCCCAGCCCAGCACGTGCTCGAGCGGGAGGCCGCCGGTCCGCTGCTCGACCAGGGCGTCGAGGTCGGCTGGCGTGCGGGCGGCGGTGATCAACAGCTTGGCCTCGTCCTCGGCGAAGACACAGCCGGCGGCACGGAGCCTGGTGATGATTGCGGAGAGCATGGAGCGCCTTTCGGGAATGCCGTGGGGCGCTCTCGCGGGCACCTACGGGGTGCGGCCGCTCGGTGAGAGCACCCGGCCTGACCTGGCGAAAATGGGGCTCACCTCCTCAGTTGACCCGAAGTGGATCCGACCGGGCCACCCTACCGTGTGCGATGCTCGGCGCATGGGCCAGGCGGTGGTGCTCGACGAGCTGGAGACGTTCCGGCGCGCGCTGACCGGGTACTGCTACCGCATGCTCGGCTCCGCCTTCGAGGCCGAGGACGCCGTGCAGGAGACGTTCGTCCGGGCCTGGCGGGCCGACCACGACCCGGCCCGCGCGCCGGTGCGGACCTGGCTCCACGCGATCGCCACGAACATCTGCCTCGACATGCTGCGCAGCGCCCAGCGGGCGGGCTCGCGCGATGGACCTCGGGCCGGCCGCGTCGCCGGGTCCGGAGCTCGGGGCACCGCTGCCGGCGTCGGCGTGGGTGCAGCCGGTGCCCGACCACCTGCTGGGCGACCCGGCCGAGGTCGCGGCGCGGCGAGAGAGCATCCGGCTGGCGTTCGTCGCCGCGTTGCAGCGGCTGCCGCCGAAGCAGCGGGCCGTGCTCATCCTGCGCGACGTGCTGGCCTGGCACGCTGACGAGGTCGCCCGGCTGCTGGACACGACCGTCGCGTCGGTGCACAGCGCGTCGCAGCGGGCCCGCGCCACCCTCACCGAACCCGCCCCGCTCGAGCCGCTGGCCGACACGCACCGCGACCTGCTCGCCCGGTACGTCGACGCGTTCGAGCGCTACGACGTCGCCGCGCTGACCGCCCTGCTGCACGAGGCCGCGACGATGTCGATGCCGCCGTTCGCCTGGTGGCTGCGCGGCCGGGCCGACATCGGCGCCGCGCTGGCGTACTCGGACGGCACCTGCCGCGGCGCGCGGCTCGTGCCGACCTCGGTGAACGGGTCACCGGCGTTCGGCCAGTACCACCCGGTGGCCGGCGGGCGCGCCGTTCGCCCTGGTCGCGCTGGAGGTGAGCCGGGTCGGGCTGACGTCGCTGACCTCGCATCTGGACCTGGCCGGGGCGTTCCCGTTCTACGGCCTGCCGGACTTTCTTCCCGCGGACCGATGAGTTTCGCGAGCCTGTCCCGTATCAGCGGGTATGAGTGATCCGACGGTGCAGGAGCGCACCGAGCAGCCCTATGTCGCCATCGCCGTCCGCGCCACGCTGCGGGAGTGGGGTGAGGTGAACGCGCTGGTGCCGGAGGTCTACGGCTGGCTCGCCGGCCGTGGCGTCGCGCCGGCCGGCGCGGTGTTCTACCGCCATCTCGTGATCGGCGGTATGGACGAGAAGTTCTCCGTGGAGGTCGGCGTGCCGGTCGCGTCCCCGGTCCAGGGCGACGGCCGGGTGCTGCCCGGCGCCAAGCCCGCCGGGCGCTACGTGGTGGCGATGCACCACGGCCACCCGGACGGCATCGCCGCCGCGCATCTCGCGCTGGTGGACTGGGCCGCGGGCGCGGGTGTGCCGCTGGCCGTCGAGGCCGATGAGGACGGTGAGGTCTGGCAGGGGATGTTCGAGTCCTACCTGACCGACCCGGCCGTCGAGCCGGACCCGGCCAACTGGGAGACCGAGCTGGCCTATCTGGTCAGCGGCGGGCAGCCGCCTCGTTGATCTCCACGAGTGCCATGGCCGCCTCTGCGGCGGCGGTGGCCAGGATCTCGGCGACCCGGGCGTCGCCGGTGAGGTTCGGGTTGCCGTCCCGCACAAGGCCTTTCGCCAGCGCGGCCACCTCGGTGGCGGCAGCGGCGACCCGGCGCGGGACGTCGGTCGCCGTGGCCAGCGCGTCGGCGATCCGCGTGCGGCGGGTGGGGTCGCCGGCCGGCAGCCGGTAGGCGGCGAGGACGGCGGTGTAGGCCGCGGCGTCCGCGTCGGCCAGGGGCTCGAGGCTGGCCCGCAGCTCCTCGGCCCGCGTGGCCGATCGGTCGCTGAACCGGGCCGCCATGGCGACGAGTGCCGCGGCCGAGGCGGCCGTCACCGCCGCCACCGCGCCACCCCCGGGCGCCGGCGTGCGGGCGGCGACCCGCTCGAGCAGGCCGCCGACCGACAGGTGGAGAAAACCGTTCATGAAAGCCCGACGATCTCGCCGTCCTGGTCGAGGTCGATGCGGGTGGCGGCCGGGGACGAGCCGAGGCCCGGCATCGTGCGCATCTCACCGCAGATGGGATACACGAAGCCGGCCCCGACCGACGCGCGGACCTCGCGCACCGGCAGCGTCCAGCCGGTCGGCGCGCCCAGCAGCTTGGGGTCCGACGAGATCGACAGGTGCGTCTTCGCCATGCAGATAGGCAGGTCGCCGAAGCCGTTGCGCTCGTAGTTGTCCAGCTGCCGCCGCGCCGCCGGGGTGTAGGAGACCCCGTCGGCGCCGTACACGCGGGTCGCGATCGTCTCGATCTTCTCGCGCAGCGGGGCCGAGGACGGGTACAGGAACCTGAAGTCGGACGGCTCCTCGGCGGCCTCGGCCACCGCCTCGGCGAGCTCGGTCGCACCCGCGCCGCCGTCGGCGAAGTGGGTGCTCACCGCCACCCGCGCGCCCATCGACTCGGCCACCTCGCGGATCGCGGCGTGCTCGGCCGGGTGGTCGGTCGGGAACGCGTTGATCGCCACGACCGGCGAGACGCCGTGCATCCGGATGTTCTCGATCTGCTTGCGCAGGTTCGCCGCCCCGGCGTGGACGTCGTCGGGGTTCTCCGCGAGCAGGTCGTCGGGCAGCGGCTTGCCGGCCACGATGCGGAACTTTCCCGAGTGGGCCTTCAGCGCCCGGACGGTGGCGACCAGCACGGCGGCGTCCGGGCGCTGGCCGGACACCCGGCACTTGATGTTGAAGAACCGCTCCGCACCCATGTCCGCGCCGAAGCCGGCCTCGGTGACCAGGTAGTCCCCGCACCGGATCCCGATCAGGTCCGCCACCACCGACGAGTTCCCGGTCGCGATGTTGCCGAAAGGTCCACAGTGGACCAGAACCGGCGTGTTCTCGATCGTCTGCATCAGGTTCGGCTTGATCGCCTCGCGCAGCAGCACGGTCATGGCCCCCGCGGCGTCGAGCTCCTCGGCCGTCACCGGCTGACCCGCGGGCGTGTAGCCGACCACGATCCGACCCATCCGGGCGCGCAGGTCGGAGAGCCCGGTGGTGAGCGCGAGCGCGGCCATCACCTCTGAGGCCGCGGTGATGTCGAACCCGGTCTGCCGGGTCACGCCGTCCGCCTTGGCCCCGAGGCCGACGACGATGTTGCGCAGCGACCGGTCGTTCATGTCGAGCGCCCGCCGCCAGGTGATCTCCTGGAGGTCGAGGCCGAGCGCGTTGCCCTTGTGCAGGTGGTTGTCGACCATCGCGGCGAGCAGGTTGTGCGCCGCGGTCACCGCGTGCATGTCGCCGGTGAGGTGCAGGTTCAGCAGGTCCATCGGCACGACCTGGCTGTAGCCGCCGCCGGCCGCGCCGCCCTTGATACCCAGCGTCGGGCCCATCGACGGTTGCCGGATGGCGACCGTGGCCTGCTTGCCGAGGTGCTTGAAGCCCTGCCCGAGCCCGACCGTGGTCGTCGTCTTGCCCTCCCCAAGCGGCGTCGGCGTGATGGCGCTGACCAGCACGTACTTGGCCTTCGGCGCGTCGGCGAGCTCGTCGATCGCACCCAGCCCGATCTTCATGACGTCGCGGCCGTACGGCTCGAGGAGTGCGGCGGGCAGGCCCATGTCGGCGGCGATGTCCTCGATGGGCTTAAGCTTCGCGCCGCGGGCAATCTCCAGGTCGGAGGGGAAAGCCATGGGAGGCTCCTTCATGGGGTCGGCGCGGGGTCGCCGCAGCCGTGTTCCAGGGGCGGACGAGCCCTGACGGTACCTCACCGAGTTGCACGAAGCGCGTGCGGTTGCGCATGAGGGAACACAAGAATCGCGCTAAACCCGCGAGTCCAACGCCCAGAACCCGCGAGTCCAACGCTCGCGACCGGGTCCGCCGCGGCGCGCGGGTCCGGAATGTTGGACTCGCTGGTCCGGAGTGTTGGACTCGCGGGTTCTGGGCCGCTCGGTGCGCTCAGGCCGGTTGGCGGAGCTGCTCCGCCGCCGCGACCGCGAGCGGATCCAGGTCCCCGCCACCCGCGTCGATGTGCGCCAGCAGCGCCCGAACCATGCGCGGCTCCCAGAAGCTGTGCATGTGCTTGGCGATCTCGGCGACCGCCTTCTCGGTCGGCACGTGCGCGAACTGGATCGCGATCTCGTTCGCGAGCCGGACGTCCGGTGGCTGTCCCGGGTGGCCCACGTCAGTTACCCGCCACCGGGACCGGCGCCTGCTCGGCGCGGGCGTCGGCGTGCGTGACGCCGGGCGCGAGGCCGACCTGGACCGCGGTCACCTTGTACTCCGGGCAGTTCGTCGCCCAGTCGGAGTGCTCGGTGGTCACCACGTTCGCGCCCGTCACCGGGTGGTGGAACGTCGTGTACACCACGCCCACGGGCATCCGGTCCGACAGCTTCGCCCGCAGCGACGTCTGGCCGACCCGCGACGCCAATGACACCGTGTCGCCGTCGTTGATCCCGCGGACCTCCGCGTCGTGCGGGTGGATCTCCAGGATGTCCTCCGGGTGCCAGGCCACGTTGGCCGTGCGGCGGGTCTGCGCGCCCACGTTGTACTGCGTCAGGATCCGGCCGGTCGTGAGGATCAGCGGGAACTTGCGGGTGCTGCGCTCCTTCGTCGGCACGTACATGGTCGGCATGAACCGGCCCTTGCCGCGCACGAACGTGTCCATGTGCATGATCGGCGTGCCGGTCGGCGCGCTCTCGTTGCACGGCCACTGCACGCTGCCGACCCGGTCCAGCAGCTCGAAGGACACCCCGCTGAACGTCGGCGTGGTCAGCGCGATCTCGTCCATGATCTGGCTGGTGTCGTCGTAGTGCATCGGGTAGCCCATCGCCTGCGCGATCTCGCAGACGATCTCCCACTCGTGCTTGCCGGTCTTGGGCTTCATCACCGGGCGCACCCGGTTGATCCGCCGCTCGGCGTTGATGAACGTGCCGTCCTTCTCCAGGAACGAGGTGCCCGGCAGGAACACGTGCGCGAACGTGGCCGTCTCGTTGATGAACAGGTCCTGCACGACGAGCAGCTCGAGCGACTCGAGGGCCCTGGTGACGTGCTGGGTGTTCGGGTCGGACTGCGCGATGTCCTCGCCCTGCACGTACAGCGCCCGGAAGGTGCCGTCGATGGCGGAGTCGAACATGTTCGGGATGCGCAGGCCCGGCTCGGCCAGGATCGGCGTGCCCCACAGCTTCTCGTAGATGTCGCGGACGTCGTCGTCGGCCACGTGCCGGTAGCCGGGCAGCTCGTGCGGGAACGAGCCCATGTCGCAGCTGCCCTGCACGTTGTTCTGCCCGCGCAACGGGTTCACGCCCACGCCGGCACGGCCGATGTTGCCGGTGGCCATGGCGAGGTTCGCCATGCCCATCACCATCGTGGAGCCCTGGCTGTGCTCGGTGACGCCGAGGCCGTAGTAGATCGCCGAGTTCGGGCCGGCGGCGTACATCCGAGCCGCGGAGCGGATGTCGGCGGCGGGCACGCCGGTGATCTCCTCCAGTGCCTCGGGGGAGTTCTCCGGCAGCGCGACAACGACGACCACTCCTCGAAGTCCTCGCAGCGCTGCGCCACGAACTCCTCGTCGACGAGCCCCTCGGTGACGACCACGTGCGCGAACGCGTTGACGATCGCGACGTTGGTGCCCGGCGCCAGCGTCAGGTGGTGCTGTGCCTCGATGTGCGGCGAGCGCACCAGGTCGATCCGCCGCGGGTCGAGCACGATCAGCTTGGCGCCCGCGCGCAGCCGCCGCTTCATCCGGGACGCGAACACCGGGTGCGCGTCGGTCGGGTTGGCGCCGATCACCATGATCACGTCGGCCTCGTCCACCGACTTGAAGTCCTGGGTGCCGGCGGAGGTGCCGAAGGTCTGCTTGAGGCCGTACCCGGTGGGGGAGTGGCAGACCCGCGCGCAGGTGTCGACGTTGTTGTTGCCGAACGCGGCGCGCACCATCTTCTGCACCACGTAGACCTCTTCGTCGGTGCACCGCGACGAGGTGATGCCGCCGATGGAGCCGGACCCGTGCCGCGCCTGGATGTCACGCAGCTTGGTGGCGACCGTGCCGATGGCCTCCTCCCAGGAGACCTCCCGCCACGGGTCGGTGATCTTGTCGCGGACCATCGGCTTCATCTGGCGGTCCGGGTGGGTGGCGTAGCCGAACGCGAACCGGCCCTTCACACACGAGTGGCCCTCGTTGGCGCCGCCGTCCTTGTACGGCACCATCCGGACCAGCTCGTCGCCGCGCAGCTCGGCCTTGAACGAGCAGCCGACGCCGCAGTACGCGCAGGTGGTGATCACCGACCGGTTCGGCATGCCGAGGTCGACGACCGTCTTCTCCTCGAGCGTCGCGGTCGGGCAGGCCTGCACGCAGGCGCCGCAGGACACGCACTCGGAGTCCATGAACAGGTCGTTCGCACCGGGGGAGACCGTCGAGTCGAAGCCGCGGCCGGCGATCGTCAGCGCGAAGGTGCCCTGCACCTCGTCGCAGGCCCGCACGCAGCGGGAGCAGACGATGCACTTGCTGGCGTCGAAGTCGAAGTACGGGTTGGAGGAGTCGGTCGGCGCGTCCAGGTGGTTCTCGCCAGCGCCGTCGTCACCGCCGACGCCGTAGCGGACCTCACGCAGGCCGACCACGCCGGACATGTCCTGCAGCTCGCAGTCGCCGTTGGCCGAGCAGGTGAGGCAGTCCAGCGGGTGGTCGGAGATGTAGAGCTCCATGACCCCGCGACGCAGCTTCTCCAGCTTCGGCGACTGGGTCCGCACGTTCATCCCCGGCCGCACCGGCGTGGTGCACGACGCGGGCGTGCCCTGCACACCGTCCACCTCGACCAGACACAGCCGGCACGAGCCGAACGCCTCGAGCGAGTCGGTGGCGCACAGCTTCGGGATGTCCACCCCCGCCAGTGCGGCCGCGCGCAGCACCGAGGTGCCTTCGGGGACCTTGACGGACAGGCCGTCGATCTCGACGTCGACGGTGGCCGCACCCTTGCGGGCCGGGGTACCCAGATCGGGCTCTTTGAGGAGACTCATGACTTACTTACTCCCGTTGGGTCCTACGGTTGGCATGGGCAGTGCTACCGGGCCTGCTACCGGACTTCGGTGGAAGTCCTCGCCGAAGTGCTTCACGGCGCTGCGGACGGGCATCGGGGTGAGCCCGCCCATCGCGCACAGCGAGCCGTCGGTCATCAGCTCGCACAGGTCCTCGAGGAGCGCGAGGTTCTCCTCGGTGTCGACCCCCGCGATGATCTTGTCGAGGGTCTCCTTGCCGCGGACCGCGCCGACCCGGCACGGCGTGCACTTGCCGCAGGACTCCACGGCGCAGAACTCCATGGCGAAGCGCGCCATCGACGCCATGTCCACCGTGTCGTCGAAGACCACGACGCCGCCGTGGCCGACCATCGCGCCGGCCGCGGCGAACTCCTCGTAGTCCATCCGCAAGGAGAACTGGTCGACGGGCACGTAGGCGCCGAGCGGGCCGCCGACCTGCACGGCGCGGATCGGCCGCCCGGTGCGGGTGCCGCCGCCGTAGCCGTTGACGAGCTCGCCCAGCGTGATGCCGAACGGCGCCTCGACGATGCCGCCGCGGGCGACGTTGCCGCCGAGCTGGAACACCTGGGTGCCGCGCGAGCGGCCGACGCCGTGGTCGGCATAGGCGGCCCCGCCGCCGGCGAGGACCATCGGCACCGCGCCGAGGGTGAGCACGTTGTTCACCACGGTCGGCCGGCCGAACAGACCCTCGAGCGCGGGGATCGGCGGCTTGGCGCGGACCATGCCGCGCTTGCCCTCGAGACTGTCCAGCATGGACGTCTCCTCGCCGCAGATGTAGGCGCCCGCGCCCACCCGGACGAAGAGGTCGAACTTCAGCTCCGAGCCCAGGACCGAGTCGCCGAGCCAGTTGTGCGCGTAGGCGATCTCGATGGCCGAGCGCAGGATCGCGATGGCGTCCGGGTACTCGGAGCGGAGGTAGACGTAGCCCTCGGTGGCGCCCACCGCGTGCGCGGCGATCGTCATGCCCTCGATGAGGGTGAACGGGTCGCCCTCCATCAGCATGCGGTCGGCGAACGTGCCGCTGTCGCCCTCGTCCGCGTTGCAGCAGACGAACTTGAGGTCGTCTTGGGCGCCGAGCACGGTCTTCCACTTGATGCCGGCGGGGAAGCCCGCGCCGCCGCGGCCGCGCAGGCCGGACTCGACGACCTCCTCGACGACGTGGGCAGACGCCTTCCCGAGTGCGTTGCGCAGGCCCGCGATGCCGCCGTGCCGCTCGTAGTCGGCGGCCGACAGCGGGTCGGTGACGCCCACTCGCGCGAAGGTGATCCGCTGCTGGTCGCGCAGCCACGGCAGGTCCTCGGTGAGCCCGAGGCTGTGGTCGGTCTCGGCGCCGTCGAGCAGGCCCGCGGCGACCAGGCCGTCGACGTCCTCGGGCCGCACGGGGCCGTAGGCGAGGCGGCCGCGCCCGGTCTCGACCTCGACGAGCGGCTCGAGCCAGAGCATGCCGCGCGACCCGTTGCGCACCAACCTGATCCGGTCGCCGGCGACCGCTCGGAGGCGCTCGGCGACCTCGTCGGCACCGACCGAGAGCGCGGCCGAGTCGCGGGGCACGTACACCGTGGTGGTCACGCCTGCACCGCCGCGCCGGCGACCAGGGCGTCCAGCCTGGCCGCGTCGACGCGGCCGGCGAGCCTGCCGTTGACCTCGACGGCCGGGCCGAGCGCGCAGTTGCCGAAGCAGAAGACCTGCTCGACCGTCACGGTGTCGTGGGTTTGCCTCGCGTGCGCCATGAGAGCCTCGGCGCCGTTGGCCTGGCACGCCTCGGCGCGGCAGATCCGGACGACGGTTCCGGCGGCCGGGCTCTCGCGGAAGTCGTGGTAGAAGCTGATCACGCCGAACACCTCGGCGCGGGAGAGGTTGAGCTCATCGGCCAGGATCGGCACCGCGGCCGCGTCGACGTAGCCGAACTCGGCCTGGATGTCGTGGAGGATCGGCAGCAGTGCACCCCGGTCGCCGCGATGCGTGGCTACCGCCGAACGCACCCGCTGCTCCAGAGGCGACCCGCCCGTCATTGCGCCGGGTGTCATGGGTCGACTGTGCCGATCCGCGACGGGGCGGGTCAAAGCACTCACGCTTATCTTTTGAGAGAAATCGCTTATGACGCCAGCCATCAGGAGTTTTGTATACAGTTGGTCTAGAACTTTATGAAAGTGTTATGTCGGCTGCTGGCGATGGGTGCCGGAGATCGGGACGACCGTCCTTGCTTGATAACCGCGCCGCGTTACCGCGTGACGTCGCGTAGCCGCTCCGCGACGTCCTCGGGCAGCACGTCGGTGACGAACGCGCCCATCGCCGCTTCCGATCCGGCCAGGTACTTCAGCTTGTCCGGCGCCCGCTGGACCGACGTCACCTGCAGGTGCAGGTAGGCCTGCTCGCCGCCGGGCCCCCGGGGCGCCTGGTGCCACGCCGCGACGTAGGGCAGCGGCTGGTCGTACAGGGCGTCCAGCCGGCCCAGCACGTTCAGGTACAGCTGGACGAAGTCGTCCCGCTCGTCCCCGGTGAGGGACGGGATGTCGGGGACCTGCCGGTGCGGGTACAGGTGCACCTCGACCGGCCAGCGCGCCGCCGCCGGGACGAACGCCGTCCAGAACGACGACGATGCCACCACCCGCGCGCCCGACTCGCGCTCGCCGGCCAGCACGTCCGCGAACAGGTTGCGGCCCGTCCGCTCCGCGTGGGCGACCGCATTGCCCAGCATCTGGCGGGTCCGCGGCGTCACGAACGGGTAGGCGTAGATCTGGCCGTGCGGGTGCTCCAGGGTCACGCCGATCGCGGCGCCCCGGTTCTCGAAGGGGAACACCTGGGCCACGCCGGGCAACGCCGACAGCTCCACCGTCCGGTCCGCCCACGCGTCCACGACCAGCCTGGCGTGTTCGGGCTTGAGCCTTCCGAAGGCCGACTCGTGGTCGCTGGTGAAGCAGACGACCTCGCAGCGCCCGACCCCGGGCGCGGAGCCGACCAGTGGCGGCAGGGTGGGCACGACGCCGGGGGAGGCGTGCATCGACAGGCTCGGGAAGCGGTTCTCGAACACCACGACGTCGTAGTCCGGCGACGGGATCTCGGTCTGCCGCCCGCCCCGCGACGGACACAGCGGGCAGTCGTCGGTCGCCGGGAAGTACGTCCGGTTCTGGCGGTGCGAGCCCAGCATGACCCACTCGCCGAGCACCGGGTCGTGGCGCAGCTGCGACGTCGTCGACACCGGGTCCAGCTCCCGCCGGTCGTGCGAGGTCCGGGCGGGCGCGCCGTCGTGGTCGAAGTAGATGATCTCCCGACCGTCGGCCAGCGCGGCGGTGCTCTTCCTCACGACGTCCCCTCGCAGGCTCGGTGACGCCGCTGCGGGTGCCGCTGTGACATTTGTTCGCTCGCAAGCTCGCTCACGACGCCCCCTCGCAGGCTCGGTCGAGCCGCTCGCGGTCGCCCTGTATCCATGGTTCGCTCGCAAGCTCGCTCACGACGCCCCCTCGCAGGCTCGGTCGCGCCGCTCGCGGTCGCCCTGTATCCATGGTTCGCTCGCAAGCTCGCTCACCGGTTGGCCTCTACCGAGACCAGGCGCACGTCCTCGACGTGCTCGGACAGCGCCGCGACGGCCTCCTCGGGCAGCCCGTCGTCGGTGATCACCACGTCCGCGTCGCCAAGGCGCGCGATCGTGGACAGGCCGACCGTGCCCCACTTGGTGCTGTCGGCCAGCACGACCAGCCGCCGGCCCGCGGCCACCAAGGCCCGATCGGTGTCGGCCTCCAGCAGGTTCGGCGTGGTGTAGCCGGCGGTCTCGGCCATGCCGTGCACGCCGAGGAACACGACGTCCAGGTGCAACTGCGCGAGCGCCGACACGGCGATGGGCCCGACCAGCGCGTCCGACGGGGTGCGCACCCCGCCCACCACGACGACGTTCTGGTCGGTCGACGGCCGGGCGTGCAGGACGTCCGCGATGCGCATGGAGTTGGTGACGATGGTCAGGCCGTCGACCGCGCGCAGCACATGTGCGAGCGCCCAGGTGGTGGTGCCGGCGGACAGGCCGACCGCGGTGCCGGGGGAGACCAGCGCGGCCGCGGCCTTGGCGATGGCCTCCTTCTCCGGCTGCTGGCGCGAGGACTTCGCCTCGAAGCCCGGCTCCTCGGTGCTCGCCGATCGGCGCGTCGCCCCGCCGTGCACCTTGTCCAGCAAACCCTGCTGCGCCAACGCATCCAGGTCGCGCCGGATCGTCATGTCGGAGACCCCGAGCATCTGGGCGAACTCGATGACCCGCACGGCGCCCCGTTTGTGGATCTCCTCCACGATCCGGGCCTGCCTCTCCGCTGCCAGCATCGCCTCTCCCAACACCCGTGGAGCGCACCCGAATCGATCGCCATTCAACCATAAACCAACTCAATCGAACATCCGAAGACGTTAGATGTCTGATCTTTCGAAAACTTGCTGTTCTTTCGATGTTGACAGGCAGCGGCCTCCGATCGAAAGTTGACGCTATGGTGGTCGACGCTGACGCACGGTTGCCGCTGACGCTGCGGCGCAGCCGGATGGCCGCCATCACGCACGAGCGCGGCCACGTGCGGGTCGAGGACCTCGCCGCCCAGTTCGCGGTGTCCGAGGTGACCGTCCGCAGCGACCTCGCCGCGCTGGAGCGACAGGCAAAGGTCCGACGGGTCCGCGGCGGTGCGGTACCCATCGAGCTCCCGCTCGGCGAGCGCCCGTTCGAGGAGATGCTCGGCGCCAACGCCGAGGCCAAGCAGCAGATCGGCATCGCGGCCGCGCAACTGATCACCTCGGGGGAGACCGTCCTGCTCGACGTCGGCACCACGACCGCGGCGGTGGCCCGCGCGCTGGTCGCCCGGCCGGAGCTCACCGAGGTCACCGTGTTCACCAACGGCCTGCGCATCGCGATGGAGCTCGAGTCGGCGATCCCGCGGTTCACCGTCGTGGTCACCGGCGGAACCCTGCGCCCGCTGCAGCACTCGCTGGTCGACCCGCTCAGCGACACCGTGCTCGACCGTATCCGCGCCGACACCGTGGTGCTCGGCTGCAACGGCGTCGACCTCGCCGCGGGGGTCACCAACATCAACCTGCCGGAGGCCGCGGTGAAGCGGCACATGTGCCGGGCCGCGCGCAGGCGGGTCGTCGTCGCCGACGGCGGCAAGCTCGGCCGCGTCTCGCTGTCCCCGCTGTGCGGGATCGACGAGGTCGACGTCCTCATCACCTCCGGCAGCGCCGACCCACGGGTCGTCGAGCAGTTCCGGGCCGCCGGGATCCACGTCGAGGTGGCCATGTAAGCGCCCACGTCAACCGAATGCGGATCGCACGAAGGAGTGTGTCCAACATGAACCGAACAGCGCGATGCGCCCTGCTCGCCGTTCTCGGCGCCGTATCGCTCCTGATCGGCACCACCCCCGCGAGCGGCGCGCCCGCGCCACCGTCCCCGCAGGACAAGCCGCCGCTCGCGCCGACCCCACCGATGGGCTGGAACAGCTGGAACAAGTTCGGCTGCGACATCGACGAGGAGCTCATCCGCGAGACCGCCGACGCGATGGTCTCCTCGGGCATGGCGGACGCCGGCTACACCTACGTCAACATCGACGACTGCTGGATGGCCCCGGAGCGCGACGCCGAGGGCCGGCTGCAGGCCGATCCGGAGCGCTTTCCCAGCGGCATCAAGGCGGTCGCGGACTACGTGCACGCACTGGGGCTCAAGCTCGGCGTCTACTCCTCGGCCGGCACCGCGACCTGCCAGGGCCTGCCGGCGAGCCTGGACCACGAGACGACCGACGCGGCGAGCTTCGCCGAGTGGGGCGTGGACCTGCTCAAGTACGACAACTGCAACAACCAGGGCCGGCCGGCGATCGAGCGGTACACCGCGATGGCCGACGCGCTGGCCGCGACCGGCCGCGACATCGTCTACTCGATCTGCGAGTGGGGCTCGAACCAGCCGTGGGAGTGGGCCGCGGAGGTGGGCGGCCACTACTGGCGCACCACCGGCGACATCTCCGACAACTGGGGCAGCGTGGTGTCCATCTTGGACCAGCAGGTCGGGCTCGAGGCGTACTCCGGGCCGAACGCGTGGAACGACCCGGACATGCTCGAGGTCGGCAACGGCGGCATGAGCACCGAGGAGTACCGCGCGCACATGAGCCTGTGGAGCCTGCTGAACTCGCCGCTGATCGCGGGCAACGACCTGCGCTCGATGGACGACACGACCCGCGCGCTGCTCACCGACCCGGACGTCATCGCGGTGAACCAGGACTGGGCGGGCACGCAGGGCCACAAGATCGCCGACAGCGGCAACGGAGCCGGGGACCTCGAGGTATGGGCCAAGCCGACCTCGGCGGGCGGCGCCGCGGTGGTGCTGTTCAACCGGGGCGCGACCGGCGCCCAGGTGGCGACGACCGCGGCCGACCTCGGGCTGCCCGGCGCGGCCTCCTACGAGATGCGTGACCTGTGGGCGGACACGACCACCGTCACCACCGGGAACGTGCGGGCGTCGGTGCCCGCGCACGGCGCGAAGATGTTCGTGGTCGCGCCCGGTCGGCGCGGTGGGCCCGCGGTGACCACCGACGTGCGCACCGCCGGCTACGTCGAGCCGGGCGAGTCCTTCACCACCACCGTGCGGGTCACCAACGACGGCCGGCGGGCGGTGCGCGACGTCCGGGTCGCACTGACCGCGCCGGCCGGCTGGCAGGTCCGGCCCGACGGCAGCACGTCGGTGCGCGTGCTCCCACCCGGCCGCGGCGCCGGTGTCGACTTCACCGTCACCGCGCCCGCCGGCGCACCGAACGGCACCCACGACCTGACCGCCGACGTCCGCCACCGCGGCGGGCGGCTGGCCGGGTACGGAGCGGTGACCATCGCGACCACGCCGACCGGCACGCCGTGGCTGTCCGACCTCGGCCCGGTCAGCGCCCAGGTCGGCTGGGGCGAGCTCGGCGTCGACGAGAGCGTGGACGGCAACCCGCTGACGATCGCCGGCGTGACCTACGCCAAGGGGATCGCGCCGCACGCCGCGTCCGAGATGACCTACTACCTCGGCGGGCACTGCACCCGGTTCACCGCGGGTGCCGGCATCGACGACGAGGTCGGCGACCGGGGTTCGGTGGAGTTCACCGTGCTTGGCGACGGTGCGGTGCTGGCCGAGACCGGCCTGGTGACCGGCGTGGATCCGGCGGTGCCGCTCGACGTCGACGTCACCGGGGTGACCGAGCTGGTCCTGGCCGCCGGGGTCGGGCCGGACAACAACAACTACGACCACTCCGAGTGGGTCGACGCGAAGCTGACCTGCGCCTGAACGGCCCGGAACGCCGAAATGCGAGGAACGACGCCGCGGTGAGGCGTCGTTCCTCGCACCGGCGAGGTCGTGGGATGAGCGGTGATCATCCACGACCAAGACTTGACCGCAGCGTACTGAACCGGTCATGAGCACCCGAACGGGCACGCCCGTCCAACAGAAACCGGCAAGTCCGCACACCCTCGCGAATGCGCAGCCATAGGTCCGACCTCTACCGACGGTCACGAGCAGATGCGCAAGGTAACGCCCGAGTGACGAGCACGTGTCACGATCTGGATACGGGATGAGGTCCGACCCCTTGACGGGCGCGCCCGTTGTGGGACAAGGTTTCGTTTCTGAGAGGTCGCGTTTACAACTGTTGAGTTTGTGCCGGTCCTTGAGGAGGCGCGACAATGATGAGCCCTCGTTCGTTCGGTGCCGGCGGTGTGCCCGCCATGGCGGTCAGGCGTCGGACCTTGTTGAAGGGGATGCTCGGCGCCGGCGCGTTGGCCGGCCTGGCTCCCACCCTCGCCGCGTGCGGCGACGACTCCGGGTCCGGCGGCGGTTCCGGTGGCGGGTCCGGCGGTTCGGTGTCCTTCGGGTCGAACTGGTCCGACGAGGTGCCCAAGAAGGGCATCGCGGACATGATGGCCGGGTACTCCGGCGAGGTGTCGATCAACACGGTCGACCACAACTCCTTCCAGGAGAACATCAACAACTACCTGCAGGGCGGCCCGGACG
Source organism: Actinophytocola sp. (assembly GCF_009379765.1). Taxonomy (GTDB): domain Bacteria; phylum Actinomycetota; class Actinomycetes; order Mycobacteriales; family Pseudonocardiaceae; genus Actinophytocola. The sequence continues at coordinate 25,704 of NZ_WHTD01000036.1, read as the reverse complement.
ACGTGTTCGGCTGGTTCGCCGGCAACCGGATGCAGTTCTTCGCCGAGCAGGGCCTGGCCGGCGACATCACCGACGTCTGGTCCGACATCGGCGGCGGCTTCTCCGACGCGATGAAGCAGCAGGCCACCGGCAAGGACGGCAAGCAGTACTTCGTGCCGCTGTACTACTACCCGTGGGCGGTCTTCTACCGGAAGAGCGTGTGGCAGGAGAAGGGCTACGAGCCACCGGCCACATTGGACGAGCTCACCGCGCTGGCCGGCAGGATGAAGACCGACGGCCTCAACCCGATCGCGTTCGGGGACTCCGACGGCTGGCCGGCCATGGGCACCTTCGACTACCTGAACCTGCGGATCAACGGCTACGACTTCCACGCCCAGCTGATGGCCGGCGAGAAGGCGTGGAACTCCGCGGAGGTCAAGTCGGTGTTCGACACGTGGCGGGGGATCCTGCCGCTGCACCAGCCGGACTCGCTGGGCCGGACCTGGCAGGAGGCCGCGCAGTCGCTGCTGAAGAAGGAGAGCGGGATGTACACGCTGGGCCTCTTCGTGGGCCAGCAGTTCCCCGAGGGCCCGGACCGCGACGACCTCGACTTCTTCCCGTTCCCCGAGATCGACCCCGCGATCGGCACCGACTCGGTCGAGGCACCGATCGACGGGTTCATGATGGCCGCGCGGCCGCGCAACGAGGACGGGGCGAAGGACCTGCTCCGCTACCTCGGGTCCGCGAAGGCGGGCGACCTCTACCTCAAGGCCGACCCGAACAACATCGGTGCCCACAACGACGCGGACACCAGCGGGTACAACGAGCTGCAGAAGAAGTCCCAGGAGCTCGTGAGCAGCGCCAAGTCGATCTCGCAGTTCCTCGACCGCGACACCCGGCCGGACTTCGCCTCGACCGTGATGATCCCGTCGCTGCAGGAGTTCATCCGCAACCCCAACGACATCGACGGGCTGACCAAGAGCATCGAGGATCAGAAGGCTTCGATCTTCGGTGGCTGATGTGGCGGTCCGCGAGACGGGGACGGCGCGGTCGCGTCGTCCCCGCCGCTCGCGCCAGGTCCGCACGCTGTCCGGTGTGGACCGGTTGACCGTCGCGCTCATGGTGGGGATCCCGACGCTGGTCGTGGCGACGCTCGTGTGGGGCCCGGCGATCGCGACCGTGCTGCTGTCGTTCACCGACTGGAACGGCATCGGCAACATCGGCGACATCAACTTCATCGGCTTGGAGAACTTCAGGAACGCCACCACGAACTACCCGCCGTTCGCCCCGGCCATCCAGCACAACCTGACCTGGCTCGTGGTGTTCTTCCTCGGCCCGACGCTGCTCGGCATGCTGCTCGCGGTGATGCTCGACCGCGAGCTGCGCGGCAGCCGGATCTACCAGAGCATCTTCTTCATGCCGGTCGTGCTCTCGCTCGCGCTGGTCGGCTTCATCTGGCAGCTGATCTACTCCCGCGACCAGGGCCTGCTGAACTCCGTGCTGGGCACGCAGACCGACTGGTTCGGCGACCCGGACATCAACCTGTGGGCCGTGCTGGTGGCCGCCGGCTGGCGGCACACCGGCTACATCATGCTGCTGTACCTGGCCGGGCTGAAGGCCGTCGACCCCGCGCTGCGCGAGGCGGCCGCGGTCGACGGTGCCGGCGAGGTGCGGACGTTCCTGCAGGTCGTGTGGCCGGTGATGCGCCCGGTGAACATCGTGATCATCGTGATCACGGTGATCGAGTCGCTGCGTGCGTTCGACATCGCGTGGGTGATCAACAAGGGCCGCAACGGGCTCGAGCTGATATCGACCCTGGTGACGCAGAACGTGATCGGCGAGGCCAGCCGGGTCGGCTTCGGCTCCGCGCTCGCCACCATCATGATCGTCATCTCGACCGTGTTCATCATCATCTACCTGATCCAGGTGATGCGGGAGCAGCGCCGATGACCGCCGACGTACTCTTCCCCACGGAGGCGGCGACGTGACCGCGACCGTCCACTCGACACCGACCGAGGCGGCGCCCCGCCCGGTGCCGCCGCGGCGCAAGAAGCCGGTGCGCCCGGCCCGGGTGGTGCTGCAGGTCTTCCTGGTCGTGATGGCGGTCGGCTGGATCTTCCCGATCCTCTGGGCGGTCTACAACTCGCTGCGCGACTACAACTACACCTCGCTCAACGGCTACTTCTCCTTCGGCGGGTTCACCCTGGCGAACTACGCGGAGGCGTGGACCCGCGGCAACTTCGGCCAGACGTTCTACAACACCGCGGTCATCGTGATCCCGTCGGTGCTGCTGACACTGCTGCTCGCGTCCTCGGTGGCGTTCGTACTGGCGCGGTTCACCTTCAAGTTCAACCTGACCCTGCTGGCGCTGTTCACCGCGGCGAACCTGCTGCCGCAGCAGGCGCTGCTGGTGCCGCTGTTCCGGCTGTTCCTCAACTTCGAGCTGCCGTACTCGGTCAGTGACTCCGGCTCGCTCTACGACACCTACTTCGCGGTGATCGCGGTCAACGTCGCGTTCCAGACCGGGTTCTGCACGTTCGTGCTGAGCAACTACATGAAGACGCTGCCGAATGAGCTGACCGAGGCCGCGCTGGTGGACGGCGCGGGCGTGCTGCGCCGGTACTGGCAGGTCGTGCTTCCGCTGTGCCGGCCGGCGCTCGCCGCGCTCGCCACGCTGCAGATCACCTGGGTGTACAACGACTTCTTCTGGGCCGTCGCGTTCATGCGGACCGGTGCCAAGCTGCCGGTGACGAGCTCGCTGCAGAACCTGCGCGGCCAGTTCTTCACCGACTACAACCTGCTGTCCGCCGGCTCGGTGATCGTCGCGATCCCCACGCTCGTGATCTTCTTCCTGCTGCAGCGGCACCTGCGGGCCGGCCTCACCCTCGGAGCCACCAAGGGATGACGATCCTCCACCTGACCACCGACGACGTCAGCCTGGTCCTCGACGCCCGCGGCGGGGTCCTGCCGGCGGTCGTGCACTGGGGCGCGCCGCTCGGCGACCTGTCCGAGGAGGACCTGTCGGAGCTGGCCGACGCGGCGGTGGCGCCGCGTGCGAACAGCACGCCGGACGCGCCGGTGCCGGTGGCGCTGCTGCCGGAGGCCGCCCGCGGGTACCAGGGGCGGCCGGGGCTGCGCGGCCACCGTGCGGGCACCGCCTGGGTGCCGACGTTCCGCGTGTCCGACCTGCGGGTCGCCGGGTCGTCGGTCGAGATCCTCGCCGAGGACCCGGATGCCTTGCTGCACCTGGAGATCGTCGTCGAGCTGGCCCCGTCGGGCGTGCTGGCGCTGCGGTCCAGGGTGACCAACGACGGGACCGAGCCGTACACTGTGGACGGTCTGGAGGCGGCGCTGCCGGTGCCCGCGCAGGCCACCGAGCTGCTCGACCTCTCCGGGCACTGGGCGCGGGAGCGGCACCCGGGGCGGCGGTCCTTCGACCTCGGCACGTGGTCCCGGGAGAGCAGGCGCGGCCGGACCGGGCACGACGCGGCTACGGCACTTCTCGCGGGCACCGCCGGGTTCGGGTTCCGCCGCGGCGAGGTGTGGGGGCTGCACGTCGCGTGGAGCGGCAACCACGTGACCTACGCAGAGCGGATGCCGGAGGGCACCGCGACGCTCGGCGGCGGTGAGCTGCTGCTGCCGGGCGAGGTGATCCTGGCGCCGGGGGAGGAGTACGCGTCGCCGTGGCTCTACGCGGTCTACAGCGCGCACGGGATCGACGGGCTGAGCGCGGCGTTCCACGCGTGGCTGCGGTCCCGGCCGGCGCACCCGTCGTCGCCGCGGCCGGTGGTGCTGAACACCTGGGAGGCCGTGTACTTCGACCACGACCTGGACCGGCTGCGCTCGCTCGCCGACGTGGCGGCGCGGATCGGCGTCGAGCGGTTCGTCCTGGACGACGGCTGGTTCTCCCACCGCCGCGACGACACCGCGGGCCTCGGTGACTGGTACGTCGACTCCTCGGTGTGGCCGGCCGGGTTGGCGCCGCTGATCTCGCACGTGACCGGGCTGGGCATGCGGTTCGGCATCTGGGTCGAGCCGGAGATGGTCAACGAGGACTCGGACCTGTACCGGGCGCATCCGGACTGGGTGCTCGGGCCGGGCGCCGGGGTGCTGCCGCCGCGGGCGCGCAACCAGCAGGTGCTGGACCTGAACGCCCCCGAGGCCTACGCCCACATCCTGGACCGGCTCGACGAGCTGTTGCGGGACAACGACATCTCGTTCGTGAAGTGGGACCACAACCGGGACCTGGTAGCCGCGGGACACGCCGGGCGCGCCGGGGTGCACGGCCAGACGCTCGCGGTGTACCGGCTGCTCGACGCCTTGCGCGCCCGCCACCCCGACGTGGAGATCGAGAGCTGCTCGTCCGGCGGCGCCCGGGTCGACCTGGAGATCCTCGCGCGGACGGACCGCGTGTGGGCGAGCGACTCGAACGACGCGCTGGAGCGGCAGACGATCCAGCGGTGGACGGCGTTGCTGCTGCCGCCGGAGCTGATCGGGTCCCACGTCGGCCCGCCGACCGTGCACTCCAGCGGGCGCACGCAGCACCTGTCGTTCCGCTTCGCGACCGCGCTGTTCGGCCACTTCGGCATCGAGTGGGACATCGCGTCGGCCTCGCCGCCGGAGCTGGCGGGCCTGGCCGCGGGGATCGCCTTCTACCGTCGGGTGCGGGGACTGCTGCACACCGGCACCGTGGTCCGCGCGGACCATCCCGACCCGGCCGCGTTCGTGCACGGCGTAGTGGCGCCGGACCGCTCCGCGGGGGTTTTCGCCTACGTGCAACTGACGACCTCCGCGCGCGGGGTGCCGGCGCCGATGCGCCTGCCGGGCCTCGCGCCGGACCGCCGCTACGCGGTCACCCTCGTGGCCCCGGCAGGCGAGCCGATGACGCTGGGGTCCGGTCCGGTGTGGACGGACCGGGTACTGACCGGCCGGGTCCTGGCCGAGGTGGGCCTGCGGCCGCCGATCCTGGCCCCGGAGCAGGCGTGGCTCGTGGAGCTCACGGCTGTGGCACCGCCGGGTCCGCCGGGTGCACCAGCGTGGTCCACCGGCGCCAGTGGCCGCGCGCGTCGTTGAGGGCGTACGCGGCGGCGAGGACGGCGACGACCCAGCCGGCGACGCCGACCGGCAGGACGGTGTCGCCGTCCGGCGCGGTGAGGTAGCCGTACACGTAGTTGCCCGCCAGGAACACGAACCCGAGCCACGGCTGCGCACCGCGGTCCATGATGTTCATGCAGGTCGCCGACGCGATCAGGACGGCGACGAACGCGCAGATCCCCGCGGCGAGCTCCTGGCCCGCGGACTGGAGGGGCCAACCCACCGCGAAGATCCCGATCGCGGCCAGCGAGGACGGCTGGCGCAGCGCGTCGAACGCCGAGCGGCGGGTCGGCGCGAGCACCAGCATCACGACCAGCAGGGCGAAGCTGACGATGCCCGGCCCGCCGACGACCATGGTGACCCCGTCCCCGATCTCCTCCCCGGTCGGCCGGTCGTCGTCGGACAGCAGGCGCGGCAGCACAGCGCCGGCGAAGAAGAGGCCGTCAACCACCGTGGCCTGCAGCCACATGCGGGTCCGCAGCCGCGCGGCCTGCCCCTTCGGCAGCTTGCGCACCGGCTGGACCAGGACCGCGACGCCGTTCGCCTCGAGTACGGGAATCTCGTGGCGGCGGCGGAAGGTCCACGAGTAGTAGCCGGCCGCGCCGGCCACCGCGAGCGCCGCGAACAGGCACAGCACCGGCAGGGGATAGCCGGTGAGGCCGCTGCGGTACGCACCCGGGTCGGGCCCTTCGATGGTCCGGGACACGGCGAACGTGGCGCCCGCGAGCCCACCCGCGACGCCCACCAGCAGCCAGGCGATCAGCGTGTAGGCGAACGCGGGGGACGTGCCGGCCCGGCCGTTGCGGATCGACGCCTCGACGTAACGGCGCGACGCCGCCGCCCGCAACGCCCGGCACGCCAGGAACCCGGCGACCGCCACCGGCACCGCGACGAGGACCGGCGTCCACGTCACATCGGCCGGCTCCCGCACCCGCTGCCCGATCAGCACCGTGGCCGGCGCCCCGGCCAGCACGATCGCGATGAACCCGACGAACACGCTGACCCCGCGCACGACGCCCCCCACAGCGGATCGGATCTCCAGTGACGCTCCGGAACAGGATAGAGGCAGGGTCCCGACCGGAGGGGCCCGAACGGGTCAACCCGGAGGCTAGGAGGCCGCGCAGATGGGCACGGCGGCGCCCGCCGCGCCGAGGTGGCGCCTCGCGGCACCGCGCCGGCATCGAAGTACGGTCCAGTACGCCGACGCCGGCGCGGCACCGCGATGCATCCACCTCGATCACGGCGGGCATCCACCAGCCATCTGCGCGGCCTCTTAAGATCCTCCGGGTGCGCAGTGGCCAGCTGATCGCCAACCGCTACCGGTTGGTGGAGCTCGTCGGCTCCGGGGGATCGGGGCTGGTGTGGCTCGCCGTCGACGAGGTCGAGCACCGGCAGGTCGCCCTCAAGCGGCCGCACTCCTCCGACGGGCCCGCCGTGCGCGCGGAGCTCGAACGCGAGGCGAGTGTCGCCGCGCGGGTGCGGCATCCCAACGCCATCCGGGTGTTCGAGGTCGTCGGTGACGGGGACGAGTCGTGGCTCGTCATGGAGTACTTCCCGGCCAAGAACCTCCGCGTCGTCCTGCGCGAGCGCGGGCCGCTCGAGCCGGACGAGGTCGCGGGCATCGGCGTGCAGGTGGCCCAGGCACTCGCCGCCATCCACGACGCCGAGGTCGTGCACCGGGACGTCACGCCCAACAACATCCTCGTGGACGACGAGGGCACCGCCAAGGTCACCGACTACGGCATCTCCGCCCACCGCGCCCAGACGATGACCAGCAGCGGCAAGGTCAGCGGCACCGCCGTCTACCTCTCGCCCGAGGTCGCCAACGGCAGTGGCGCGAAGGCGCCGTCGGACATGTTCTCCCTCGGCGCCAGCCTCTTCGCCGCGGTCGAGGGCGCGCCGCCGTTCGGGTTCGGCGACCCGGACCTCGTCCTCGCCCGCATCCGGGCCGGCCGCCGCGCGCCCACCACCCGCGCGGGCGCGCTCGAACCGGTGCTCGACGCCCTCCTCGACCCCGACCGCGACGCCCGGCCCACCGCCGCCGAGGCCGCCGCGATGCTCGAGCACGTGGTCGCCGGCCGGCCGGTGCCCGCGTGGGAACGCGCGAGCCGCACCACCTCGCGCCGCCGGTGGCCGATGGTCGCGGGAGCGGCCGCGGTGGTCGTCGCGGTCGTGCTCGGCGTCATCATGTGGTCGCCGTGGCGCACCTCGGCCGGCAACGAGCCGCTGCGCACCGTCCTCGGCGACCCGAAGACCGCCGAGCCGTGCGCGCTCGTCGACCCGGAGGCGACCCGGCGGTTCGGCCCCGGCGACGTCGACCCGGCCTACGGCAACTACAACCGCTGCGAGGTCCTCATCGACCCCGACTCGGAGAAGGAGACGGGTGTCGTCCTCGAGCTGATCGGCAAGGCGGATCCGGACGAGCCCGCGCCGGCCGACGGCACCGTCGAGATGGACGCCCCCGAGGCCGACGACGAGGGCGGCTGCGACGTGACGATCACCCTCGCCGACCTCAACCGCATCGACGTCAACGCCCGCCCGCGGGGCGACGAGGCCACCGCCGACATGTGCGACATGGCCAAGGCCGCCGCCGACCGTGCCTACGCGCTGCTGCCGCCGGACGAGCTGGCGCGCCGGGCAGAGCCGTTCGACGCCGCCTCGCTCGCCAACGCCAAGGCCTGCGACCTGGTCGACGAGGGAGCGCTCAGCCGCGTCCCCGGCCTCGGCGGCGGCGAGGCCGAGGTGGACGTCGGCTACGGCGACTGGATGTGCGAGTGGACCGGCCGCGCCGCGACGATGCGCGCCCGGGTGATCTTCAACCGCAACACGCGGCTCTCCGCGGACGACGGCGAGCCGCTCGAGCTCGCCGGTCACGACGCCTACCGCGAGCCGGAGGGCTACGGCGAGGACTCGTGCCTGGTGCACGTCGTGCACCGGCCGGTGGTCGGCGAGAACGGCGACGAGCTCGACGAGCTGGCCACGGTGATCGTCGACGGCGACGAGTCGATGGACACGCTGTGCGCGACGGTGACCGACCTCGCGACCGCGGTCGCCACGAACCTGCCGCCCACCTGACCTCGCGAGTCCAACACTCCGGACCCGCGAGTCCAACACTCGCGACCTCCGAGTCCAACATTCGCGCACGTTCCGAACGTCGGACTCGCGGGTTCTGGGGGGTTGGACTCGCGGGGGTTACAGGGGGCGGGCCATCACCAGGGAGTCGGGGTGGCGGCGGACCACGGTGAAGCCCATCCGGTCGTAGAAGCCGATCGCGCGTTCGTTGGCCAGGCCGACGCCCAGGTGCACGCCGGGGGCGCCGGCCGCCCGGAGCGCGTCGAACAGGGTCTCCAGCAGGCGCCGGCCGTGCCCGTTGCCCTGCAGCCGCGGCAGCAGGTCGATGTGCAGGTGCGCCGGGTACCGCTCCACCACGTCCTCGTCCGCCGTGGGTGGCTGGTGGATCAGGTCGACCAGCCGGCCGTCCGGGGACTCCGGCGGGAACAGCGACCGCGGGTAGCTGGACCGCAGCATCGGCCACCACGAGCGCTCGCACGACGTCTCGAACGGGCGGGTGTCGGCCACGCCGAGCACATAGCCGGCCACCCCCTCCTCATCGACCCCGACGAACGCCAGCGTCGGGGCCGGCCGCAGGTACGGACCGACATAGATGGCGCCCAGCAGGTCCGGGTCCCGGTACATGCCGGTGGCGTCCTCGCCGCTTGCGCCCGTGCGCAGGCAGATGTCGTACAGCACGCGCTCGTCGGCCGGCCGGAACGCTCGGATCTTTGCTCCCACGCCGCCGATTATCGATCACGGCTCACCGCCGGGCACCGGTCCCTCGTAGCCGGGCAGCGACGACCCGTCGATCCCCACCGCTCGGCGAAGTCGCGAGTCCGACGCTCACGACCCGCGAGTCCGACGTTCGCGACCCGCGGGGTTCTGGGCGTTGGACTCGCCGGGGGGCGGGTTGTCCGATGCCTGGCGGTTACTCCGCCAGGTCGAGCACCGCGAGGTCGGGTGGCACGAGTGTGGCGGTCCGCACCAGCTCGCGGAGCAGGTTGTCGTTGAGCGCGTTGCCGATCGGCTCGGGCACCTCGTCCTTGCGCAGCCCGCCGACGCCGTTGCGGGACAGCCGCAGCCGCAGGTCCTCGACCAGGTGTTTCAGCTTGCCCTCGCGCCACCGGCCGGGCGCCAGCTCGCGAGCTGGCTCGTGGCCTGCTGCCAGGTCAGCGGCTGCGGGCTCGCCTCGTGCAGCAGGTACCGCTGGCCGAGCACGACGACGGCGAGCCGCTCGTCGGGGCTCAGCCGCCAGGTCGTCACCCGCTCGGTCGCGGCGGTGGGGCTCGGCCGCGGCGGGCCGCCGTCCTGGCCGACGACGTACAGCTCGAGCAGGTGCTCCCGCGCACCGGAGCCCGGCACGAACAGCGGCGTGTAGCCGGGCGCGAGCGGCACCTCCTCGCCGTCGCGGTGCAGCCACCGGGAGTTCGGCAGCCGGATCGGCCGGCTGCCGGTGTTGCCGACCCACCAGCGCCCGCCCCGGCAGGTGAGGGTGCCCTGCCGGCGGCTCACCCGGCGGTCGTCCACGCCGATGCCGACGTGCACGTCCTCGAAGTTGCGTCCGAAGTAGACGGATCGGCCCTCGGCAGGCCGCACCCGGATGCCCCCGGACATCGACAGCGCGAGCAGCCCGCCGGGCGCCGCGTCGTCACTGCCGAAGGCCAGGCTGTGGTGCCCCGGCGCCAACGCCGCAATCCCGTCGTTCACCCGCTGAACCCTCCGTCGCCGACCGTCGGCCCACGGTAGGTCGGGTGCCCGGGACCCCTCCCGAACCCGCGAGTCCCCCACTCGGAACCGGCGAGTCCCCCGCGGGGGGCGAACTCGCGGTACCGGAGCGTTGGACTCGGAGGTCGCGAGCGTTGGACTCGCGAGGGGTTACAGGCCCAGGTGGTGGGCCAGGGCCTCGGTGTGGGTGTCGGGGTCGCCGTAGGACAGGGCGCTCGCGATGGCGTGGCGGGTGTAGTAATGCAGGTCGTGCTCGGCGGTGAAGCCGATCGCGCCGTGGACCTGGTGGCCCAGCGCGCACACGCGTTGGTACGCCTCGGACACCCAGCTCTTCGCCACCGCCACCTCCGTCGCGGCCGGCAGGCCGCGGCCCAACCGCCAGATCGCCTCGTACGCGATGAACCTGGCCCCCAGCACGTCGATCGCCATGTTCGCGCAGTGGTGCTGCACCGCCTGGAACGCGCCGATCGGCTTGCCGAACTGCTCCCGTTGCGAGGCATAGGAGACCGTCGCGTCCAGCACGGCCTGCGCGCCACCCACCATCTCCGCGCACACCGCCGCCGCCCCGAACGACGCGACCAGCGCGGGGTCGACGTCGACGGGCGTGCCCGGGGCGGAGAACCGCACCCGGTACTTCGGTTCGAGCCCGATCACGTCCTGCCTGGTGATGTCCGCGGCCTCGGACACGACCGTCACCGAGTCCCCGTCGGCCACCACGAACCCGTCCGCCGACGCCGCGTACGGGACCAGCGAAGCCACACCGTCCACAGCGGACGCGAAGGTGTACACCCGGCCGGCGGCGACCTCGTCCCGCAGCGACTCGACGGCCATCCCGCAGGACACCGCCGACGCCAGCGGCGACGGCACCGCGAACCGGCCGAGCTCCTCGACCAGCAGGCACGCCTCCAGGAACCCCGCGCCCAACGACTCGTCGAACGCGAGCCCGGTCCAGCCCAGCTCGACGATCTCCTTCCACACCCCGGCCGAGTACCCGGCCGGGTCGGCGGCGACGAACCGTGCCGACGCGCCGTCGTGCGCGGCCAGGAACTCCCGCGCCGTGCGCTGGATCAGCTCCTGGTCCTCCGTCAGCGTCAGGTCCATCAGCGGGCCACCGGCGCGACCTTGTCCGACCGCACCCACACGCCCGGCCGCTCCTCCCAGAACAGCTGCACCAGCACGCCGCCGGTCTGCTTGGGGTGGATGAACGTGTGCTTCCACGCCGCCCCGTCCGTCACGCCCTGCTCGTCGTCGAACGTCGGGACGTCGTGATGACGGCAGGCTTCCAAAGCGGCATCCCAGTCGGCCACCTGGAAGGTCACGTGGTGGGCCGCGGCCCCGTTGCGAGAGAGGAACTTCTCGATGAACGAGTCCTTCCCGCGCGGCATGATCACCTCCCAGCAGATGCTCGACCCCGGCACGTTCAGCACCAGGTCGGCCATGTCGGGATGCTCGTCGTCGGCCGTGCGCCACACCTGCACGAACCCGGCCAGGTCGGCGTACCAGCGGGCCAGCTCGTCGCGGTCGAGGAACGCCTGGCAGATGTGGTCCAGCGCCACCACCCCGAGCGTTGGATCCTCCACAATGGACGGAGGGACCGCAACAGGCGAGTCGTCGCCGCACATCGCCAGGGTGCCGGGGCCGCGCAGCCGGAACAGCACGCCCGACCCGTGCTCCGGCGGCGACAGCGACGCCTCCGCCCACTTGCCCGGCACCCCGTCGGTCAGCTTGATGCCGCGGTCGGACAGCTCGGACAGCGCGGCGTCCAGGTCCGGCACCTCCGCGCCGACGTGGTGCAACCCGCCCCGCCCGCCGTGCTCGTCCAGCCACGTCCGCAGCGGCGAGGACGTGCCGGCGGGGGAGAGCACCAGCCACGTGTGCCCCCAGCTGCCGGGGATCTCGAGCCGGACCCCGCGGGTGCCCGCGTCGGGGTTGTCCCAGCGTGCGACCGGGCGGAACCCGAACACCTTCGACAGCTTCGAGACCTGCGCGTCGAGGTCGGGCACGAGCTGGGCGACATGGTCGATCCGGTAGATACGCATGAGATCCTCCGAGATCAGCTGGGGTGCGGCTCGATCCAGTCGTACTCGTTGTCCACGAGCTCCTTGACCAGGCGCAGGTTGTAGCGGTTCATCGCGGCGATCCGCTCGGCCAGCTCACCCACGTGCTTGTCGAACTCCCCGGCCGGGAACACGCTGTTGACCAGCCCGAGCTCCAGCGCCCGCGCCGCGTCCAGCCGGATCCCGGTGAACAGCATCTCCTTGGCGCGTGCCTTGCCGACCCGCTTCGGCAGCCGCTTCACCCCGCCCCACCCGGGCGCCGAGCCGCCGAACGCCGGCTGGTCCGGGTCGGGCCCGCCGTTCATGAACTTCGGTTGGTACGGCGGCCGCGCGGACAGCGTGATCTCGACCAGCCCCAGCTTGGCGTCGTCCGCGGCCACGATGAAGTCCGCGGCGAGTGCCAGCTCCAGCCCGCCGCCGACCGCGTAGCCGTGCACGGCCGCGATGACCGGGATGGCCGACCGCTCGATCATCGCGAACGTCTTCTCGCCGAGCCTGCCCTGCTCGATGCGCTCCTTCGGCGTGAGGCCCTCCGACCAGACCACGTCCATGCCGGCGCAGAACGCGCGCTCCCCGGCGCCCCGCAGCACCGCGACGTGGACGTCCTCGTCGTCGTCGATCTCGGTGAAGACCGTACGCAGCTCGGTCATCGAGGCGGGGGTCAGCGCGTTCAGCTTGTCCGGCCGGTTGAGCGTGATCCACGCGACCCGCTCGTCGATCTGCACGTCAAGGGTTTCGTATGCCATGTTCTCCATCTTCCGACAGGGTCAACTCTTCGGCAGGCCGAGCCCGCGGGTCGCGATCACGTTGCGCTGGATCTCCGTTGTGCCGCCGAGGAAAGTGGCGGCCACCGAGTCGAGTCGCAGGTGGGTGAACGCGGCCCCGAGCGGCGCGCCGTCGCGCCCCCACAGCTGCGCGTACGGTCCGAACGCCTCCGCGCCGGTGCGCGCGAGCCGGCTCGCCAGCTCCGCGCCGAACAGCTGGTTCACCGACGCCTCGTACCCCGGGACCTCGCCACTGACCTGCTTGGACACCGTGTAGCGGGCCAGGTTGTACAGCACCCGGACCTCCGCGTAGCGCCGCGCGATCTCGTGCCGCAGCCGGGCCCGGTCCGGCCGCAGGAACTCGCCGCCCTCCTTCACATAGGAGACCAAAGTGGACAGTGCCTGCTCGAACTTGACGGTGGCGCCGATGCCGGCCCGCTCGAAGCTCAGCGCGGTCATCGCGATGTACCAGCCGCGGTTCTCCTCGCCGACCCGGTTCGCGACCGGGACGCGCGCGTCGGAGAAGAAGATCTCCGCGAACGGCGCGTCACCGCGGATGTCGGTGATCGGGCGGACCGTCACGCCCGGGGTCGCCACGTCCACCAGCAGGAACGTGATGCCCTTGTGCTTGGGTGCCTCGGTATCGGTGCGCACCAGCACGAACAGCCAGTCCGCGTGCTGGCCGAGCGAGGTCCACGCCTTCTGCCCGTTCACCACGTAGTCGTCCCCGTCCCGGACCGCCTTCGTGCGCAGCGACGCCAGGTCCGAGCCGGCGCCCGGTTCGGAGAAGCCCTGTGCCCAGGTCCGCTCGCCGCGCGCGATCGGCGGCAGGTGCTCGGCCTTCTGCTCGTCGGTGCCGTGCGCCAGCAGCGTCGGGCCGAGCAGGAACGCGCCGATCCCGTTCACCGTCGGCACCCGTGCCCGCATCATCTCCTCCTGCAGGATGAACTCCTGCAAGGCGGACAGGCCGGCGCCGCCGTACTCGTAGGGCCAGTGCGGGGTGATCCACCCGCGCTCGGCCAGCGCCGCCGCCCACTGCCGGGCGCCCTCGCGGCGCGCCGGGTCCTCGCTCGCCCGGTCCGCGGGCCAGTTGTAGCCCCACACGTCCTCCGGCTCGAGGCTGTGCTCCGCCTCGGTGTCCGGCCGGTACGCGGCGGGGAACTGGTCGGCGACGAACGCGCGGACCTCCTCACGGAACGCCGCCTCCTCGGGAGTGTCCTCCCAGTTCATGCCGTCCTCTCCTGTCCGGCGGGACTCGCGTCGCCCTCACGGTCCCATGTGGACGATGTGATGCCGTGGTCGCCCTCGGCGCGCAGCCGGTACTTGGCGACCTTGTCGGTGGGGGTGCGCGGCAGCGCGTCGACGAACTCGACGTAGCGCGGCACCATGAACCTCGGCAGCCGCTCGGTGCAGAACTCCACCAGCTCCTCGGGGTCCAGCGAGGTGCCCGGCCGCAGGACGACCGCGAGCTTCACGTCCTCGTCCTCGAGGTCGGAGGGCACCCCGATCGCCGCGCTCTCCAGGATCGCCGGGTGCATATTGACCTCGCACTCGAGGTCGAACGCGGAGATGTTCTCGCCGCGCCGGCGGATCGAGTCCTTCATGCGGTCGAGGAAGTAGAAGTAGCCGTCCTCGTCGCGCCACACCTTGTCCCCGGTGTGGAACCACAGGTTGCGGAACGTCTCCGCGGTCGCCTCCGGCGCGCCGTAGTAGCCGCTGGTGATCACGAACGGCTGCTTGGGCCGCAACACCAGCTCACCCGGCTCACCGGGCTCGACCTCGCGGTCGTGCTCGTCGACCACGGCGGCGTGGAACCGTTCGTCGTGGACGGTGCCGCAGGAGCCGAGCCGCCACTCGCCGTACGGGCTGCCGGTGGCGATGCCCGCCTCGGTGGAGGTGTAGGTCTCCACCGAGCGCACCCCGAACCGCTCGCGCAGCGGCGCGTCCAGCACGGACTTGCCCATGTAGAACATCTCCAGCGGATGGTCGCGGTCCCGGTCGGTCGGCTCGCGGCCCAGCAGGATCGGGATCATCGAGAACACGCTCATCGCGACCTGCGCGTCGAAGTACCGGACGTCGTCCCAGAACCGGGACGCGCTGAACCGGTCGACCACGGCGAGCGCGCCGCCGGACAGCAGCGCCGACATCATCCCGTCCCACAGGCCCGCCGCGTGGAACAGCGGCAGCGGGCAGTAGATCGTCCTGCCCCACCGGTCGAGGAAGTTCAGCGAGTCGTACGCGCAGGTCAGGGCCAGCGCGTGGGAGCACATGGCGCCCTTGGACGGGCCGGTCGTGCCCGACGTGTACATGATCGCCTGCAGGTCCGAGAACACCACGCCCGCACGCGGCTCGTCGTCGCCGTGGTCGAGCAGGCTCGCGAGCGGCACGGCGGCCTTGCTGTCGGGGTTCCTGACGATGGTCCGGCCGAGCCCCGGTAACCGCTCCGCGGGCGGCATTCTGTCCACATAGGACCCGTCGATGATGAGCGTGGTGGCGTCCGAGCTGTACAGCACGTGCCGCAGCAGCTCTCCGCGGTGCGCGGTGTTTACCGGCACCGCCACCGCGCCCACCCGGGCGAGCGCGAAGATCACCGGCACGAACTCGGGGCAGTTGGGCAGCATGACGGCGACGTGGTCGCCCTTGCTGACACCCGACGCGATGAGCCCTTGTGCGAGCCGGTTCGCCATGACGTGGACGTCCCCGTAGGACAGCTCACCGTCCCGAAACTTGAGGAACGGCTCGGTCCGATGGCTGTCCGCCCTGGCCCGGAGGACGTCGCCGAGAACGAAACTCTCCAACGTCTCCTTGCGCATCACACCTCCGCTGGCGCCCCCGCGCCGTTCCCCCATCCGAACACGAATCCGGCGGAGATGCCACCCTCGGGTGATCTCCGACTCGTCAGCGGAGCGTGGTCATCGCAGGTCAGAGCGCGGGTCGGCGGCCGAACGCGCCGATGGTCAGCCAGGTGTAGTCGACGAAGGCGGGGTCCGCGTACCTGGCGTAGGCGTCGGCCAGCTCCTCCTGGCTGACCACGCCGCTCGCGAGCGCGGGCTCTTCGATCAGCCGGTGCGTGGCGGTCAGCCACCGCGCCAGCGCCCCGCCGCCGCGGACCGGGATGATGTGCCCCTCGGCCGTGCACTCGACGAGGCCGGCGTCCTCGAGCGGCACCGGCAGCGTCCGCGCCCACACGGGGTCGGTGCCGACCGACCGGGCCATCAGCGTGGCCAGCGCCGTGAGCCCCTGTCGCACGGCCGGGTCGCTCGACAGCTCCGGGATCGGTGTGCCGCACTCCACGATCAACACGCCGCCCGGCCTCAGCCACGACGCCATCCGCCGGATCGTCTCGTCCCGCCGAGTGATGTGCTCCAGCACGAACCGCGAGTGGATCACGTCGAACTCGCCCGGCTGGTCGTCGGCGACCACGTCGTGGTGCAGCACCCGGATGCCCGACTCGGCGAGCGGGGCGAGGAAGTGGGTGCTCATGTCGGTGGCCGTGACGTTGGCGGCACCGGCCCGGTCGGCGAGCATCCGGGCCACCGAGCCCGCGCCCGCGCCGACCTCGAGGCACCGCCAGCCGGGTGCGACTCCGGCCTGGTCGAGTAATCGTGCGCTGAACGGGTCGAAGACCTCTTGCAGCAGCATCAACCGGTCGTGCTCGGTCTGTGCCTTGGTGTCGACGTACGTGGTCCAGCTGAGAGTCTCCGACATGGGCGGGATCGTACGGGAGATAACAGTCCAGAGTGATCCGATGTATCACCCGAAATGCGGGAACCGCTTCGACAAGAGTCACCAGTTCGCCGGTTTACATCGGATGTATAGGTGCCTAGAGTTCGTGGACGTGCCCCCTGCCGACCCTCGACGAGGAGGAACGCCATGTCCCGCAGGCACTGGCTCATCGCGGCACTGACCCTGCTGACCGTCACGACCCTGCCCGCGACTCTGCCCGCAACGCCCGCGACCGCCGCACCACAGGAAGGACCGGGCGCCAACTACGCCGTCGACGACGCGTTCACCGCGGACCGCACCCAGTGGTGGCGCGACGACCGCTTCGGCATGTTCATCCACTTCGGCGCCTACTCCAACCTGGAGGGCGAGTACACCCGGCCGGACGGCACGGTGTGCCGCAACGCGGAGTGGATCCAGCGCGAGTGCCAGATCCCCAAGGAGGACTACGAGCGCATCGCCGCCGACTTCGACCCGGCCGGGTTCGACGCCGACGCGATCGCGCAGGCCGCCGCGGACGCCGGCCAGAAGTACGTGGTGATCACCTCGAAGCACCACGAGGGCTACGCCATGTGGCCCACCGAGGTCAACGACTGGAACCTGCGCGACCACTCGTCGTTCGACCCCACCCGCGACATCCTCGCGGAGCTCAAGGCGGCCACCGAGAAGCGCGGCATCAAGCTCGGCTTCTACTACTCCATCTGGGACTGGCACGACCCCGACTTCCCCGACCCGGCCACCTTCCCGCGCTACGAGCAGCGGATGTACGCCCAGCTCAAGGAACTGGTCGACAACTACGACCCGGCCGTCCTGTGGTTCGACGGCGAGTGGTCGACCGACCGGCCGAACAACCCGTGGACCGACCGCGACGGCGAGCGCCTGGAGGCCTACGTCCGCTCGCTGAGCCCCGACATCGTGATCAACAACCGGGTCGGCAAGCGCCGCGTCGTCGACGGCGACACCGGCACGCCCGAGCAGGAGATCCCCGACGCGCCGGTCGCCGGCCAGCTGTGGGAGAGCTGCATGACGCTCAACGGCTCGTGGGGCTTCGCGAGGTGGGACACCAACTGGAAGTCGCCCACCGAGCTCACCCGCAACCTCGCCGGCATCGCCGGGCGCAGCGGCAACTACCTGCTCAACGTCGGCCCGGACGCGACCGGCCGCATCCCGGCCGAGTCGGTGTCGCGCCTGAGGACCATGGGCGACTGGCTGCGCACGAACGGTCGCGCGGTGTACGGCGCGCACGCCCCGGGCATCGTCGCCGAGCCGGCGTGGGGCGCGGTGAGCCGGCGCGGCGACCGGCTCTACGCCTCGGTCTACGACTGGCCGGCCACCGGCGGGTCGCTACGGCTCGACGCGCTCGCCCCGTTCCAGGTCACCGGCGCCCGGGTGCTCGGGTCCGACCAGCGGGTCGACGCGCGCCGCGACGGCGACGTCGTGACGATCACCCCGTCCGGCGGACCGACGAGTGACATCGCGACCGTGGTCGAGCTGACCGTCCGAACCGCCCGCCCGGCCGGTGCGGCCCGCGGCACCGGGCTCTCGGCGTCCTTCTGGCCGAACGCGACGTTCACCGGCGACCCGACGGTCACCCGCACGGACCCGGGGGTGAACTACAACTGGAAGTACACCGGCTCGCCCGACCCGGCGATCCCGGCCGAGCCGTTCTCGTCGGTGTGGACCGGTCAGGTCGAGGCGCCGTTCACCGAGACCTACACGTTCACCACGGTCTCCGACGACACCGTCCGGCTGTGGGTCGACGGCAGGCTGGTCATCGACAACACCACCCCGCACGGACCGACCGTCGACCAGGGCACGATCGCGCTGCGGGCCGGCCACCGGCACGCCATCCGGCTGGAGCAGACCGAGCAGGGCGGCGAGGCGTCGATGAAGCTCATCTGGTCGAGCCCGAACATCGCCCAGGAGGTGGTCCCGGCCGCGCGCCTGTACCGGGCGTGACCCTCGTATTGTGGTCGTCGGACGAATCTGTGGACGGGAGCGATTGCCTTGCGGCTCATGCGAGTGGGTGCCCTCGGCGCCGAACGGCCGGTGGTGCTGGATGACGAGGACCGGGCCTTCGGGCTCGCCGGCCTGACCGCCGACGTCGACGGGGCGTTCCTCGCGGGCGGCGGCCTCGCCCGGGTGCGGGCGGCGCTGGCGGCGGGTGAGCTGCCGGCCGAGGACATCGCGGGGGAGCGGGTGGGCGCGCCGATCGCCCGCCCGCCCGCGGTGGTCTGCGTCGGGATGAACTACGCCGCGCACGCCGCCGAGACGGGCGCCCAGCCGCCCGCGCAGCCGGTGGTGTTCTTCAAGCACCCCAACACGGTCGTCGGCCCCTTCGACGACGTGCTGGTGCCGCGCGGCGCGGTGAAGGTCGACTGGGAGGTCGAGCTCGGCGTGGTCATCGGCCGGCGGGCCCGCTACCTCGACTCGGTCGGCGACGCGCTGTCGCACGTGGCCGGCTACGTGCTGTCGAACGACGTGTCCGAGCGGGACTTCCAGCTCGACCCGTCGGTCTCCGGTGGACAGTGGTCGAAGGGCAAGTGCTGCGAGACGTTCAACCCGCTCGGCCCGTGGCTGGTGCCGGCCGAGGAGGTGGCGGACCCGCAGGCGCTGGGGCTGCGCTCGTTCGTCAACGACGAGGCCCGGCAGGACTCGACCACCGCGGACATGGTGTTCGGCGTGGCCGAGCTGATCCACCACCTGTCCCAGTTCATGGTGCTCGAGCCGGGCGACCTGCTCAACACCGGCACCCCGCAGGGCGTCGCGCTCTCGGGCCGGTTCCCGTACCTTTCGGTCGACGACGTGATGGAGATCGAGATCGACGGGCTGGGCCGGCAGCGGCAGGTGCTCGCGAAGGCCTGAGCCGGGGCTTCTGGAAGGAGAGCGTTGACCACGCGGGTCGCGTTGATGGCGACGTGTCTCACCGACACGTTCTTCCCGGACACCGCGCGCGCGGTGGTCCGGCTCCTGGAGCGGCTGGACTGCGCCGTCGAGTTCCCGGCGGCGCAGACCTGCTGCGGCCAGATGCACTACAACACCGGCTACCGGCGGCAGGCCACCACGCTGGCCCGGCGGACCGCGCGGACGTTCGACGGCTACGACGCGGTGGTCGCGCCGTCCGGCTCGTGCGTCGGCATGGTCCGCGACCTGTACCCGGGGCTGCACCGGTCGACCCGGTCGGTCGCCGCGCGGACCTACGAGCTGTCCGAGTTCCTCGTCGACGTGCTCGGCGTGACCGACGTCGGCGCGTACTTCCCGCACCGGGTCACCTACCACCCGACCTGCCACTCGCTGCGCATGCTCGGGGTGGGGGACAAGCCGCTGTCGCTGCTGCGTGCGGTGCGCGGGCTCGACCTGGAGGAGCTGCCCGGACAGACCGAGTGCTGCGGGTTCGGCGGCACGTTCGCGGTGAAGAACGCGGAGACGTCCACCGCGATGCTCGCCGACAAGATGCGCAACGTCCTCGACACCCGCGCGCAGGTGGTCACCGCGGGTGACAACTCGTGCCTGATGCACATCGGCGGCGGGCTGTCCCGGCTGAACACCGGGGTGCGGGCGCTGCATCTCGCGGAGATCCTGGCCAGCACGGAGGAGGAGCCATGGGCCGCAACCCGGTGACCTGGCTGGGCAGTCCCACCTTCCCGCACGCAGCCAGAATCGCGCTCGCCGACACGCAGCTGCGCGGCAACCTCGCGCACGCCACGTCGACCATTCGCACCAAGCGGGCCGCGGCGGTGGCCGAGCTGCCCGACTGGGAGCGGCTGCGGCTGGCCGGCGAGGCCGTCAAGGACGATGTGCTGTCGCATTTGGACGTCTACTTGGAACAGTTGGAGGCGTCGGTCACCGCGCGGGGCGGGGTGGTCCACTGGGCCCGGGACGCCGACGAGGCCAACGAGATCGTGCTCGGTCTCGTCCGCGACGCGGGTGCGCGCGAGGTGGTCAAGGTCAAGTCCATGGCCACCGCGGAGATCGGTCTCAACGAGGCGCTCGAGGCCGGCGGCGTCACCGCGATCGAGACCGACCTGGCGGAGCTGATCGTCCAGCTCGGTGACGACCGGCCGTCGCACATCCTGGTGCCGGCCATCCACCGCAACCGCTCGGAGATCCGGGACATCTTCCGCCGGACCATGCCTGGGGCGTCGGCCGTCACGGACCGCCCGGCCGAGCTGGCGGAGGCGGCGCGGACGCACCTGCGGCGCAAGTTCCTGTCGGCGAAGGTGGCGATCTCCGGGGCCAACTTCGCCGTGGCGGACACGGGTTCGGTCGTGGTGGTGGAGTCCGAGGGCAACGGGCGGATGTGCCTGACGCTGCCGGAGACGCTGATCACCGTGATGGGCATCGAGAAGCTGGTGCCCACGTGGCAGGACCTGGAGGTGTTCCTCCAGCTGCTGCCCCGCTCGTCCACGGCCGAGCGGATGAACCCGTACACGTCGGTGTGGTCCGGCGTGACGCCCGGCGACGGCCCGCGCGCGTTTCACCTGGTGCTGCTGGACAACGGCCGCACCGCGACGCTCGCCGACCGGGTGGGCCGCCAGGCGCTGCGGTGCATCCGGTGCTCGGCGTGCCTGAACGTGTGCCCGGTCTACGAGCGGACGGGCGGGCAGGCGTACGGCTCGGTGTACCCGGGCCCCATCGGCGCGATCCTGACGCCCCAGCTGGGCGCCGGCTCTGGCGATCCCGCCACCGACGCGCTGCTGCATTCGCTGCCGTTCGCGTCGTCGTTGTGCGGTGCGTGTTTCGAGGCGTGCCCGGTCCGCATCGACATTCCCGAGGTGCTGGTGCACCTGCGGAACAAGGCGGTCGACGCGAAGGGCCCGTACGCGCCCGAGGCGGTCGCGATGGCCGCGGCGTCCTGGGTGATGTCCGGCACCCGCCGGTTCCGGGTCGCCCAACGGCTGGCGTCTCTCGCCCGGCTGGTCGCCCGCCGGGGCCGGATCAAACGCCTGCCGTGGCCGGGTTCGAGGTGGACGGACTCGCGCGACGTGCCGGCGCCGCCCGCGGAGTCGTTCTCGGCGTGGTGGCGGAGGACTCGTGGCTGACTCCCGCGACGTCGTCCTGCGTCGCATCCGCAAGGCCCTGTCCGACCACCCCTCGCCGCCCGCCGTGCGTCGCGACTACTTCCGCGCGCGCGACGTCGGTGACGTGGTGGCGTTGTTCGCCGAGCGGGTCGCCGACTACCGCGCCGCGGTCCGCCGCGTGCGCGAGGACTCGTTGCCGTCGGCGATCGAGTCGTCCCTGCGTGCCCGCGGCGCCCGGAAGATGGTCGCCCCGACGGACCTCCCCGGGTGGTGGCGGGTGGGGGAGGTCGTCTGGTCGCTGGACGCCCCGGCCCACCCACTGGCCCGGCGGGTGCTGGACCAGTCCGACGGCGTGCTGACGGGGTGCGCGGTGGCGATAGCCGAGACGGGCACCATCGTCTTGGACGCGGGTTCGGCCCAGGGCCGGCGGGCCCTGACCCTGCTCCCGGACTACCACCTGTGCGTGGTCGAGGCGTCCCAGATAGTCGGCACGGTCCCTGAGGCGTTGGCCCGCCTGAACCCGACGAGCCCGCTGACCTTCATCAGCGGCCCCAGCGCGACGAGCGACATCGAGTTGGACCGTGTGGAGGGCGTGCACGGCCCGAGAAACCTGGAAGTCCTCATCGCGGATTGATCTGACCGCACGCTGATACCAGGTAGCGCACTTATTTGGTGCACGAAGATGAGCTTTATCCGGCAATGACTTGGCATCCAAGTCAACCGCCAAACGGGTGAATAGGATTGTGCGGGGGATGACTCCGCCGGTAACATCCGAACAAGTGTCGCTGCACCTGAGAGGGGCATCCGATGGCGCGTATATGGGAGGCGGATGCGAGCGTCGGCTTCAAGCGGCGTCTGGGAAAGTCCGCTCTTGAGCTCCATAATACGAATGACGATCCTTCTTGCCCCGATATCTGGGAACTGGAGAACGGTGACGTGGCGGTCATTGGTCGAGATCTGACAAATGCCTATGGGTCGAGACTGCCCCAGGGTGTCCATGTTGGAGTAGACGAACGATTGGTCGTGATACCGGGGGTGATGTTGCGTGCGGCGAAGGTGGACATTCCCGATGAGTGAGCCCGGCGTTCAGATCGCGGGCGGGATGATGTTGCCGGATGAGTACTTCGACGACTTTCGGCGTGAGTTCTGGACGGACAATCGCGGGGTGAGCTGGAAGTTCGAACGCCGGCAGGAGTTCGTCGAACCGGAAGACGAGAGTTGGGCGGCGTCCCGGCGCGGCCAGTGGCACGAGTCCCTCAGGATCCTGGAGTCCCGCCGCAAGAGTATCGCCGACTACGAACGTCGGATGGCGCGGAACGGGATCGAGGTTCGACGGGTGCGAGTCGTGGAGAAGCCGGTCAGCGCATACCTGCTCTGGGAGTTGAGCTCACTCGATATTCGCCATCGGTGTGGTGGGAAGATCAGGGTCGTCGACGGTTCTCACGTCGCGCCGTTCGAACGGGACGGACCGTTGCCCGAACTGTTCTTGATCGGCGACAAGGTCGTCTATCAAGTCGTATACGATGAGAGTGGGACTTTGCAGGGAGCCGTGAAGTCGACGGAGGTGGACGCGGTAAGGCATTGGACGGCGTTCGTTCGACATCTGTATGACCTGGGAGAGGAGTTGGACAGTTACTTCGAGCGGGAGGTTGCCGGTCTCATCCCGCATTGTTGACAGTGGCATCGGCTCAAGGCGGACTGGATAGAGCTAGTTGTGAGCAACCAGTCAGAGCGAGGTGACGAGCCCCGCAACGAGCTACGGGGATTCGCCGATGAAGTGGTGCAGGCTCGTGATGTGAGTGGCGGCGTGCATTTTCATCGGTGGGGGCGGTCTTCGGGTCCTGTTCCCAGGCAGCTGCCCGCGGATGTTCGAGGATTTGTCAATCGCACCAGTGATCTTGGGCTCCTGGAGTTTGCGCTCGGTTCGGGTGGTCAAAAGGTCGACCAGATTTCGACATTGGTGGTCGCCGGTACGGCAGGGGTCGGTAAGACATCTCTTGCGGTGCACTGGGCGCACCAAGTGGTCGATCGCTTTCCTGACGGACAGTTGTACGCCAATCTGCGCGGCTACGATCCCGGCACTCCGGTTGGTCCGGCCGAGGTCCTTGATCGCTTCCTGCGTGCCATGGGCCTGTCCGGGGACTCCATCCCCGCGGAACTCGACGAACGCGCCGCGCTGTACCGCTCGCTCCTGGCCAACCGCAGGTTCTTGGTCGTACTGGACAACGCGGCGACCGTAGGTCAGGTGCGTCCGCTTCTTCCCGGCATTGCCGGATGCCTCGTTCTCGTCACGAGTCGCAGCAGGCTCTCGGGGTTGGTGGCGCGCGATGGCGCCTATCGGGTGACCCTGGATGTCCTGCCGCTCGACGACGCTGTTGCGTTGCTGCGGAACTTCACCGCCGAGTACCGGACGGGCGACCCGGAGGAGGACCTGACCGACCTCGCGAGGTTGTGCGCCCGCCTGCCGATAGCGCTGCGGATAGCGGCGGAACGCGCCGTGAGCCGGCCACGGACGCCGTTGCGCGTGTTGGTGGCCGAGCTGCGTGAATCCAATTTGTGGGATGCTCTCACGGCTGGCGACGACGACGAGTCTGCTGCGGTGCACACCGTGTTCGCCTGGTCCTATCGTGCGCTCTCAAGGGATGCCAGTCGCACCTTTCGGTTGCTGGGGCTGTTTCCCGGCCCTAGTTTCAGCCCGGTGGCGGTTGCGGCACTTTCGAACGAGCCGGTGGGAAAAGTTCGCCGCGTACTGGACGACCTGGCAGGTGTGCATCTGCTCGAACAATCACTGCCTGAGAGATATCAGTTTCATGATCTGCTCCGGCTGTACGCGGTCGACCAGGTGCACACGGAAGAGAATGCGGACTCGATATCGGCGACGACGCGGCGCTTGTTCCTCTGGTACCTTCACACGGCTGACGGCGCCGTTCGCGTGCTGGCACCGGAGAGCAGGGCCCGTGAGCTTCCGGAGACCACCGGCGACGTGCCCAGATCGGTATTGTCCGACCATCGAGAAGCTTTGGACTGGTTCGAAGCGGAACGGGACAACCTGCTCTCGGTCGTGCACAGAGCAAGAGAAGCCGAGATGGACGACATAGCATGGCTGCTCTCAGCTACGTTGCGCGAGATCTACGCTCGGTACAACTATTTCGACGACTGGATCAGCACGAGCTCGATCGGGCTGGAGTCGGTTCGCCGGTTGCGGGATCGTAGCGGTGAGGCCGAGATGTTGGAAAGTCTGGGGAAAGCGTACGCGCAGCACGCGGATCGCGACAGGGGTGCGGAACTACAGTCAGGTGCACTGGAGATACGTCGCGAACTAGGGGACCTGGTTGGCGAAGCGACATCCACGAACGCGCTCGGTCTGATGCATTTGCGCAGTCGGAGCCTCGGCGAGGCACTTCGTCTGTTCCAGCGGACGAACGCGATCGCGATCGAGATCTCCGACGAGTACTGGACGGCCGTGTCGAGCAACAACATCGCGAACGTCCTCGTCGAGTTGGAACGGTTCGACGAAGCCAGGGACCTGCTCGGTAAGGCACTCGACGGCTTCCGGCGCCTCTCCGTGCACGGCAGTGCGGGTGACGCGTTGCGCGGCCTCAGCCACGTGTGCCGGTCCGTCGGCGACTACCCGAGGGCGAACGAGTTCATCGACGCGGCGCTGTCGATCGCACGGGAGCGCAAGAACCCCGCATGGGAGGCGTTCTGGCTGCTCGAGCTGGGTCAGGTCAAGATGTCGCTCGATGACCCGGCGGAGGCGCTCGTGGCCTACCAACGCGCCGCGGTGTTGCAGCGCCGGTTGGGCGACCGCAGCAGGGAAGCCGTGGTGTTCGACGCCACCGGGGCGGCGTATCAGCGGCTGGGCCGGCACGACGAGGCGATCGGGTTTCATCGGTTCGCGGTCGCCACATTTCGCGACCTCGACGAGAGATGGCATCTGGCAGTGGCTCTGGAGCACCTGGGGGCAGCACTGTCGGGCATCGAGGACGCCGCCGAGTCGGCGACGTGCCTGCGCGAGGCGCTCACCCTGCTTCGGGCATTCGACGATCCACGCGCCCGGCGCGATGAGCAACGCATCGAGAACGCTCTTGCGGACCGGGACTGACCACCGACGCGCACACGGTGCGGTGAGATCGGCGACACGCCGGGTAGCTGTTCAGCCTTGGTGGCGTGATTACACGGCGGTGATGTCGGGGGTGAGGGCAGGCGGGAGCCACGCACCGGTGGTGAACAGGCGCGTCATCGCGTCAAGCGTGTCCAGACCCCACTTGGTTGCGGTGGACAGGT
>NZ_WHTD01000188.1 GCF_009379765.1 Actinophytocola sp. | reverse complement strand
TCCGCACCCAACCAGACCCGACGTTGCCGCTCAGTCAGGTGCGGCTTGACCGCGTCATAGCGGCGGGCGAGAGAATCCATGACCAAGCTCATAGCACAGACCGTAAGCGCCCCGAGGCCAGAAACTAACTTATTTCGCTACTGGCCCTTACGTCGACCCGTTCGGCCTGCCAGCGGCTCAGCGCGTAGGCGAGCAAACCCGCAGGTAGGAACATCACGATGCCATAGACGGCCGCCGGGATGGCCATCTCGGCGCTGTCGAGCAACGCGGGACTGAGCGCGATCGTGATGGCGAGCGTGCTGTTGTGCACCCCGATCTCGAACGACGACGCCACGGCCTGCCCGCGCGGCACCCTGGCCAGGCGCGGGACGTAGAAGCCGATGGCGAGGCCGCACACGCACAGCAGCAGGGCGAGGAGGCCGACCGACCGCAGGTAGCCGAGGACGTTGTCGCGCTCCTGGTAGACCGCGACCGCGATGACACTCACCAGGACGACGACCGAGGCGATCCGGACCGGCCGGTTGAGCCGGTCGGCCACGCCGGGCGCCCGGTGGCGGAGGAACATCCCGATCGCCACCGGGATGAGCACGATCGCGAACACCTGCACGAGCTTGTCCGGCTGCAGGCCGATCGCGTCCTCGCCCTCCATGAACCCGGCGAGCGCGAGGTTGACGACGATCGGCAGCGTGACGACCGCGAGGACCGAGTTGATCGCGGTGAGCGTGATGTTGAGCGCGACGTCCCCGCGGGCAAGGTGGCTGAAGAGGTTCGCGGTGGTCCCGCCCGGCGACGCGGCGAGCAGCATCATGCCGACGGCGAGCACCGGCTCGAGGTCGAAGAGGAGCACGAGCCCGAGGCAGAGCGCGGGGAGGACGAGGATCTGGCAGCCGAGCGCGACCGCCGCGGCCCGCGGGTAGCGCAGCACCCGGGTGAAGTCGGCGACGGTCAGCGACAGCCCGAGACCGAGCATGATCACACCGAGCGCGATCGGCAGGAAGACCGTGGTGGCGGTCGACGAGTTCATTCGCGGAATGTGGCACCAACCGGACAAATTGGCAATAGCCCGGACGGCCGCGGCGACCGGCCGGCCGGCCCAGCCCCGCGAGACCCCCTCCAGCCTCGCGAGTCCAACCATCGCGACCCGCGAGTCCAACACTCCGGACCCGCGAGTCCGACATTCAGAACTCACGAACGGGGGGACTCGCGGGACCTGGGCGTTGGACTCGCGGGGGTCGGGTTATTGGTGGCGCGACTCGATGAGCACCTCGATGCCGTCCAGCAGTCTGGCCAGGCCGAACTGGAAACCGTGCGCCGGGTCGTACGCGGACTGGTAGACCTCGCCCGCCACGGCGCCAACCCGGGCGGCGACCGGGTACTTCTTCGCGTCGAACACCTTCTCGAGCAGCGGGCCGTAGGTCGACCACCACTCCTCGTCGGTCACACCTGTGTCGCGCGCCGACGACGCCGCCTCGACCGCGGTGCGCGCGGCGCCCTGGACGAACACGGACACGAGGCTGACGACCGAGTCCATCTCGAGCTCGGACAGCCCGATGCCGTCCACCGCACGCAGGTCGTGGTCGTAGCCCGCGATGCTGTTCGGACCGAGCGGCGGCCGGGACATCGCCATGACCCGCAGCATCCACGGGTGCCGGCGGTACAGGTCCCAGTTCGCCCGCGCGATCGCCTCCAGCCTCGACCGCCAGCCGCCGTCCACCGCCGTCCGGGCCACCTCGCCGCACACCGTGTCGTACATGACGTCGACCAGCTCGGCCTTCGACGGCACATATGTATAGAGCGACATCGTGCCCACCCCCAGCCGCTCGGCCACCCGGCGCATCGACAGCGCGGCCAGCCCCTCCGCGTCGGCGAGCTCGATCGCCGACGCGACGATCCGGTCCACGGTCAGGCCCGGCTTCGGCCCCCGCCCCCGCGCCGGTGTCGCGCCGTCCCGCCAGAGCAGCGCCATGCTGCGGACCGGGTCGCCACGGCCGCCGTAGTGCTTGTCGGGCTCTCTGTCGCTGGGGTTCTTCGCCATCGTGGCTAACATCCTAGGATCTCCGTACGATGTACGGTATTGTTCGGAGCTGCTCCGTACAACGTACGACATTGGGGAGGGCCGTTGATCACCACTGAGGGCTTGCGCAAGCGGTACGGCGACAAGGTCGCTCTCGACGGGGTGAACCTCACCGTCGCGGCCGGCACGGTGTGCGGCCTGCTCGGGCCGAACGGCGCCGGCAAGACGACGACCGTGCGGATCCTCACCACGCTGCTCCGCGCGGACGCCGGCCGGGCCGAGGTGGCCGGCTTCGACGTGGCCCGCCGGCCCGACCGGGTGCGCGCCAGCATCGGGCTCGTCGGCCAGACCGCCGCGGTGGACGAGGCACTGTCCGCGCGGCAGAACCTGGAGCTGTTCGGCCGGCTGTACCACCTGTCCGGCACCTCGGCCCGGGCTCGGGCCACCGCGCTGCTCGAGCAGTTCGACCTGGCCGACACGGGCGACAAGGCGGTGAAGCAGTTCTCCGGCGGCATGCGCAGGCGGCTCGACCTCGCGGCGAGCCTCGTCCTGGCACCCCGCGTGCTGTTCCTGGACGAGCCGACGACCGGGCTCGACCCGCGCGGGCGGACCGAGGTGTGGGCGGCGGTGCGCGCGCTGGTCGCCGAGGGCACGACGGTGCTGCTGACCACGCAGTACCTGGCCGAGGCCGACCAGCTGGCCTCGCGGATCGCGGTGATCGACCACGGCCGGGTGATCGCCGAGGGCAGCCCGACCGACCTGAAGTCGCGCCTGGGCGGCGACCGCCTGGACGTGATCCTGCACGACGCGGCCGACGTGCCGGCGGCGGCGACCGTCCTGGCGGCGGTGGCGACCACCGACCCGGAGACCGACCTCGACGCCCGCCGGGTCAGCGCCCCGGTCCGGGACCGGGTGAGCGCCCTGACCGAGGCGACCCGCGCCCTGCGGGAGTCGGGCGTCGCGGTGGAGGACATCGCGCTGCGCCGCCCCACGCTGGACGAGGTGTTCCTGCACCTGACCGGCCACGGCACGGAGACGGACACGGACGAGAAGGTGACCGCATGACCACCCTCGCCCCTGCGCCCGGCAGCCGGCTCCGGTGGGCGGTCGCCGACGGCTGGACCATCACCCGGCGGGACCTCTTGCACTGGGTCCGCGAACCGACCCCGGTCATCGTCGGCCTGCTGTTCCCCGTGCTGCTCGTCCTGATGTTCGGGTACCTGTTCGGCGGGGCGATGGCCGTGCCGGGCGGCGGGGACTACAAGGAGTTCCTCCTCCCCGGGATGTTCGGCATGACCATGGCGTTCGGGCTGGAAGCGACCATGATCGCGGTCAGCACGGACGCCCGGCGCGGGGTCACCGACCGCTTCCGGTCCATGCCGATGGCGCCCTCGGCGGTCGTCGTCGGGCGGTGCGGGGCGGACCTGCTCAACTCCGCGGCCGCGCTCGTCGTCATGGTCGGGTGCGGGCTGCTCGTCGGCTGGCAGGCGCACGGGTCACCGCAAGCCACCCTGGCCGCGGTGGGGCTCCTCCTCTGGCTGCGGTTCGCGCTGCTCTGGCTCGGCATCTACCTCGGGCTCGTGGTCAAGAACCCGGAGGCGGTGGCCGCGGTGCAGATCCTCATCTGGCCGGTCGGCTTCCTCGCCAACACGTTCGTGGCCCCGGGCACCATGCCCGGGTGGTTGGGCACGATCGCGGAGTGGAATCCGTTGTCCTCGACAGTGGCCGCGGCTCGCGAGCTGTTCGGCAACCCGGGATGGGGCGGTGACTCGTGGATCGCACAGAACGCGACGCTCATGGCGGTCGGGTGGCCGCTGGTCATCGTCGCGATCTTCTTCCCGCTGTCCGTCCGCCGCTACCAGAGGTTGAGCCGTTGACCTGGGTACCAGCTGAGCCACCCCGCCACGGCCGGCTCGCCGGGGTACCCATCGCGGAGGCGCTGCCGACACTGGCCGGGCACACCGGGTTCTGGTCCGCCGCGGCCCGCGATGCCCTGGACCTCGTCGCACGCGGCCGGCTGCGGCCCGCGGTCACCGCCGCCGGCCACGACGCCTGGCGGGTCGGCCCGCTCGAGACGTCCGATGTGGACAGACTGCACCGGCTGGCGGCCGCCATGCCGCCGGAGGCGGGTGACCGGGCGGCCGCGGTGCCGCTGCTGCGGGCGTTCTTCGACGCGGTCGCCGACGTACTCGCGCGCGAGGACCGGGACGGTCCCGCCTTCACCGCGATGGCGTGCAAGCACGTGCCCGAGCTCCGGGAGTGGGCCGCGGCGCTGCACCGCGACACCCGGGTGTCGCTGCGGCTGGAGGTGCTGGGCGGCGACCTCGGAACCGGTTCGTTCACCGCGGTCGTCCAGGTGCACGACGACACCACGGTCCTCGACGCCGCCGAGCTGTGGGCAGGCGAAGGGCTCGACGAGCGGACCCGGATCGACGCGATGCTCGCTGTCCGGCACGCCGCCCAGGTCTGGCCGCCGCTCGCCGGGCTACTCGACCTCGCCGTGCCCGACCGGCTCGTGCTCGGCGACGACGAGGTGCTCGACCTGCTCGGCCCGGGCGGCGACGCGCTCGGGGCCGCGGGCGTCGACGTGCACTGGCCCAAGGACCTGGCCCGGGACGTCACCGCGCACGCGGTGGTCGCCAGCTCGATGGACACCGACGACCTGCCGTCGTTCTTCGGCGCGGAAGCGTTGCTGGACTTCCACTGGCAGCTCGCCACGAAGGGCGAGGCGCTCACCGAGGCCGAGATGGACCGCCTGGCCGAGGCGGGGCGGCCGGTCGTCCGGCTGCGCGACCGCTGGACGCTGGTCGAGCCCGACCTCGCCCGCAAGGCCCGCGAGCGCATGCTCAAGCCGCTCACCGCCATCGACGCCCTCGGCGCCGCCCTCACCGGCACCGCCCGGGTCGACGGCGAGTGGGTCCTGGTCGCGCCGAGCCCACCGCTGGAACGCCTCCGCGAGCGGCTCACCGAAACCCCGGTGGCCCAACCGGAAGCGCTCGCCGCCACCCTGCGCGACTACCAGCTCCGCGGGCTGCGCTGGCTCGCCCGGATGACCGACCTCGGCCTCGGCGGCTGCCTCGCCGACGACATGGGCCTCGGCAAGACCATCACGCTCATCGCCCTGCACCTGCACCGCGCGGCCGGCCCGACGCTCGTCGTCTGCCCGGCGTCGCTGCTCGGCAACTGGGAGCGCGAGATCCGCCGGTTCGCCCCCGGGGTGCCGGTCACCAGGTACCACGGCACCGACCGGGACACCGCCACCGAGGGCTTCGTCCTGACCACCTACGGCACCATGCGCGTCGATGCCGACAGGCTCGCCGAGCAGCGCTGGGACCTGGTCGCCGCCGACGAGGCGCAGCACGTCAAGAACCCGCGCTCGGACACCGCGAAGGCACTGCGCCGCATCCCGTCCGCGGCCCGCGTCGCGCTCACCGGTACACCCGTGGAGAACAACCTGGCCGAGCTGTGGGCCATCCTCGACTGGACCACCCCGGGCCTGCTCGGCTCACTCGCCACGTTCCGCTCCCGCTGGGCCAGGCCCATCGAGTCCGGCGACCGGGCGGACACCGCCGAGCGGCTGTCCAAGCTGGTCCGACCGTTCCTGTTGCGGCGCCGCAAGTCCGACCCCGGCATCGCCCCCGAGCTCCCGCCCAAGACCGAGACCGACCAGCCGGTGTCGCTCACGCCGGAGCAGGCAGGGCTGTACGCGGCCGTGGTGCGCGAGACCATGGAGCGGATCCGCACCGCGACCGGCATGCAGCGCCGTGGGCTCGTGCTCACGCTCCTCACCGGCCTCAAACAGGTCTGCAACCATCCCGCGCAGTACCTCGGCGAGATCGGCGGCCCGCTCGCCGGCCGGTCCGGCAAGCTCGAGCTGCTCGACGAGCTCGTCGACACGATCCGCGCGGAAGGTGGTGGGCTGCTCGTGTTCACCCAGTACGTCGCGATGGCGCGGCTGCTCGACCGCCATCTCACCGGCCGCGGCGTCCCCACCCAGCTTCTGCACGGCGGCACCCCGGTCGCCAAGCGCGACGAGCTCGTCCGGACGTTCCAGGACAGTGCCGACCCGCCGGTGTTCCTGCTGTCGCTCAAGGCCGCCGGCACCGGGCTGAACCTCACCCGCGCCGACCACGTCGTGCACTACGACCGCTGGTGGAACCCCGCGGTCGAGGCGCAGGCCACCGACCGCGCGCACCGGATCGGCCAGGACCGGCCGGTCCAGGTGCACCGGCTGATCGCGGAAGGCACCGTGGAGGACCGGATCGCCGCCATGCTCGAGTCCAAGAAAGACCTCGCGGCCGCGGTGCTCGGGCCGCGAGAGACGGATGTCGCCGAGCTGACCGAGCTGACCGACGCGGAGCTCGCCGAGCTCGTGACCCTGCGAGGTGCGCCATGACCGGTGCGGCGGTCGGCTTCCCCGCGTTCCCCGCCAGCAAGCGCAGGCCGGGCAGGTTCGCCAGATCCTGGTGGGGGCAGGCGTGGCTGCAGGCGATGGAGGACACCTCGCTGGACCAGGAGCCGCTCAAGCGGGGCCGCCGCTACGCCTATGCGGGCCTGGTCGGGCCGATCACGGTGAGCCCCGGACGGCTCGCCGCGCAGGTCTACGGCGAGGACGGGTCCGTCTTCCACACCGTGGTGCTCGTCGAGCGGCTCGGCGACGAGGAGTGGCAGCGGTTCCTCGACGAGGTCGCCGCCAAGGCCGGGCACCTCGCGGCGCTGCTCGACCGGGACATGCCGCACGACCTGGTGGCCGCCGCGGCGGACGCGGACGTCCGGCTGCTACCCGGGATCGGCGACCTGCAGCCCGACTGCGACTGTCCGGACTGGGAGCTGCCGTGCCGGCACGCCGCCGCGCTGTGCTTCCAGGCGTCCTGGCTGCTCGACGCCGACCCGTTCGTGCTGCTGTTGCTGCGTGGTCTCGGCCGGCGCGAGCTCACCGACGAGCTGCGCAGGCGCAACCGGCCCACCACACCGGCGCCCGCCGTGTCAACACCTACCGCGCGGCCGGTACGCCCGCTGCCGCCACCGCTGCCCACGCCGCCGGAGGAGCCCGCGACGCCACTGGAGGTTCCGGCGGCGCCCGGGGTCGACCCGTCGGCACTCACCGTGGCCGCCGTGACCGCGTCCCGACGTGCCCGGGACCTGCTGCTCCGCTACCGGTCAGGAGCGGAGAGTGAGATTACAGCGGTGTTGGGCAGGCTGCTGCGAGAGTGAGAAACATACTGTTCGTGACCGGTCGAACCCCCACCGTGTACGGATGAAATACCGGGAACACTGGGAAAAATCGTGAATCGCCTTTGCAAACCGGGCGTTCACCTGGTATGCGCGCGCACTCCGAGGTCATCGTCGCGACCCGCCAGGGACCCCCTGGGTGGTGTGGGCCACTCGACGAGTGTCAGGATTTCTCCCGAGCCGAGGTTCTCCCCCGGCGGGCCGTGTCGGTGGCTTCCCCCGAGATCGACCGGCACGGATCGGCGACAACGCTGCCGCGATGGGCGATCGCCGACCGCGGTGAGCTGAGCAGAAAGGTGCCGCATGACCTGGGCAAGACACGCCAGCCCGACGATTGAGCAAGGCCGCTTCGCCGAGGCACGGGCGAGCGAGAAGATCCACTACGCGGTGCAGAACCGCAAGGCAGCACGTACCGTCGCCTACCACTCCGCGGACGCGAAGGACTGTGCGGACCTGCTCGCGATGCTCGGTTTGGACACGCTGGACGAGCGCGCGCAACCGTCTACAGTGGATTGATCGGTTTCAGGCAGTCGAATACTCGACCACGTCGTCCACAGTGGACGAGCGCAGCTCGCCCCGGACGACGAGTACTTCCAGATGCGCCGCGGTTTCCCCGGTCGCGAGCGTCTGGTTGAACAGGTCGAGGTCGTCGAACCGGCGGTGCCGACGGGTCCAGCCCAACCGGCGTGCCGCGTCGAACGCGGTTCCGGCTCCGTCGCGCACCGCCGCCAACGTCTCGGCGAGTCGGTCCTCGTGGTGGGCGAGCAACTCGTCCACTCGCGTGTGGACACTCGGCGCGACCGGGCCGTGCGCAGGCAGCAGCCGCAGGTCCGGGTAGGAACGCACAAGTCTCAGGCTGTCCAGGTAGTCACCGAGCGGCAGCTTGGCGGGCGCCGGCTCGAACCCGATCGACGGGGTGATGTGCGGCAGCACGTGGTCCCCGGCGAACAGCACGCCGGCCTGCTCGTCGACGAACACCACGTGGCCCTGGGTGTGCCCCGGGGTGGGCAGCGCCACCAGCGTGCGGTCGCCGAGGTCGATCTTGGTGGTGCCGTCGAGCCACTCGTCGGGCTGCTCGTAGTAGGCGCGTGCGTCGTCCTCGTCGCGGCTGCCGAACGTCTGGCGCCAGCCGTCGATCAGCGTCTGGGCGCCCCAGCGCACCATCTCGAGGTGCCGGCCGCTCTCCTCGCCGGCGAGCACCCGCTGCAGCGACGGCTGCTCGCCCAGGCCCAGCGCGATCTTGGCGCCGAACGTGCGGCGCAGCGCGATGGCCATCGTGAAGTGGTCGCGGTGCATGTGCGTGACGAGGAACCGCTGGATGTCGCCGAAGTCGTGACCGAGCGTGCCGAGCGCCTGCTCGAGCTGGTCGCGTGCGACATCCAGGGCCCAGCCGGAGTCGACGAGCACGAGGCCGTCGCCGCTCTCGATCGCGTACACGTTCACCGCACGCAGGCCGTCGGTCGGCAGCGGGAGCGGGATGCGGTGGACGCCCGGCGCGACCTCGAAGGCACCGGGCTCGATCCACTCGTGCGAGCTGCTCGACATGCTGAGTCCCCAACCGTCATGTCACTGTCGTTAGTTCGCTGAACTTAGCAAATACCAACGGTACGGTCTTGCCCGTGGTTATCGCCCGTTCACTGGTGCTGTTCGTGCTCGCGGCCGTCGCCGAGATCGGCGGCGCCTGGCTGGTCTGGCAAGGCGTGCGGGAGCAGCGCGGGCTGCTGTGGGTCGCGGCCGGGGTGCTGGCGCTCGGCGCGTACGGGTTCGTCGCGGCTTTCCAGCCAGAGGCCCATTTCGGGCGGATCCTCGCCGCGTACGGCGGCGTGTTCGTGGCCGGCTCGCTGGCCTGGGGAGCGATCTTCGACGGCTTCCGGCCGGACCGGTTCGACCTCGTCGGCGCCGGCATCTGCCTGCTCGGTGTGGCGATAATCATGTACGCCCCACGCCCCACCTGACCCCGCGAGTCCAACACTCCGGACCCGCGAGTCCAACACTCGGAACGTGCGCGAACGTTGGACTCGCGGGTCCTGGGCGTTGGACTCGCGGGTCCTGGGCGTTGGACTCGCGGGTCCTGGGCGTTGGACTCGCGGGTCCTGGGCGTTGGACTCGCGGGTTCTGGGCGTTGGACTCGCGGGGTCGGGGGGTGCGTTGGGCGAAGGGCTCCGGTTTACGCGGGGACCATGCCGTGCGGGTCGAGCACGTACTTGCGGGCCGCGCCCTTGTCGAAGTCCTGATAGCCGCTCGGCGCGTCGTCGAGCTTGATCGGGGTGGCGTTGACCGCCTTCGCGATCTGCGCCTTGCCGGACAGGATCAGGTTCATCAGCAGCCGGTTGTACTTCTTCACCGGGCACTGGCCGGTGGTGAACTGGTGCGACTTCGCCCAGCCCAGCCCGATGCGCACGCCGAGCTGGCCGACCTTGGCGTTCTCGTCCACGCCGCCCGGGTCGCCGGTCACGTACAGGCCGGGGATGCCCAGCGAGGCGCCGGCGCGGGCGATGGTCATGATGTCGTTCAACACGGTCGCCGGCTGCTCGCCGGCCCCGGAGCCGTGCGCGCGGGCCTCGAACCCGACCGCGTCCACCGCGGCGTCGACCACCGGCTCGCCGACGACCTGCTCGATCATGTCCGCCAGCTCGCCGGACCGGGTCAGGTCGACGGTCTCGCAACCGAAGCTGCGCGCCTGCGCGAGCCGCTCGGGGATCATGTCACCGACGACCACCACGGCCGCACCGAGCATTTGCGCGGCGTGCGCGGCGGCGAGCCCGACCGGGCCCGCGCCGGCCACATAGACCGTCGAGCCGGTGGTCACCCCG
Source organism: Actinophytocola sp. (assembly GCF_009379765.1). Classification (GTDB taxonomy): domain Bacteria; phylum Actinomycetota; class Actinomycetes; order Mycobacteriales; family Pseudonocardiaceae; genus Actinophytocola. Next base: position 5,659 of record NZ_WHTD01000188.1, on the reverse strand, counting down.
GCCGAGTACGCGCCGTGGTAGCCGGTCGGGAAGATGTCCGACAGCATCGTCAGGTCGAGGATCTTCTCCAGCGCCTGGTCGCGGTCGGGGAACTTGAGCAGGTTGAAGTCGGCGAAGGGCACCATCACGTACTCGGCCTGCCCGCCGATCCAGCCGCCCATGTCCACGTACCCGTAAGCGGCGCCGGGCCGTGCGGGGTTGACGTTGAGGCAGATGCCGGTCTTGCCCTCGTTGCACATGCGGCACCGGCCGCACGCGATGTTGAACGGCACCGAGCAGATGTCGCCGACCTGGTGGAACAGCACGTCATCGCCGGTCTCGACGATCTCGCCGGTGATCTCGTGACCGAGCGTCTGCCCGACCGGCGCGGTGGTGCGGCCGCGCACCATGTGCTGATCGCTGCCGCAGATGTTGGTGGTGACGATCTTCAGAATGGCGGCGTGCGGCGCGCTCCTCTCCAGGCCGAGCCCCTTGACCACGTCTTCGGGGAGCTCGAGCTTGGGGTACTGGGTGCTCTCGACGCTGACCTGCCCCGGCCCCTGGTAGACGACTACCCTGTTGTCCGTCATTTTCGTTCACCTTTCCTTTTGCACACAAGGAAAGTACGAGAGCGAGGGCCGGTTTCGTAACTGGCCGGGCGGGCAGGCAGGCCCTGCCCATCCGGGTAGGTCAGAGCAGGCCGAGCTTGGTGGCCGCGTAGACGACCTCGGCCCGGTGGTGCACCGAGAGCTTGCGCATGATGCCACGGACGTGGAACTTCACCGTGCTGTCGCTGATGAGCGCGACCTTGCCGATCTCCCGGTTGGTCATTCCCTTGGCCAACAACCGGATGATCTCCGACTCCCGCCGGGTGAGCTGCGGCGCACCGTCCTGTTCGGACACGGCGTGGACCATCAGGGAGCCGTTGCGCACCGCGCGGATGATCTTGACCAGGTCGACCACGTCGACGTCCTTGAGCACGTATCCCTTGGCACCACGGCGAAGTGCCTCCAGTACGAGGGTCTGGTCGTGGAACGTGGTCAGCACCACCACGCCCACCTTCGGAAACCGGTCGACGATGTCACCGCACAGGTCCAGGCCGGTTGCCGGGCCGTCCTCGCTCAGCTTGAGGTCCAGCAGCACGACGTCCGGACGCGCGACGGCCAGCACGTCGAGCGCCTCGTCCGGCCGGGCCGCGTGGCCGACGACCGCGATGTTGCTCTCCAGCTCGAGGATCGAGCGCAGGCCCTCCCGCACGATCGTGTGGTCGTCGACGATCACCACGCGGATCCGGTCAGTCATCGGCAGGGACCTCGACCCGCACCCGGACGCCGCCGCCCCGGCGGGCGAGCACCCGCGCGGTGCCGTGCAGCTCGCGGGCACGTTCGCGGATGTTGACCAGCCCACCGGGCGCCGCGGCCCGGGTGAGGCGGCGCTGGATCGCCGCCGGGTCACCGGTTCCGTCGTCGGCGACGGTGAGCGCCACGGTTCCGGCGCGGTAGGCCAGCTCGACCCAGATGCCGTGCGCGGCGGCATGCCGGACCGCGTTGAACATCGCCTCCTGGGCGATGTGGAACAGGGCGTGCTGGGCGGCGAGCGGCAGTGCGACCGGCTCGCCCCGGGTGCGCACCCGCACCCGCAGCGGGGTGATCGCGCGGAACTCCCGCACCAGGTCGACGAGCACGCCACGCATGCCGCTGCGCTGGGGATCCAGCTCGGACAGCTCGAAGATCGCCGCTCGCATCTGGGTGAGCGCCGAGCGAGCCAGCTCCTTGGTCACCGCCACCCGCCGGCCCACCGCCGAGGAAGGCTCGTTCTGCCGGCACCACTCCAGGTTCATGCCGATGCTGATCAGGTGCTGGGCGACGCTGTCGTGCAGCTCGCGCGCGATCCGGTGCCGCTCCTGGCTGATCAGCTGCCGCTGCCCGGCCTCGCTGAGCCTGCGGTGGGCGACCTCGAGCTGGCGGTTGCGTTCCTCCAGCTCGCGGGTGCGCTCATGGGCCTCCTGGTAGAGGCAGGCGTTCTCCAGCGCGACCGAGAGCTGGTTGGCGACGGTCTGCAGGATCGCCACCTCGCTCTCGTCGACCTCGGTCGCCGGCAGCTCCACGAGCAGAGTCCCGGCCTGCAGGACCGGCACGCCGACCATGCCGGGCAGCGTCACCGGGCGGGCCTCGGCGCGGGTGCGCTCGCGGAGGTCGGCGAACTCGTCGGGGACCGCGCCGCGGCGGAACTCCCGCCGGGCCACCAGGGTCAGTGACACCGCGGGCGCGCCGAAGTGCCTGGCCAACGCGTCGACGACCGCGTCGCACAGCACATCCGGGCCGCTGGTCGTGGTGCAGAGCGCCGCCGAGATCGCCCGCAGCGCCTCGATCGCGCGGTCGAGGCCGTGGCTCTTGCGCCGCCACTCCGCGTAGAAGGTCGGTTTGGACGACCGGGCGCCGGTGAGCCGCTCCAACCAGGGGTCAGAGTGCGGCAAGGCAGATCTGCTCGACATCCTCCTTGCTCACCGTCCTCGGGTTGGTGGTGATGTAGGCGTCGTTGAGCGCGTTCTCGGCGAACCGGCCGAGGTGCTCGCGGCGCACGCCCACCTTGGCGAGCCCGGCCGGGATGCCGACCTTCTCCCGCAACGCCTGCACGGTCGCGATGGCCGCCTCCGCGCACTCCTGCGGCGTCAGCCGGGCGGTCTCGACCCCCATCGCGCCGGCCACGCCGACGAACCGCTCCGGGTGGGTCGCCGCGTTGAACCGCATGACGTGCGGCAGCAGGATCGCGTTGAGCAGCCCGTGCGGGACCTCGAGGTAGCCGCCGATCTGGTGCGCGATCGCGTGCGTGGCGCCGAGGAGCGCGTTGGTGAACGCGATGCCGGCCTGCAGGCTCGCCCGGGCGATGCCCTCACGGGCGCGCAGGTCGGCGGGGTCGTCCATGGTCGGGAGCAGGTGCTCGAGGACGCCGCGGATGGCGGCGAGGGCGTGCACGTCGGACAGGAAGCTGGCGGCCTTGGACACGTAGGCCTCGATGCCGTGGCTGAGCGCGTCGAGCGCGGTGTGCGCGGAGAGCTCCGGCGACATCGTGGTCAGCAGGCGCGGGTCGGTCACCGAGATGTCCGGCACCAGGGCGCGGCCGGCGATCGTGCATTTCAGCCGGCGGCGGGTGTCGGTGATGACGCAGAACTGGGAGACGTCGGCGCCGGAGCCGCCGGTGCTGGGAACCATGACCATCGGCGGGATGGGCTTGCCGACCGTGTCGATGCCCTCATAGTCGAGGATGCTGCCGCCGTTGCCGGACAGGACCGCGATGGCCTTGGCCGCGTCGATGGGGCTGCCGCCGCCGATGGCCACTAGCACGTCGCAGCCGCTGTCGAGGTAGTGCAGGAAACCGGCCTCGACCTCGCGGTCCTTGGGGTTGGGGGTGAGGTCGGACCAGATGCGGTAGGACAGGCCCGCCGCGCGCAGGTGCGGGACGGCCTGGTCGACCCAGCCGGCGGCCAGCACCCCCGGATCGCTGACGACCAGCGCCCGGGAGCCGCCCGCGCGGCGGGCCGCGTCGCCGACCTCGGCCAGGCTCCCGACGCCGAAGATCGACTCCGGGATGAGGAACTTCTCGAGCTTTCCCCGCGAACCCATGGCACCCCGCTTCGTCGCCGGCACCGTCGCCGACCAGGGTAATCGCGGACCTGACATTTGCCAGTTGGTTCAGACCTCTTGACGATATGTGGTCTAGACCACATAGTTGACAGTGGATCTCCATTCGCGTTGGACCCTGCATCCACGAGGAGAACGATGTCCGGCATTCGATGGCGCCTGCCGGTGCTCGTGGCCGTCCTGGCCACGACTCTCGGTCTGGTGATCGCCCCTGCCCAGTCCTCCCCCGCCGTGTCGGTGGCGGCGGGGAAGGTCAATCTCGGGTACTTCGTCCAGTGGGGCGTCTACCAGCGCAACTACCACGTGAAGAACATCCAGACGAGTGGTTCGGCGGACAAGCTGACCCACATCAACTACGCGTTCGGGAACGTCACCAACGGACAGTGCGCGATCGGGGACGCGTACGCCGACTACGACAAGTACTACGACGCGGCGTCCAGTGTGGACGGTACGTCGGACACATGGGACGCCGGCGCGCTGCGCGGCAACTTCAACCAGCTGCGCAAGCTCAAGGCGATGCACCCCGGCCTGAAGGTGCTGTTCTCCTTCGGCGGCTGGACCTGGTCCGGTGGGTTCGGTCAGGCCGCGCAGAACCCGGCGGCGTTCGCCGAGTCCTGCTACAACCTGGTCGAGGACCCGCGCTGGGCGGACGTCTTCGACGGCATCGACGTCGACTGGGAGTACCCGAACGCATGCGGGCTTTCCTGTGACACCAGCGGTTTCAGCGCGTTCCCGACGCTTCTCAGTGCCCTGCGTTCCCGGTTCGGCTCCGGAAACCTGGTCACCGCCGCGATCACCGCGGACGGCTCGGACGGCGGCAAGATCGACGCTGCCGACTACGGCGGCGCGGCCCAGTACGTCGACTGGTACAACGTGATGAGCTATGACTTCTTCGGCGCGTTCGACGCGGACGGTCCCACGGCGCCGCACTCGCCGCTGACGGCTTACGAGGGCATCCCGGCGGCCGGCTTCAACTCCGACGCGGCGATCCAGAAGCTTCGCGGGAAGGGCATCCCGTCCTCGAAGCTGTTGCTGGGCATCGGTTTCTACGGCCGCGGCTGGACCGGCGTGTCGCAGAGCGAGCCCGGCGGCTCGGCCACCGGTCCCGCCCCGGGTACGTACGAGGCGGGCATCGACGACTACAAGGTCCTGAAGAACTCCTGCCCGTCCACGGGAACCATCGCCGGCACGGCGTACGCGCACTGCGGCTCGAACTGGTGGAGCTACGACACCCCGTCGACGATCGGCGGCAAGATGGACTACGCCAACCAGCAAGGCCTGGGCGGCGCGTTCTTCTGGGAGTTGTCCGGCGACACGTCCAACGGCGAGCTGATCACCGCGATGGACAACGGCCTGAACTGACCGATGGGTGTGAGTGCTGTGCCGCCCGGTCGGGCGGCACAGCACTCACACCCCCTGACAGAGGGCTGCCACCGCGCGATCAACGACCTCGCCCTGCAATCCCTCTCGCCGCCTTCGGCTCCGGCAAGAACCTTGATAAGACTCGATGCCCAGGGTGTCGGATTCGGTTGACCCGTTTGCTGTTGGGGGTATACGGAGAGTGTGTTGGGGTGGGGTGGGGGTGGTCTGTGTGGGTGGGTTGGGCTGTTTGGTCTCGGGGTTGCGACTTTCGGGTTGGGCTGTTCGGCGGGTTTGTGGGGTTGCGGGTGTGGAGTTTGCTGTTTACGGATGTGCCTGGTTGTCGGTGGTTTGTTCACGCCGGTTGATGTGTGAGAGCTGGGGTTTTCGATGTTGTCGTCGCGTTCGCGCGGCGTGCTGTCGCGCGCCGTTTTCCTGGTCCTGGTAGTTGCCATTGTGCTGGTCGGGTCGCCGGTCGGTCAGCCGTTCTCGAGCGGGCAGTGGCCGGGTGTGTCGGCGGTGTGGCAGTGGCTGGGCAGCGTGTTCCCGGAGCCGGCTGCCGCCGCGGCGGAGCCGGCGCCGGTACGGGAGAAGAAGCCTGAGGAGCCGGCGAAGCGGGTGCGTGAAGTGGCCGGGTTGGCGACCGGGTCGGCGCGGGTGTTCGCGATGTCGGACGGGAC
>NZ_WHTD01000051.1 GCF_009379765.1 Actinophytocola sp. | reverse complement strand
TGCCGCTCATCCAAGTGCGGCAGGATCGTCCCGAACTTCGCCGCCAGGACCTGCTCATCGATCTCCACGACCATGGCCATACCAGAACCATGACAGAACAATCACGACATGTACAAGTTAATTTGAGACAATTCCTAACGTGCCACAACCCGAACTCTATGGTCCTGGTCGAAGGCCCGGAGATCACGATCCGGCCGGTCGGCAGCCGAAGGCTTCCGTCGAAGTGGCGCAGGTCAAGCGCCGAGGCGGTGACGCCTGATGGCCACCGCCCCCTCACCACGCATGTCACCCCGCATGAGCCGCTGGCACGTCTCGTCCTAGCCCCGGTCGGGCACAATGGTTTCGTAGAATTCCTTGTAGGCGCGAGCCAGCACCTCCCAATCTGCGGCCCCCAGGACTCACCGTGGTTCGTGTCAGACCCTCCTGACACGATGGCGCAGAGGGAGGCCGAGAGGGAGAGATGCCATGGCAGTGTTCGCCGTCACGACGGCCACGGGACGCAACTGGGAACCCACCCGCGGAATTCGCGAGCAGCAAGGGTGGGATCAGCACGCCAAGTTTGCCGACGGGCTGGTCGATCGTGGTGTCATCATGTTCGGCGGCCCGATTGGCAGTGCCGATGACGAGGAGGTCGCACTTCTCGCCGTGGAGTCGGCTGACGAGAAAGAACTGCGGTCCGTCTTCGCTGAGGACCCGTGGGTGTTGAACGGCGTGTTGCGGATCAAAGAAGTGCGCCCCTGGACGGTGTGGCTCGACGGCCGGTGACACGACCGGAACCCGACATTGGTTGAGGCCACGGCCGGTTCTTATGCCGACCCAACGGATCGGCAAACGTGCAGGTCAGCGAGGGCCGTGGGGCTGTCCAGTCTCGGTTGATGGGCGACGGCCGACAGGGTGTGACCACACACTGCGCACCGGAGAATCCCGGTCCCCACGTAGCGTTCCCCGATCGGTCGGCCCCGGCTGCGGCCCTTGTACATCGACCGCAACCGCTCGAACACCTCCGGGTCGATGATCGGCTCACCCGGGATCCGCGAGACGAACTTGTCGTCCTGTTCGATCAGCCCGGCATTCGTGGCGCGCAGCATCATGAGCCGAAGCCCCTTTGCCGTCCACGGCAACCCGGTCACCGTCCACAGCCCTTCTTTGTTCCAGGCCCGAACGATCTCGCCCTGACTCACCCCGGCCAGCAGCTCGTCAGCCGCTGCCCGGATGGCCTCACGCTCCCGCGCCACCTGCGCAGCCGGTACCTGCGGCCGGTCCTCATCTGTCTGGCCCTCGGCGGGCTGCCACGTCAGGTCTCCGCCCGGCCAGCCGAACCGACGCGGCCCGCCGACGTAGGCCATGCCCGCCTCACGTAGGGCGCGAATGCGGGCGCTTCGCCCGTCGCGACGTGTCGTCCGACGACCGGGCCGCGTGCGCCACCTCGATACGCAGGATGTACCGGTCGTCCGGGTCGGAGAGGTCCCGCTCACCGTGCGCGGACGCGACCCGGAAGCCCTTGTCACCCAGCTCGATCAGCGTTTCCAGGTCACGGGGCTGCCGGAACAGCCGGTCGGTGTGCCACACCACGATCCCATCCGACTCCCCGGACCGGACCCGCTCCAACAACCGCTCCCACCCCGGCCGGCGGACACCGCGCTTCCATGCCGACAAGCCGTCCGACAGCTCCTCACCGAGCGACCCGCGCAACCGCTTGACCACCTTGCGGTTGTCCGCCAACTGGGTCTCGATCTTCTCCAACTCACCGGTCTCCGGCACCCGCGACAACCGCCCGTAGGAGTCGTACACAAGCGGGCGGCCGTCGCCCCGACCTGCACTAACGTCGCTCTCGTCACCAGCCATTGAGTCAGTGTGCAACCAAAAGACCGCTTCCTGGGCACCCTCAGCGCCAGTCTACGGGTTATACGTGCTGGTCAAAGGGGTGTGCGGCGGGCTGTGGGCAACTTCGCGGCGCGAATGGAGGGTCAGGCCGCTGTGTCGCCCGGCCGCGGTGAGGCCACCGGGATGTTGCGGGCCGGGACGATATGGGTCGGTGGGGTGAGGATGCCGCAGCTCATGCAGTCACCCGGGCGAGGGGCCTCGGGAGCCGCCGCCACGGCCGGCTCGGGTTCGGCGGGCGACGGCTGCTCCGCGGCGGCGGGCTCCGCCGCGCGGGGCTCGGGCACGGCCGACTCCAGCACGTCGTTCCGCACGCCCAGGGCCAGCAGGCCACCCACCACGCACAGGCCGGCGCACAGCCACATCGCCATCTGCCAGCCGGCGGTCAGCGCCACCGGGTCCGCGTACGCCGCACCGCTGAGACCCGCCGCGGCCGGCAGCACCGCCACCGCCAGCAGCCCACCCGTGCGGGCGATCGCGTTGTTCACCCCGGACGCCACCCCGGCGTGCCGGTCGGCCGCGGCGGCCAGCACGGTCGCCGTCACCGGGGCGACCACGGTCACCAGGCCGAGCCCGAACACGACCGTCGCCGGCAGCACCACCAGCAGGTACGACGCGCCGGGCGTCATCCCGGTGTACATGATCATCGCGACGGCGATGATCATCGGGCCGATCACCAGGAACCAGCGCGGTCCGAACCGCTGCGCCGCCTTTCCCGACCGCGCCGACAGCAGCAGCATCAGCACCGAGATCGGCAGCCCCGCGAGCCCGGCCGCGGTCGGCGAGTAGCCGAGCGAGGTCTGCAGCTGCAGCACGAACAGCATCATCACGCCGCTGAGCGCCGCGTACACCACGAACGTCAGCGCGTTCGACACCACGAACGTCCGGTTAACGAACAGGTCCGGCGGCACCAGCGGATCGCGCTGCCGCCGCTGCAGCACCACGAACGACGCCAGCCCGACGACCCCGACCACCACCGACCCCAGCACGAGCGGGTCCGCGAACCCCCGCCCCGGACCCTCGACCAGCGCCGCCGTCACCCCCGCCAGGCCCAGCGCACCCAGCACCGAACCCCAGATGTCCGGATGCCCACCCATCGTCCGGTCGCACGACTCCGGCACGAACCGCCTGGTGAACCACACGCACAGCAGCGCGATCGGCACGTTCACCAGGAACGCCAGCCGCCACGACCACAGCTGCACCAACGCGCCGCCGACCAGCGGCCCGATGGCGCCGGCGATGCCGCCGAGGCCCGACCACGCGCCGATCGCCCGCGCCCGGTCGGCCCGCACGAACGACGACTGGATGATCGCGAGCGAGCCAGGCGTGAGCAGCGCGCCGCCGATGCCCTGGAGCACCCGCGACACGACCAGCATCTCCGTCGACACCGCCAGCCCGCACAGCACCGACGACACGCCGAACCACGCGACGCCGAGCAGGAAGATCCGCCGCCGCCCGTACCGGTCGCCCAGCGAGCCGGCGATGAGGATCAGCGCCGCGAGCGACAGCAGGTACCCGTCGAGGATCCACTGCAGACCCGACAACGACGCGTCGAACTCCTCGCCGATCCGGGGCAACGCGATGTTGACCACCGTGCCGTCCAGGAACGCCATCCCCGACCCGAGGATCGTCGCGGCGAGCACCCCGCGCGCCGCCGGGCTGCCCCAGCGGACCTCGCCCTGGATGAGCGACGAGGTCATGACGGCCGGTTCAGCTCCGCCACGAACTTGTACCGGTCACCCCGGTACACCGAGCGCACCCACTCCACCGGCTTCTCCGTCATGTCGTAGGAGTGCCGCGACAGCAGCAGCATCGGCATCCCCACATCGGCGCCGAGCAGCTCGGCCTCGTGCGGGCCGGCCAGCGCGGTCTCGATCGTCTCCTCCGCGTGTCCCATCTCGACGTCGTAGCGCTCACGCAGCACCTGGTAGAGCGAGCCGCCCGCGGAGACGTACTTGCGCAGGCCCCGGAACCGCCCGAGCGGCAGGTGCGAGGTCTCGATCGCCATCGGCTCGCCGTCGGCCAGCCGGAGCCGTTGCATCCGAAGGATCTTGGCCCCGGCGCGGACACCGAGGAGCGCGGAGAGCTCGCCCTCGGCCGGGATCTCGGCGATGTCGAGCAGCCGGGAGGACGGCTCGCGGCCCTGCGCCCGCATGTCCTCTGTGTACGACGACAGTTGGAGCCGTTGTGCCACCTTGGGTTCCGCCGCAAACGTGCCCTTGCCCTGCACACGCAGTAACCGGCCTTCTACTGTCAGGTCGGCAAGAGCCTGGCGGACGGTCGTGCGGGACACGTCGAACTCGGCCGCGAGGGAGCGCTCGGTGGGGATCGGCGAGCCCGGTGGCAACGAGCTGAGCAGCTCGAGCAGGTGCCGCTTGAGCCCCCAGTACTTGGGCTCGCGCAGCGCACGACCAGCGGTGTCGGGCTCTTGCGCGGCCGACGTTTCCAGCATGGCTCCTCCAGACGACGACTTCCCTGCTACAGGATGCCTTCCCAGGTGCCGGCAGCGCGATCACACGCGCCGGATTTGGGAAATCCGTTACTCCCCTCGCGTCGGACCACCCTACAGCGATACCATGATTGGTCTAGACCTACTCGGCTGAGTCGACCGCAGCAGTTGGCAGGAGGACCCGAATGACCGGAGCAGGCGCACGGATGGCCGCGGAGATTGCCGAGCAGCCGTCGGTGTTCGACTCCGTCGTCGCCCGGCGGACCGAGCTCGCCGGGGTCGCGTCGCGGCTCGCCGCCCACCAGCCCAGGTTCGCGCTGCTCGCCGCCCGCGGGTCGAGTGACCACGCCGCGCTGTACGCGAAGTACCTGATCGAGGTACTCCTCCAACTTCCGGCTGGTCTTGTCTCGCCGTCGACGACCACGCTCTACGGCGCCGAGCCGGACCTGAACGGCGTGCTGTACGTGACGGTCAGCCAGAGCGGAGGTTCACCCGATCTGGTGGAGGCGACCACGGCCGCCCGCGGCCGCGGCGCTTTGACCGTCGCGGTGACGAACACGCCCGGCTCGGCGCTGGCCGAGGCCGCCGAGCACTCGGTGCGCATCGGCGCCGGTGCGGAGCTCGCCGTCGCCGCCACCAAGACCTACACCGCCACGCTGCTGACGTTGTACCTGCTGGTCGACGCCGCGCGCGGCGGGCACGGCGAGGCGGTGGCGAACCTCGGCGAGCTGGCCGAGCGGACGCTCACCGGCTCCGCCGACGCGGTCACCGCGGCCATGGAGCGCTACCGGAATGTGGAACGCGTCGTGACCACCGGCCGCGGCTACTCGTCGGCCACCGCGGCCGAGGCGGCGCTCAAGCTCGCCGAGACCAGCTACCTCGGCGCTCGCGCCTACAGCGGCGCCGACCTGCTGCACGGCCCGGTCGCCGCGATCGACGCGCGCACCGGGGTGGTCGCCGTGACCAGCAAGGGCCGCGGCGGCGAGGCCATGCGCGACGTCGTGGCCGCGGTCCGCGACCGGGGCGCCGACGTGCTGGCGGTCGGCTCGGCGGCCGTCGACGTCCGGCCGACCGGCGCATCGACGTGCCGGCGACGGCCGAGGAGGTCGCGCCGATCCTCGAGATCCTGCCGCTGCAGCGGCTCGCACTCGAGCTGTCCCTGGCCCGCGGCGGTGACCCGGACCAGCCGCGCGGCCTGTCGAAGGTCACCCGAACTCGGTGACGATCACATTCGACGCGTTTGGCGCATTACCGGAACGGGTGAGTTTCCCTACACTGTCCGGGGTGCGAAGGACGTCGTTCGCCCGCTGGCCGTGTTCCGTCGCGAGAACCATGGACCTGCTGGGCGACCAGTGGACGCTGCTCGTGCTCCGCGAGGCGTTCCACGGGGTGCGCCGGTTCGACCGGTTCCAGGCCTCGCTCGGCATCGCCCGCAACACGCTCACCGAGCGGCTGGACCGCCTCACCGGCGCCGGCCTGCTCGACCGGGTCCGCTACCAGGACCGTCCGGCCCGCTACGAGTACCCGCTCACCGACATGGGCCGCGACTTCTTCCCCGCGCTCGTCGCGATCATCCGCTGGGGTGACACCTGGCTCGACGGCGGCGCCGGGCCGCCCGCGCTGCTGCGCCACCTCGACTGCGGCCGGCACACCACGGCCGACGTCCGCTGCCCGCACTGCGGCGGCACGCTCGACTCCGAGCGGGTGACGTTCGAGCCGGGGCCGGGGGTGTCCACAGTGGAGGAGATGACGTGACCGTAGGCCGCGTGGTCGGCGTCGACGCGGGGGCCACCTCGACCCGTGCGCTCGCCGTCGAGCTGGACGGGACGGTGATCGGGCGGGGGACCGCGGGCGGCGGCAACCCCAACTCGCACCCGCCGGAGCTGGCCGGGAAGCGGGTCGCCGAGGCGGTGCGCGACGCGCTGGCCCCTGGCGGCGCCGGCAAGGTGCGCGCCTGCGTGCTGGGCATGGCGGGGGTGAGCAAGTTCACCGACCCGGAGGTCGTCGAGACGTTCACCGCCGCGCTGCGGCACATCGGGGTGACCTGCCCGATCGGCATCGTGAGCGACGCGGAGGTCGCGTTCGCGTCGGCCACCGCCGAGCCGGACGGCGTGGTGGTGATCGGCGGCACCGGCTCGATCGCGGCCCGGATCGCCGGCCACAAGATGATCTCGCGGGTCGGCGGCCTCGGCTGGATGCTCGGCGACGAGGGCTCGGCGTACTGGATGGGCCGCGAGGCGGTGCGGCGGACGCTGCGCCAGCTGCAGACCGGAAAGACGCCGTCGCCCCTCGCGGAGGCGGTGTTGTTCGAGGCACTGCCGGGCCTCACCTCGGTGAACGAGCCGAAGGTGGCCAACCGGCTGATCATGGCGGCGAACGCGGAGCCGCCCATCCGCCTGGCCCGGTTCGCCTCGATGGTCAGTACCTATCTGGCGACCGACCCGGTCGCGGCGGGCATCGTCGCCGAGGCCGCGGAGCTGCTCGCGGAACTGGCGATGGCCGCTCGGCCGGCCGACGAGCGCACGCCGATCGTGCTCGCGGGCAGTGTGATCGGGCCCGCGAGCCCGGTCGGCACGGCACTGCGCGCGGCGCTCGCCGAGTGCACACCGGTGCCGGTGCTGTTCGCACCGGACGGGGCCATTGGCGCCGCGTGGCTGGCGGCACTCGAGGTCCGCCCGGACGCGCCGAGGCCTAGAACGGAACCGAGGCCTAGAACGGAACGGTGACGACGACGGCGGTGGCGTTGTCCTCGCCGCCTGCCACGTCCGCGGCCGCGAGCAGGCGCTCGACCATGGCGGCGGGCTCGATGTGCAGCCGCAGGATCTCGCGGAGCCGCGGGTAGGGCACCTGCTCGGCGATGCCGTCGCTGCAGAGCAGGTAGATGTCGCCGGGTGCCGGGACGATGCTGAGCACGTCCGGCTCGGGGCGCATGGCGTGGCCGACGTAGCGGGTCAGGTGGTAGCGGGCGGCCGCGGCCTGCGGTGAGTCGAGCGAGTAGAGGCCGTGCGCGACGCCGAGCCAGGCCATCGTGTGATCGACGGTGAGCAGCTCGAGCAGGTCGTCACGGAACCGGTAGACCCGCGAGTCACCGAGCTGGGTGACCCACATGCCGTCGGCGCCGGCGAGGAGCGCGGTGAGCGTGCAGCCGGCCAGGCCGATGTCGCCGCGGCCGATGTCGATGACCCGGTCCTGCGCGGCCTCGACCGCGTCCCGGATCGTCTTGGGCCCGACGTCGCCCCGGGCTGCCCGGATCCGCTCGACGAAGATGTCCACGGTGGCGCGCCCGGCGAGTGCGCTGCCCTCGCTGTCGCCCATGCCGTCGGCGACGACGGCCAGGAGCGGCTCGAGGTCCAGGTGCGCGACGTCGAAGTTCGCCCGGTACTTGCGGCCGACCTCGCTGCCGGCCGCGCCGCGTAAGCCGTTCACGCCGGCATCCTAGGGTGCCGCAGGCCCGGATGGTCGGACGGCAGCGAGCGGCGCAGGACGACCGCGCTCGCCGCGACGGTGGCCGCGACGAGCGGCCAGCTGAGCACGACCCGCGCCACGCCGAGCGCGACCACCCAGCCGGACCACCAGAGGATGCCGAACACGAGCACGCGGACGGTGTACTGGGCGAACACCCAGACCCAGCTGGCCCGGCCGTACGCACGGACGAGGTCGGGATCGCGGCGCCAGCGGGTCTTCTGCCCGAGCAGCACGCCGACGACGACGCCGAGCAGCGGCCAGCGGATCAGGACGCTGACCGCCCAGGCGAGCGCACTGGCCACATTGGACAGCAGCTGGATGAGGAAGAAGTCCTGCGCGCGGCCGGTGTAGAGGGCGACGAGGGCGGCGCCGGCGACCGCGGCCACGCCGGCCAGCACGGCCGTCACCCGACCGCCCCTGACCAGGCGAATCACGCCGACCACGGCACCGGCCGCGACCGCGGCGAGCGCGCCCCAGCCGATCGAGCGACCGCTGACGAGCCAGCCGAGCACGAAGACGGCCGGCGGGATGCTGGCGTCGATCGCGCCGCTCCGGCCGCCGAGCAGCTCGCGCAGCGATAGCTGGTTCTCGGTCGCCTGCTCGGTCACGGTGCAAGCCTGCCTCATGCGTCCTGGCTTAGGTAGCCCTAACCTCAGGCCCGGCACGTTTTATGATAACGTGCGGATAGTTCGCGGCACGAAAGCAGGTGACCATGGCCAACGTCCCCCGCCCAACCACCTGCCTGGCCTGCGGTCGCTCGCTGCCAGCACAGCACGGAAAAGGTCGCCAGCGACAGTACTGCGACGCGACCTGCCGCAGTGCGGCGCGACGTTCCCGCGCATCGTCCGTCAAGGTGGGCTCGACGCTTTCGACTCGTAAAGGTTACCTTGACGACGAGGGGAGCGGCGGTGGTTCGAGGCCGCTGGAGAAGGTGCCGCGGGCCCGCGAGCAGGCGCGCAGTGCCGAGGATGCGCTGCGGCAGGCGGTCGAGCGGGCCCGCGACGCCGGCCACACCTGGCAGGAGATCGGGGACGTTCTCGGGACCTCCCGGCAGGCGGCGTTCCAGCGGTTCGGGCGCCCGGTCGACCCACGGACGGGAGCGGAGATGACCCGGGACGCGCTGCCGGGCGCGGCCGACCACGCGGTCGCGTTGCTGGCCGAGCTGGTGGTCGGCCGGTGGGCGGCGGTGCGCAGGGACTTCGACGGGCCGATGCTCGCGGAGATCACCGAGGACAAGCTCGCGTCGGTGTGGACGCAAATGGCGGCGAACATCGGTCGCTACGAGCGGATGGGCGACCCGTACGTGCTGCGGGCCGGCACGCACACGGTGGTGAGTGTGCCGCTGTTCTGCGAGGCCGGCGAGGTGCTCGGGCGGGTCGCCTTCAACGCCGACGGCACGGTCGGCGGGCTGTATCTGCTGCCGGCCTGACCCCTCGCCTTCGTCCGTCTACATCGGAGGGTGAGCGATGCGATCTCGAATTTTGCTGGGGTTGTCGGTGGTGGCGCTGGTCCTGCCGGGCGTGCCAGCGGTGGTGCGGCCGGCGCCACCCATGGCGCAGCTGGCGTGGGTGGTCGACGCGTCGTCCCGGTTGCCGATTTCCGAGGCGGAGCAACGGGAGCACCTGTCGGCGGAGTTCCTGTCGGCGATCGGCGGGCCGGCGGAGTTCAACGAGACTATGGCCGGGTTCGGCGCGCTGGCCCCGCCACGGGTGTTGTCGTCCACGCCGACGTCGGTGGAGGCGGTGTCGGGGGCATGGCTGGTGTCGCTGGTGGTCGACGCGAACGGCCTGGTGGGGAGGTTGCGCTTCAGCCCGTACGCGCCGTCACCGAGCTCGTGGTCCGAGCTGGACGGACGGTTGCGGGCGCTGGCGCCGTCGGTTTCCTTTGCCACGTTCGATGTTTCCGCCGGATGCGAACCGATCCACTCGGTCGACGGTGACGTGCCACGCCCGCTGGGCTCGGCCTTCAAGCTGTACGTCCTGGGGGCGTTGGCTCGCGCGGTCGCCGACGGCCGCGCGAGCTGGGACCAGGAGCTGGCGATCCGGGACGAGTGGAAGAGTCTCCCGACGGGGGTGCTGCAGGAGGAGCCCGCGGGGACGCGGCTGCCGCTGCGTGAGTACGCGAACCTGATGATCTCGATCAGCGACAACACGGCGACGGATCACCTGATCCATTTCCTCGGCCGGCGTGACGTGTCCCGCCAGCTGTCGCTGTCCGGCAACCGCGCGGACGGCAACGTCCCGTTCCTGACGACGCGGGAGTTGTTCGCACTCAAGGGTTTCCACTATCCCGCGCTCGCGCGCCCGTACCTGTCGTTGCCGCCGTCACTGCGCCACGCGGTGCTGCCGGCGGCGAACTCCGTGCCGCGTGACCGTATCGAGCCGTGGACCACCGCGCGCGACGTCGAGGAGATCGAGTGGTTCGGCGCACCGAGCGACATGTGCCGAGCGTTCGCCGGCCTCCAGTCCCGGCACGGCGCCGCCGTGGACCATGCTTTGTCCATTTCGGACGGCGGTATCGGCCTGGGCGGCGACTTCCCGGCGGTGTGGTACCAAGGCGGCGCGGAGCCGGGCGTGCTGACGCTGAACTACCTGGCCCACAAGGCGGATGGCCGAACGCTGGTGTCGAGTGTGATGCTGACCGATCCGGACGGCACCCTGACCCCGTCCACCCAGACCGAAGCCTTCGCCCTGGCTCGAGGCGGCTTGGAACTGTCCTGACCCGATCGGCTGAACCCCGTGCGAATGGACCATTCGCACGGCCGGGGGTCCCCCGGTTTCCACATTACCGCGCGGCACTGACAACGTCGGCGGCGCGAGCCGCTCACCGCCCGATTGCTCCACAGGGGAGGCCGTTGTCCACGGAGCACCGCTCGAGCCCGCCGAATTGTCGGTGCCGCTCGGTAGACTGGATACTCGGGGGCCGGAGGCCACGGCCGAGCTAGCCGCGGGCGATCGTCTCGCTCAGACGGTGCGTCAGTCGGGTGTTGTCCGCGGGCCACAAGGTCACCCAGTCCTCGCCGTCGCGGCCGCGGGTCATCGTCGTGGCGTAGCGGCCGTCGTCGGTGTCGAACCACGCTATGCCGGGTTGGCGGTGACGCTTGCCGGTCTCGTCGGTGAGCGTCACGCCGACCTGACCGGCCCGCCGCACCGGCTTCTCCATGATCGCGGCGATCGCGCGCAGCTTGCTGTCGGCCATGTCGCGCGGGGCCGCCGTCCGCAGCACACCGCCAGGCTGGGCGCGGCGGTGCTTGGGCTGGTTGGCGCTCACCGCCGCGGCCGGCTGGGTGATCGAGCTGCCGAGAGCCGCGCGCGTGTCGGGCAGCAGCTCCACCAGCGCGCCGGCGATCGTCGTGTCGCGCATCCGGCTGAACGACACCGCCAGCTTCCCTTGCACGACAAGGAGTCCGCGCCGCCCCCGCGCCACGGCGACCGCCCGGACCGGGTCCGTGCCAGTCATGTCGAGCAACGCGACGAGGTCGATGCACACCGCCGGGTCGGCGAGCAGCCGCAGGTCCTCGACGAGGTCGTCGTCGGGACGGCTGCCCTGCGCGAGCCCGCGGCGACCCAGGTCGGCGTAGACGGCCGCCTTGATCCGCGCACGGACGTCGAGAGAGTCGCCGTGGCTACGCACCTCGAGCGGGAACGGGAACCGGCCGAGCCGGAGGTCCTCCCAGAGCGTGTCGACCGCGGCGAGCGAGAGCTCGGCGTTCATTCGTCGTCCGGCGCGCCGATGACCGGCGGCGCGGTGAGGACGTCGGTGTCGAAGATGCCGTCGGGGTCGGGCTCCTGAAGGAACTCGGGCCGCTGGTGCTCGGCGTCCTCGTCGCGGCGCCCGGCACCGCCCATGGGCATGCCGCTCATGGGAGCGCCGCCGCGCCCGGCAGCCGCACCGCGCATCGCGGCCGCCTTCGCCGCCGCCGGTCCCGGCGCGACACCCGGCAGCCCGCGGCCACCCGGCCCGGCTCCCGGCTGACCCGCGCCCGCGCCGCCACCCGGCGAGCCACCACGTACCCCGCCGCCGGAGCCGCCGCCGGACCCACCGGCTCCGCCACCGAACCCGCCCGGTCCCCCACCCATTGGCCCGAACCCCGGCGGCACGCCAGGCGGCTGGGACGACCCGAACCCGGTGGGCCCTCCACCGACCGGCGCCGGCTCGCGAGGAGCGAAGGAGTCCGGCGTGGTGATGCCCGGGCTGCCCGACCCGCCGACCGGCGGACCTCCGCCGGGTGGCCCACCGCCGGGAGGCGCGCTGGTCCGAGGCGCACCGGAGTCACCGCCGGAGCCGGGCCCGCCACCGAACCCGCCCGGCTCGCCGGACCTGGGCCCCCCGGGCTCGGGCCCATCCGACCCGGGCGCCCCGTCCGACCCGTCCCCCGAGTCGATGTAGCCCGCATCATCCGACCCGTCCAACGAAGGCGGCGCCTGGAAGACCGACACCTCCCCAGCCGCGGTACTCATGGTCTGGTCCCGCTCCGCGACGACCCGAACGGCCTCCTCATGAGCGGCGTTGCTCTCCTGATAACGCTGGTACATGAGCTCCGGCAGCTGAACCAACGCCATGAGCCCGTTCCCTGGCGCATCCCGAATGATGTCGGCCGGCTTGTACGACACGGGCTCCGGCATGGCCCGCCGAGCAGCGTCCGCCGCCTCGCTCTGCCGGGCGATCGTCTGCCCGGCGGCGGAGATCTGCGAGCCGGTGCCGCCACTCCAGCCGGCGATCAGCCCGAGCCGCTGCCGCATCGCCTCGGCCGCATCACCCGTCCAGCCGGCCTCGGTGCCCATGGAAGCACGCTTGAGGGAGTCGGCCGCGTCCATCAACACGGTTCCGGTGCGCGTCCACTCATCGGCGAAGGCCTGCGAGGTGCCGGTGTCGGCATCGTCGGTCCACTTCTTGAGCTGCTCATGGTCGAAAGCCGCATGATTGCTCTCTGCCGGCGGCACCTGCCGCCCACCCTGCCCCGTCATCGACCCCCCCTTCACGAACCGCTCGGTGATCGACTGATAACCGTCAGCAGCATACCCACGGGCAAATTCGGGCACATCGGATCGACGAACCTTTCACCTGGTTGGCGCGCCGCTCACGGCAGCTTCTGCTCGACCCGCTCGGCGACATCGGTGGCCAGGCCGCACGCGGCCGACGTATCGTCCCCATGATTGGCAGTGACCAGCACGAATGACGAGTCCGAGGCCTCAATCGCCACTGCGCACACCCCAGGTTCACCGCCCGGACCTTCGATCCGGTCGCCACGATGATCACCGATGTCGACCGGTGTCCCCTTCTCGGCGTTGCTGTCCATTGAACGTTCGCGGTAGAGGTCGAGCCGGACACCGGTACCGATATCCAGCTTCCAGTCACACGTGATGTCACTGAGCCTCTCGCCGTCTTCGAGGCCAACCTCTGCCACGTCGATGTCGCTCAGCAACTCACACGGCTCGACGTCGTCGAGTGCCTGGTCGTCAGACTCCGACGAGGTCTCTTTCGGCTCGCTCGTCGACGTGCTGTCCGGCTCGGCCGGGGTTGGCGTACCGGCCTGGCTCGACGTGCAGGCGCCCAGCGATCCGACGGACCACGCCAGCACGAAGCCGACCATCGCCTTCCTCATCGAGTCGGCCCAGCCGCGTTGATGTGCGCCGCGCCACCCTCATCGGCTTGCTCGTAGGTGGCCATGCTCTTGCGAACCGCCTCCTTGAGCCTCTCCAGCTCCTTGACGTATTCGTTCATGATCGTCACCGCGGAGTTCGCGCCGGTCGAGGTCCAGTCCTGGATGAACCTGTCGATCTGCTCCGCGTAGCCACCGCCCAGCCGAGTGCCGACGGTGACCACGCTCCCGCCACGTCGCACATATCTGTTGACTTCGTCCTGGATGTCCGTGAGCGCCTTGATCGTGGCGTCGCCGGTGGCTTGGTCCACCCGAAGCCGGCCGGTTGTCGCGGCCTCGACAAGGCCGTCCAGCGAAGAGCCGATCATGCCGCCGACGCCGGTGCCGGCGCCCGTCGTCGTGGGCTGGGTGTTCGGGGTGGAGGCGTTCGGGTCGACGTACACGAAATCCCCCTCGGTGACCGGCTGATGACGGTGAGCAGCATACCGGCCGGGAAATTCGGGCACATCGGATCAGTCGCGACTAACTCGATTGCGGATGGCGTGCGCGCGGCGTACCAGTGGTGCACCAGTGGGGTGCGATCGGATGGTTACCGAACGAACGCAGAATCGAGTGTTGCTGACCGACGGTGGCGTAGGTCGGGAATGACACGGCATCCTGAGGGTTTAAGAGGGAATGGGGAAGGACCGGACGGAGGGGAGGCGACCGTGCCAGGGTTGTCTAGTTGGGTGGCCATCGGGGACAGCTTCACCGAGGGTTTGAGCGATCTTGCCGCGGACGGGTCCTATGTGGGATGGGCCGACCGTTTCGCGCAGACCCTCGCAC
The DNA here is from genome assembly GCF_009379765.1 of Actinophytocola sp. GTDB lineage: Bacteria > Actinomycetota > Actinomycetes > Mycobacteriales > Pseudonocardiaceae > Actinophytocola. The sequence continues at coordinate 32,476 of NZ_WHTD01000051.1, read as the reverse complement.
TTCGAGATCCGGACTTCCGGTACGCCAATCTGGCATTGAGGGGCAAGCTGCTCCGGGAGATCATCGACGAGCAGGTGCCGGTCGTGCAGCAGATCAGGCCGGATCTCGTCACGTTTTGTGCCGGTGGGAACGATCTGATCGTGCCGGGCAGCGACGTGGACCAGCTCGCGGACGAGTTCGAGCAGGCTCTCGTCGAGCTGCGGAGGGTGAGCGAGGTCGTCGTCTTCACCGGACCGGACCCGCGCAAGCAGCCGGTCGTCCGGCGGGTTCGGGGCAAGGTCGCCATCTTCAACGCGCATCTGCGGGCCATCGCCGACCGGCACGGCGCCAAGCTCGTCGACCTGTGGGCCATGCCGGTGCTCGTCGATCTTCGGGCCTGGAGCGACGATCGGCTGCACTTCTCCGCCGACGGCCATCGTCGGATTGCCTTGCGTACGGCCGAAGTTCTGGGCGTTCCGGTCGCCGAGGACTGGCGCGAGCCGTGGCCGCCGGTCGACCCCACGCCCTGGATCCGGTCCCGCCAGGCCGATCTCGCCTGGACCCGAGCCCACCTGTTGCCCTGGGTACGCAGGCAACTACGCGGTGAGTCCGTGGGGGACGGCCTCCACCCCAAGCGGCCCGAGCTCCAGCCCTTCGCCAACCACACCAGCGAAAACGGCCACGCGGCACCCGTGTGAACAAGCGACGACCGGCCGGCACAGTCCCCCACCGCGCCGGCCGGTTCGCTCGGGCAGCACACCCCCACGTTGGCAGTGCCGCCCCGGCACTCGCATCAGGCTCCGGGACGTCGAGCACCGCGGCGCAGCCTGCCAGTTGATCGCGCCGATCGGTTAACTGTTCGCTAAACGACCAACCGCACGGCCCGCCCCAGCGCGACCGGGCCCAGCGTCCGCGTCCCTTCCGAGAACTCGCTCGCCATCCTCGCGAGCCGGACGATCTCCTCGTCCTGCCCGGTTTCCAGGCCCGACTCGACCACCGCGAGCAGGTTCGCCCACTCCTGGTCGATCCAGTCGATCGCGGCCGCCGGGGTGGTGATCGGCGGTCGCGGCGTGCCCGGGTACTCGTCTGCCGCCGAGTCCGCGGCGAGGCCCGAGCGCAGCTGGCGCTTCGCCTGGTCGACACCTACCAGGTAGTAACGACGAAGCCGGGTTCGCGCGGCCACCTTGTCCACTTCGGACAGCTCGTGCTCGGCCAGCTCGTGGGCGTGCAGCCGGACGAGGTCGTGCATGAGGAACACGTCGCGGCTGGTCTCGGTCACCACGAAGGACCCGGCCAGCGTGCGCAGCCGGCGCCTGGCCAGCTCGACGTCGATGCCGCACAGCGCCGCGACCGGGTACGGGCCGATCATCGTGCCGGGGAAGAGTCCCAGCAGCCGCAGCGTCTCCGCGAGCTCCGGGCGCAGGCTCCGGTAGGTGACGTCCAGCGCCGCGCGGACGCTCGTGTCGGCTTCCTCCAGGTCCAACGCGGAGAGCCGGCCACGCTCGTCGGCCAGCTCCTCCACCAGGCCCGCGACCGACCACTGTGGACCGCCGGTCAGCCGCGCGCCGGCGATCCGCAGCGCCAGCGGCAGGTGCCCGCACAGCCGCGCGAGCTTGCGCCGAAGCTCCCGGTCCCGGCCCTGAGCGGGCCCGCCCGCCATGTGCTCGATCACCTTCTCCGCGGCGTCCGCGGCGAGCGTGCCCAGCACCTGCAGCCGGGCACCCGTCCACGCGACCAGCGCGTCCAACCGCACCCGGGTCGTGACGACGACCAGCGACGACGACCCGGCCGGCAGCAGCGGGCGGATCTGCTCGGAGTCCCGCGCGTCGTCCAGCACCACCAGCACCCGCCGGTGCGCGAGGATCGACCGGTACAGGCTCGCCCGGTCGTCGATCTCGGCCGGCACGTCCTCCACGCCGACCCCGAGGGCCAGCAGGAACTGCGTGAGCACGTCGTCCGCGGACATCGGCGCGTGCTGCGGATCGAACCCGCGCAGGCTCGCGAACAGCTGCCCGTCCGGGAATCGCTCGGCCACACCGTGCGCCCACAGCACGGCGAGCGCGGTCTTGCCGACGCCGGCCGGCCCGGCCAGCACCGCGACCGCCGGCTCGGCCCGAGGCGAGTCGGAACCCGCCGGTAGCAGCCGATGCAGCCACGCGAGCTCCTCGTCCCGGCCGGCGAACCCGGACGGCGCGCGCGGCAGTTGGGCCGGCACCAGTACGCCGACCCGCGGCGCGACGACCGGCTCCGGGGACGGCTCGAGCAGCGTCGTGTCGTCGCGCAGCACCCGCAGGTGCAGGCCACGCAGCTGCGGGCCCGGGTCCATGCCGAGCTCGTCGGACGCGCGGCGGGCGAACCGCTGGTAAGCGGCGAGCGCGGTGGCCCGGCGGTCCGAGCGGTACAACGCGAGCACGAGCTGACCGACGAGCCGTTCACGGAACGGCTGCTCGTCGACCAGTTGGGTCAGCTCACCGATGATCTCGTGGTGGCGGCCGAGCTCGAGGTCGGCGTCGAACCGCGCTTCCAGCACGGCGAGCCGCAGCTCGGTGAGCTCGGGCGCGCTGAGCCGGCCGCCGAGGTCGGCGAGCTCGGTGCCGTGCCACAGCGCCTGCGCGTCGCGGAGCAGGCCGGCGCGACGGACCGCGGGCGTGCCGCGGGCCTCGGCGAGCAGCGTCCGCGCGACGGTGACGTCGATCAGCGCCTCGTCCACCTCGAGCCGGTAGCCGGGCGGCGCGGTCGCGATCCGGACCGCGCCATCAGGACCGCCCTCGTCGACCGCGCCGAGCCGCTGCCGGAGCCGGGAGACGTAGCCCTGCACCATCGTCCGCGCGCTCGCCGGCGGCTCGTGCGCCCAGAGGACGTCGACCATCCGATCGAGCGGAACGACCTGGTTGGGCTCGAGGAGCAACATCGCGAGCACGCCACGCATGCCCGGTCCGCCGATGGGCACCGTGCGACCGTGGACCAGCACCTGCACCGGGCCGAGCAGGCAGAACCGCAGCCCGGCCACCGTCGCGGCGGCTCGCGAGCCGTTCGGATCGGCCACGGGTCACCACCCCCAGTTACACCCGGGCGCCCTCTGTCCCGCCCGGCCGATATCGCACAAGGTACGGGTTCACCCGCCGGAAAGGCGATCTCCGGCGGGCGCTCATCATCCAGATGGCCTAACGCTGATGTGCCCGACTGATGGAGCGTGACGTCCGGCAGGTGCTGTCGGCGAAGACGCCCATGCAGGTCCTGACTCCGTGGGCGGGTCGGGTGGTCTCGACCGGTCGCGGCCTCCGGCCCCCGAATCCAGCGTATCCGCGGACACCGACGGTTTCGGACGACGTCGCCTGTGCCGGTGGACAACCCGTTGGTTCAACCCGTTGGTCCACAGGCCGGCGCGAGCACCGGGCGAAACTGTCGGTGGGTCTCACTACGCTGGAGTCCGGGGGCCGGAGGCCACCCTCGAACCGGTTGTCCACAGGTTCGCCCGCCGGCGACCGGAACCGTCGGGGCCCGTCGGTAGGCTGGATTCCGGGGCCGGAGGCCAGCCGTGGCTAACGGGTCAGCGGGGTGAAGTCCCGGGACGCCACGTAGGTCGGTCTCGGCGGGTCGCCGCCGAAGGGCTCCTCCAGCGCGTTGTCCACGCTGTTGAACACCAGGAATATGTGCGACCGCGGGAACGGTGTGATGTTGTTGCCCGACCCGTGCATCAGGTTCGCGTCGTACATCACCGCCGAGCCGGCCGGTGCGGTGAACTGCTCGATCCCGTACGCGCTCGCCAGGCTCGTCAGGTTCTCGGCGCTCGGCAGGCCGATCTCATGGTCCATCAGCGGCGTCCGGTAGTGCTCCGGCGGCGTCCCCCCGGCACACGGCACGAACGTCCGGTGCGAGCCAGGCATCATCATCAGACCGCCGTTGAACGGGTGATGGTCCGTGAGCGCGATCGACATCGACACCGCCCGCGGCGCACGCATGCCGTCCTCGGCGTGCCAGGTCTCGAAGTCCGAGTGCCAGTAGTGGCCACGACCCTCGAACGCCGCCAGGTACGTGGCCCGGCTCTGGTGGACGTACACCTCCGAGCCGAGGATCTGCCGGGCGCGGTCCAGCACCCGGGGATCCCGCACCAGCTCGGCGATCAGCGGCGACTCGCGGTGCGCGGCGAAGATCGTGCGGACCTCGCCGTCCTCGGTGATGACGCCGCGCCGCGCCCGGTCGGCGGCCAGCCGGTCGAGCTCGTGGCGGAACGCGTTCACCTCGGCCGGGCTCAGCAGGTCGTGGTGCACCGAGAAACCCCGGCTGTCGTGTGCGGCCAGGCCGGCCGGGTCGATCGGGCCCGCCGTCCCCGTCGCCCACACGGTCGGCTCGATGCGGTCGAGCAGCTCGGGGTCGCCGGAAATCCTTGTGGGATAGGGATCGGCGGTCCCGGTCTTGGTGAGCGTCATGCACTCGTCCCCTCCATCTCGGGTTCCTCTGAGATCAGCGGGTAGACGCCGTTCTCGTCGTGCACCTCGCGCCCGGTGACCGGCGGGTTGAACACGCACACCGTGCGCATGTCGGTCTTCGGCCGCAGTTGGTGGTGGTCGTGCTTGTCCAGCAGGTAGAGGCTGCCGGGGCGCAGCTGGTAGGTGGTGCCGGTCTCCTTGTCGAGCAGCTCCCCCTCGCCCTCGACGACGAACACCGCCTCGATGTGGTTGGCGTACCAGAAGTCGTTGACCGTGCCGGCGTACAAGGTCGTCTCGTGCACGGAGAAGCCCACGCCCTCCTTGGCCAGCACGATCCGCTTGCTGCGCCAGTTGGGCGTCCTGATGTCCCGGTCGGTGTCGTCCAGGTCCTGCACCGATCTGACGAACACGTCGTTCTCCTTACCCCTCTAGGCGCACACCGCGTGCACGGACTCGGCGAGCAGATCGAGGCCTTGCGCCAGCTCGTCGTCGGTGACCGTGAGCGGCGGCATGACCTTCGCGACCTCGCCTTCGGGGCCGGAGGTCTCCATCAGCAGCCCGCGGTCGAACGCCGCGCGGCACACCTTCGACGCCAACTCGCCGGTCTCGAAGGAGAGCCCCCGGGCGAGACCGCGACCCTTGGCGAGCATCGGCGTGCCGGGTAGCGCGTCGACCAGCGAGCTCATGACCCGGCCGACCTGCTCGCCCTTCGCGAGCGTGCTCTTCTCGAGCTTGTCGTCGGTCCAGTACGTGCGCAACGCCTCGGTGGACGCGACGAACGCCGGGTTGATGCCGCGGAACGTGCCGTTGTGCTCGCCGGGCGCCCAGATGTCGAGCTCCGGACGCAGCAGCGTGAGCGCGAGCGGCAGCCCGTAGCCACCGATCGACTTGGACAGGCACACGATGTCCGGGGTGATGCCGGCGGACTCGAAGCTGAAGAACGGACCGGTGCGGCCGCAGCCCATCTGCACGTCGTCGACGATCAGCAGGATTTCGTGCTGCTTGCACAGGTCGGCGAGGCCACGCAGCCATTCGTCGCGCGCGACGTTGATGCCGCCCTCGCCCTGCACGGTCTCGACGATCACCGCGGCCGGCTCGTTGAGGCCCGAGCCGCTGTCCTCGAGCAGCCGCTCGAACCACAGGAAGTCCTCGACCTTGCCGTCGAGGTAGTTGTCGTACGGCATCGGCGTGGCGTGCACGAGCGGGATGCCGGCGCCGCCGCGCTTCATCGAGTTGCCGGTGACCGACAGCGCGCCCAGCGTCATACCGTGGAAGGCGTTGGTGAAGTTGATGACCGACTCGCGGCCGGTGATCTTGCGCGCGAGCTTGAGCGCCGCCTCGACCGCGTTCGCGCCTGCCGGACCAGGGAACATGATCTTGTAGTCGAGAGCGCGCGGCTGCGTGACGACCTCGGTGAAGGTCTCGAGGAAGTCGCGCTTGGCCACGGTCTGCATGTCCAGCGCGTGGGTGACCCCGTCACGCTGGATGTAGTCGATCAGGGCCTGCTTGAGCACCGGGTTGTTGTGTCCGTAGTTGAGCGCACCGGCCCCGGCGAAGAAGTCGAGGTACGCCCGTCCGTCCTCGGCGTAGAGCCAGGAGCCGGTGGCTCGGTCGAACACGACCGGCCAACTTCGGCAGTAGCTGCGAACCTCGGATTCGACGGTCTCGAAAACGTTCACGATTCTCCTCAAACGCGCGGACATGGCATGGATGCGCATTCAGCACATGACCAACCGCCGACTCGCGCTAAGCCGGCGTCAATTCCGGGGACTAGGAGGCGGATCTGATACCGGGCGCGGGCGCGAACGGCCCGATGCGGAACCGCACCTCGGACTCGTGCTCGTCGGGGAACTCGCCGGCGTCGAATGTGCCGGCGCGGTCCATCGATGTGCTCCAGCGCTGCGCGAGCGACGCGAACAGCGCGTTGGAGGCGGTGTTGTCGGGTGTGATCGTGGTCTCCATGAGCCGCACGCCGTCGTCGGCGAGGCGGCTGACCAGCGCATCCAACAGCGCACCGGCCGTGCCCCGGCCGCGCTGGGAGTGACCTACCGCGATCTGCCACACCACGACCGTTTCGGGCGCGGTGGGCCGGCGGTAGCCGATCACGAAGCCGACGACGTCGTCGCCGGCCCTGGCGACCAATGACGTGTCGGCGAAATCGTGGCACCACATGAGGTAGGCGTAGGACGAGTTCAGATCGAGCTTTCTGGAATCGCGCGCGATTCGCCAGATTGCTGCTCCGTCCTTTGTGGACGGTTTGTCGATCACAAGCCCTGACGCTCCCCGAATGTCGCCGTTGGCACGGTTGGCGTGCTTTCCGGACATACCAAAGTAACGTAACAGAGAATTTTCGGACGGTCAGAACGAGCAGGTCAGACCGACCGGATCACCAGCGGATTCGGAAGATACCCTGTGACAACCCTCGCATAATTGTTGCGATCATCTGCGGAGGCGTGGTATATAGCCGGGTGGCTATCAGGATCTTCTTGGTTGACGATCACGAGATCGTCCGGCGCGGCGTAGCCGACCTCTTCGAGGACGAGCCGGACGTTCGCATCGTGGGCGAGGCGGCATCGGTCGCCGAGGCGATGACCCGCATCCCCACCAGTACCGCCGATGTGGCCGTGCTGGACGTGCGGATGCCGGACGGCAACGGGGTGGAACTGTGCCGTGACCTGCGCTCGCTGATGCCCGATCTGCGCTGCCTGATCCTCACGTCGTACTCCGACGACGAGGCGCTGCTGAACGCGATCATGGCCGGCGCGTCGGGGTTCGTGCTGAAGGAGGTCCTCGGCAACGACCTGATCAGCGCGGTCCGCACGGTCGGCGCGGGCGGCTCGCTGCTGGACGCGCGCACGACGGAGGTGCTGATGAAGCGCCTGCGCAGGGGTCGCGACGGGGACGCCGGCCCGCTCGCGGATCTGACCGACCAGGAGCGCGCGGTGTTCGAGCTGATCGGCGAGGGCATGACGAACCGGCAGATCGCCGAGCGGCTGTACCTCGCGGAGAAGACGGTGAAGAACTACGTGTCACACATGCTCGCGAAGCTGGGGATGCAGCGGAGGACGCAGGCGGCGGTGCTGGCGGTGGAGCTGAAGTCGCGGAAGCTGCCGCCGGAGGCGTGATCGACCGCTCGTCAGCGCGGGGTCAGCGGTGCGCGCCAGGTCAGCCGGGTACCGCCTTCCGGGCCGGGGGCCATCCGCAGCGTGCCGCCGAACTTCGCGGCCCTTCGTTCGATTCCCAGTAGGCCGCTGCGGGCGACGCCCGGCGGGAAGCCGACACCGTCGTCCACCACGTCGATCACCAGGTCCGTGCCGGCCTCCACGGTCACCACGATCGTGCCCGCGTGGGAGTGGCGGACCGCGTTGCTCACGGCCTCCCGCAGCACCGCCGTCGCATGGGCGGCCAGGTCCTCGCCGACCACCGTGTCGATCGGGCCGGAGATCCGCACCGACGGCGACACGTCGGCGTCCGACGACAGCTCGTCCACGACGTCCAGCATCCGCCGGCGCAGGCTCGCCCCCGGGTCGGTTCCCGTGGTGTGCAGGTCGAAGATCGACGTGCGGATCTCACGGACCGTCTCGTCCAGCTGTTCGACCGCGCGACTCACCCGGGTCCGCACCTGCGGGTCAACGATCCGCCGCACCGTGCCCTGCAGGCTCATCCCCGTCGCGAACAGGCGCTGGATCACGTGGTCGTGCAGGTCACCGGCGATGCGGTCGCGGTCGGCCAGGACGTCCAGCTGGCGCTGGGCGCGGTGCTTCTCCGCCAGCTCCATCGCGAACGCGGCCTGGTCGGCGAACGACGCCAGCAGCGGCACCTCGTTGCGCATGTACTGCTTGGCGCCCTTGTCCCGCATCGCGACCAGCACGCCACGCACCACGTTGCCCGCACCGAACGGCACCACGACCGCCGGGCCGAAGTCGCCACCGGACACCGTCCAGCCCTCGGGCGTCAGGTTCGCGAGGTTCGGGATGATCTCCGAGGTCCGGGTGCGGAAGACCCCCGCGACCATCGGCTCGGCGGCGTTGATCCGCACGCCGGCCAGCTCCTCGCCGCGCTCCCCCGCGCTCGCGCGGACCATCACGTGCCCGGTCGGGTCGGCGAGCAGGATCAGCGCGCAGTCGGACTTGGACAGGTCGCGGCTCTTGCCGGCGATGAGATCGAGCGCGTCCTGCGACGACGCGCCGCCGAGCAGGTGCGCGTTGACCTCGCGCGAGGCCTCCAGCCACCGCTCACGCAGCCGGGTCTCCTCGAACAGCCGGGCGTTCTCGATCGCGACGCCGGCCGCGGCGGCCAGGCCCTGCAGCACGACCTCGTCGTCGGCGGTGAACTCGCCGGCGCCGCGCTTCTCGGTGAGGTACAGGTTGCCGAAGACCTCGTCCCGCACCCGGATCGGGGTGCCGAGGAAGCTGCGCATCGGCGGGTGGTTGGGCGGGAAGCCGACAGACACGGGGTGCTCGGTGAGGTCGGCGACCCGGATCGGGTGCGGGTGCTCGATCAGCACGCCCAGCAGGCCACGGCCCTCCGGTAGGTCGCCCATGTCCGCCCTGGTCTCGTCGTCGATGCCGACGTGCACGAACTCCGCCAGCCGCTCGCGCTCGTCGGGGCTCAGCACGCCGAGCGCGCCGTAGCGGGCGTCGACCAGCTCGACCGCGGTGTGCACGATCCGGTTCAGGGTGCCCTCGAGCTCGAGTCCCGCGCCGACCGCGACCACGGCGTCCAGCAGGCCCTGGAGGCGGTCGCGGGTGCGCACGATCTCGGTCAGGCGGTTCTGCAGATCGCCGAGGAGGCCGTCGAGGATCAACCCGTCGGGCTGCGCGCCCGCGGTGTCGCGGGCGGTGGTCCGCACCTGCTGATCTGGCATGGGCAACCCCGAAGCTCCAGGGGAGATGGCGCCCGCGCGAGCACCATCTGCGAAGGTGACCCTTGGCACATCGCCTATCGAACGGTGCGGACGCTCTGTTACCACCTGCACGGAGCGTGATCGGGTGGCTCGATATGCGTCGCGCTGCGAGGTTCCGCCGGGTCGCCCATCCTGGAACGGGGTGGTGACCATGAGCGACACACGCCGGGGACCGGCTCTGCTCGTACTCGCGATCGTGCTCGTCGTGGCGGGCGGGGCCGTGGCGGCCGTCCTGATGTCGACCGACGGCACCGGGCCGCGGCCCGCGGCGGACGCCAGGTCGGCACCCGCGGCGGCGTCCTCGAGTGCGCCCGCGCCCGCCGCGGTCGCCGAGCCGGCGCTCTGGCCGTTCCGCACGCTCGACGAGGCACGCCGCTGGCAGCAGGAGCAGCAGCCCGGCGGGCACTCGCCCTGGCACCTGGACGCGGAGGCCACCGCCCTCTCGTTCACCACGGGCTACCTGGGCTTCGCCGAGGTCGACACCGTGCTGCGCAGCGAGGTCGATGCCACCGAAGCACTGGTCGAGGTCGGCTATGCGGGTGAGAGCGGGAGGCCGTCACCCGCCGCGACCCTGCGGCTGGTCCGGTTCGGCGACGGACCGCACGCGCCGTGGGAGGTCGCCGGCACGGTCGACGGCACGCTGACGATCACCGAGCCGGCGCCGGACGCCGTGGTCACCTCGCCGGTGCGGGTCGGCGGGCTCGTCAGCGGCGTCGACGAGAGCATCCGGGTGCAGCTGCGCGATCCGTCGGCGCCGAAGCCGATCGGCGAGTCGTGCTGCCGGCCCGCGGGCGGGGAGAACAGCCCGTGGTCGGTGACGGTCGGGTTCACCGGGGCGAGCGGCGCGACGCTGACGGTCGTCGCGTCGTCCGGCGGGCATGTCACCGACGTGGAAGGATTCGCCGTGATCGGGACTCGTCCGGCCATCTGATCGCCAGGGCCGAAGGTCCTTTTCCGGCTGGTGTACTTGTGCCCTGGTGCGGTCCCCGGATCGCGCTCATGCTTCAGTCCGCTCGGGGAGGCAGAGGGAGGTGGCCGGTGGTCGGCGAGCCACGTCGGTTGGCGGAGCTGACGCGCCCGGAATCCCTTCGACTGCTTGATCAGGTGCCCCTCGGGCGCATCGTCTACACCGTGCGCGCGCTGCCCGCGATCGTGCCGGTGAGCCACGTCGTCGACAACGGGATGGTCGTCGTGCGCACCCATGTCGGCGCGGAATGTGCCGGCTCGGTGGTGGCTTACCAGGCCGACCAGATCGACGTGGACGGGCGGCTCGGCTGGAGTGTGACGGTCACCGGGGTCGCGCGGCGGGTGCTGGACCCGGAGGAACTCGCCGGTTTCGAGGCCCGGCTCATCCCGCTGGTCAGCGCGGACGGCGTGGAGACGATCCGGATCTATCCCGAGATCGTGACCGGGTACCGGCTGGTCGACCCCTCCGTTCGAGGGTAACGGCGGCGCGGTCTTCGCATTACGTTCCAACTATGCGTCGTCCCGGTTCGGCCTTGGCGGCGGTTGTCGCTGTCGCGTCGACCCTGCTGCCCACGTCCCCCTCCTCCGCCGCGCCGGCCATGCGCGTCGCGCCGGTGACCGACGTGATCGCGCACCTGTTCCAGTGGCCGTGGGCGTCGGTGGCGACGGAGTGCACGAACGTGTTGGGGCCCAAGGGTTTCGCGGTCGCGCAGGTGTCGCCGCCGCAGGAGCACGTGGTGCTGGCGGGTCAGGGTTACCCGTGGTGGCAGGACTACCAGCCGGTGAGCTACCAGCTGAGCTCGCGCCGTGGGGACCGGGCGGCGTTCGCGTCGATGGTGCGGACGTGCCACTCGGCCGGTGTGAAGATCTACGTCGACGCGGTCGTCAACCACATGGCGGGCGGCGCGTCCGGCGGTCCGGGCAGCGGCGGGTCGCCGTTCTCGCACTACGCCTACCCGTCGGTTCCGTACGGGGACGGGGACTTCCACCACTGCGGGCGCAACGGCAACGACGACATCGTGAGCTGGACGGACCACTGGGAGGTGCAGAACTGCGAGCTGGTCGACCTGTCGGACCTGAAGACCGAGTCGTCCTACGTGCGGGACCGGCTCGCCGGGCTCCTGAACGACCTCGTCTCCCTCGGCGTCGACGGGTTCCGGGTCGACGCGGCGAAGCACGTGCCGGCCGGTGACCTGGCCGCGTTGTACGGGTCGTTGAACGGCGATCCGTACATCTACCAGGAGGTCATCGAGGGCGGCCCGGGTGAGATCAGCCCGACCGACTACGCGGGGATCGGCGACGTGACCGAGTTCCGTTACGGCGACCTCGTGAGCGCGGCGTTCCGCGACGGCAACCTGCCGCGGGCCGCATCGGTGGCCGACTCGATGCTTCTGGCCGGCGACAACGCGATCGCGTTCATCGACAACCACGACACGCAGCGCAACGGCCGCCCCGTTCTGTCCTATAAGGACGGTGCGGTGTACGCGCTGGCGGAGGCGTTCATGCTGGCATGGCCGTGGGGGCACGCGCAGGTGATGTCGAGCTTCTCCTTCGGTGGCGCGGATCAGGGCCCACCTGCGTCGGCTTCCGGTCAGACGTCCCCGGTGAGCTGCGGCAACGGCTGGGAGTGCGAGCACCGGTGGCGGACGACGGCGAACCTGGTGGGGTTCCGCAACGAGGTGTGGGGCACGGACGTGACGAACTGGTGGGCCAACGGCGGCGACCAGCTCGCCTTCGGCCGGGGCAGCAAGGGTTTCGCGGTGTTCAACCGGTCCGGCGGCGCGCTGGCGCAGACGTTCCGGACGAGCCTGCCGGCCGGTCGTTACTGCGACGTCGCGAACAGCGATCCGGGCGCGGGCTGTACCGGTTACGACGTCGGCGCGGACGGCCGCTTCACCGCCACCGTGGGACCGAACGGCATGCTGGCCCTGCACACGGGTGCCCGCGCGTAGTTGTCCACAGGCGCGGCACCTAGGTCACGTGCTTGGGGTCGGCGCGGCCGTTTCGTACTGCGGGCGGCCGGTGGGCCGGTAGACCTGGATCGTTATCCCTTTCGGGGTGGACCGTGAGTCGACCAGGTCGAGCGCTGCGTCCGGGCCGGTGCCGGGGAACAGCCGCGTGCCCTGGCCGACGATCACGGGGCAGACGAGCAGGGTGATCTCGTCGACAAGCTGGTTGTCGAGTAGCCAGCGGATCAGGGCGCCGCTGCCGTGCACCTGCAGCTCCCCTTCCTGCTTGGCTTTCAGCTCGCCGATGGCGGCCGCGACGTCACCGGAGAGGACGGTCGTGTCCGCCCACCGCGGTTCGGTGAGTGTGGTCGATGCGACGTACTTGGGCCGCGTGTTCAAGGAAACTGCGATGGGGTTGGTGCTCGAATCTGCCATTGCTCCCCAGTAGCCGGCAAAGATCTCGTAGGTCCACCGACCGAACAGGAACGCGTCGGCGCGCTGGTAGACCTGGTTCAGAAACGTCCCGCCCTCGTTGTCCCACAGCGGCGCTTGCCATCCGCCGCGCTCGAATCCGCCCCTACGGTCCTCGTCCGGCCCGCCGAGTCCCTGCATCACTCCGTCGACGGAGACACACGTGGTAGTGGTGAGCTTCATGATCGTGGTTCCTGTCTCGTTGGTTGGTTGGTCGTCGTTCGGTTCGACCGGACCACCGCACCGATCTCATCGGTGGTGGCACTGGGGTCCGGTCAGGTGGGGCGGTGGTCAGGTGTCCGGGGTCAGGCGCGCCCGTCGCGTCTCCAGGAAGGTTCGTTCCGTGTCGTTCGTGGCCAGGGTGATTGCCTCGTCGTAGGCGGCGACGGCATCCGAGGTACGGCCGAGGCGGGTGAGCAGGTCCGCGCGGGTGGCGGGCAGCAGGTGGTAGCCCGGCAGGTCCAGCTCATCGATGGTGGCCAGCGCCAGCGCCGGTCCGTGCACCTCGGCGACGGCGACCGCGCGGTTGAGCGCCACGATCGGGGTCGGGGTGTGCTGCAGCAGCTGGTCGTAGAGCGCCAGCACCTGTGCCCAGTCGGTCGCCGACCCGTCCGTGTGCACGGCGTTTATCGCGGCCTGCACCTGGTAGGGCCCCGGCTGATCACGGCGCAGGCACCGCCGCACCAGCTCATGCCCCTCGGCGATCAGTTCCCGGTTCCACAACGACCGGTCCTGCTCCGCGAGCACCACCAGTTCACCCGAAGGCCCCACCCGCGCCGGCCGCCGGGCTTCGGTGAGCAGGAGCAGCGCCAGCAGCCCGATCACCTCCGGCTCGTCGGGCATCAGCTCGGCGAGCGCCCTCGCCAGGCGGACGACCTCCAGACACAGGTCCGTCCGCAGCAGCTCCCCCGACGTGGACGTGTATCCCTCGTTGAAGACCAGGTAGAGCACGGTGAGTACCGAGGTCAGCCGATCGGGGAGTTCGGCGGCGTCGGGCACCCGGTAGGGGATGCCGGCGTCGCGGATCTTCTTCTTCGCGCGGACGATCCGCTGGGAGACGGTCGCCTCCGGCACCAGGTAGGCCCGCGCGATCTCCGCCACCTCCAGCCCGCCGAGCAGGCGCAGGGTGAGCGCGGTCTGCGCGAGCGGCGACAGCGCCGGGTGGCAGCAGGTGAAGATCATGCGGAGCTGGTCGTCGCGCACCGGTCCCACCTCCTCCGGCTCGTCGGGTTGGTGCAGCAGCAGCGCCTGCGCGTGGCGGGCCTCCCGGGTGGATTCCCGGCGCAGGCGGTCGATCGCCCGGTTGCGGGCGGTGGTCACGATCCACGCGCCGGGATTGGCCGGCGGCGCCTCGGCCCACTTCTGGACGGCCACCGCGAACGCGTCCTGGACGGCCTCCTCGGCGAGCCCGATGTCACCGAGGAGGCGCGTCAGCGTGGCCACGCACCGGCCGTACTCCGCCCGGTAGACGCCGTCCAGATCCATCCGCGCTCAGTCCTCCGAGCCGTCGTTGAACGGGCGCACCTCGATCGGGCACCCGCAGGCCAGCGCGCACTTCTCGGCCCAGGACAGCGCCTGGTCGAGGTCGTCGCACTGGATCACCCAGAACCCCCCGAGCTGCTCCTTCGTCTCGGCGAACGGGCCGTCGGTCATCGTGGTCGTGCCGTTGTCGGGGCGGACGACCGTGGTGGCGTGCGAGGGCCGCAGGCCGCCGACGAACACCCACGAACCGGCGGACCGCATCTCGTCGATGACCTTGCCCGTCCGAGCCATCTGCTCCTGCAACTCCTTCTTGGACGGCGACGGCGCGCTTTCGTCGAACTGGACGGCGAGCAGGTACTGGTTCATGGCGAACTCCTTCGAAGGATCAGGCGGACAGGCGGCGGGCGATGGCCGGGATCACGATCGCGGCGGCGACCACGTGCGTCAACATCAACAGCATCTTCGTGGCCGCGGACGCGTCCGCGAGCACATCCGGTACCAGTGACAACGCGGTGAGCACGATCGTGGTGCGGACGAACGCCGTGCGCGGACGGCGAGCCGAGCGGGCCAGCACCAAGGCCAGCACCAGGCCCACCACGGAGCAGATGACGGTCAGCACGGCGAACCCGGACACCGGGATCGGCGCGCCGTTGACAACGAGGCTGATCCCGGCGAACTCACCCGCCGCGGCGACGGTCGCGGTCGCCGCGGCGGCGACGGCCGCGGCGGTCAGGCCGCCGGTGATCAGTGGTTTCGCGGGAGCGGTGGTGATGACGGACATCGTGGGCCTCCGGTGTGGCGACCGGCCCGTTGCCGGTCTCTCACCTTGGCCACGAACTGGCTCGACGCCATTCGACACCACCGCAGAAAAAGATTAGAAGACGTACTCGCCCCGGCCGCGGCCGAGGCGACAAGGCCTACTAGTCACGAGCGATCCGACGGCATCTGCGAACTCGCGGCATCACCGCCGTGATCCCCGAGCCTGCCGACCAGTCCGGGCACCGCAAACGCCGCGGCTCCCGCGGCGGCCGACCGCCCGCGTTCGACCCAGTCGACTACCGCGCACGCAACGTCGTTGAACGCGGCTTCATCCGGGTCGAACAATGGCGCGGCTTAGCCACCCGCTACGACTCGCCATTGTCTACCGATCCGCCGTGCTACTCCACGCGGTAACCACCTGGCCTACGGACATATGTCTCCAGCCGCAACGGTGTGTGGGCCTGATGCGGTGCTAGCCGTGTTCGCCCAGGTCACAGTTATGTAACCAAATAGGACTTAGCCTAGTGTCGCGTGATCCTGTTCCTTTGCGTCCGCTGTGGATCCACGTGGTTCCTGGCAAGGCGGAGGAAAGCCGCTCGTACTGGATGTACTTGGGCTTTTCTCCAACGCCGTAACACAGACAGGGGCCGCTGTTGGCCGCAGCGGCGTCAAGGTTTCAGGGTCACGCGACACTAGGGTGGAACCCGAGGCCGGAGGCCACTACGGCCGCAGGCCCGCGAAGATCACCTCTTGGGTGCGGCGCCGCAGGTCGTCGTCCCAGCCACCGTGCAGCGCACCCTGAGCGGTGGCCGTGAGCAGCGCCATCACCTCGTCGAGCCGGACCCCTTCGCGTACCGCGTTTGCTTGCTGCGCCTGGGTCAGCAGTGCGCCGATCGCGTCGCGCAGGGTGGCGAGCGGCTCGGCCACACCCACCTCGATCCCGCCGGCCGCGAGCAGGTCGACCACGGACTTCTTCGCGGCGGCCTGTTCCACGACGCCGGCGAAGAAGTCGAAGAGCGCGGTCGTCGGGTCCGCGGACGTGAGCTCGGTGACCTCGGCGGTGAGCCGGGTGAGCAGCTCCTTGACGATGGCCGACAGCAGGTCCTGCTTGGTCGGGAAATGCCGGAACACGGTGCCGATCGCGACCCCGGCGGTTGCCGCGACCTCCTCGGTCGACGCGCTCGTGCCGCGCCGGCCGAACACCTCCTCGGCGGCGGCGAGGATGCGTTCCCTGTTGCGCCGGGCGTCGGCCCGCAACGGCTTGCTTGACAAGATGAGTCCCCACTCATAATCATTAACGTGAGCGCTCACTCATCTTACCGTGTCGGATTGGAGTGATCGATGAAGGACGTGCTGAAGCGGATCGAGGACTACTTCCTGGGCCGCGACCGGTCGATGGACGTGTGGGCACCGGACGTGGTGATCGAGGCGCCGTTCGCCCCGCCGGGCCAGCCGCGCCGGTTCGAGAACCGCGACGCTTTCGTGGCGGCGACCCGGGCCGCGCGCGAGTCGCTGCAGGTGCGCTTCGAGTCACTGACGTGGACCGCGGTGCACGAGACGACCGACCCGGAGGTGCTGGTGCTGGAGTACGAGCTCGGCGGCATGGTGTTGACGACGGGGAAGGAGGCGTCCGCCCCGTTCGTGGCGGTGCTGCGCGTGCGTGACGGGCAGATCGTCCATTGGCGGGAGTACCAGGACAAGCTCGCGATCGCGGCCGCGCTGGGCGAGCTGCCGACCCTGGACGCCTACACCCAGTCCTGACCAGCCGCGGGTCCTGAGCGTTGGACTCGCGGGTCCTGAGCGTTGGACTCGCGGGGTTCTCGGTGGGTGGGGGACGTTCGGGCGACGGGGGCGGTTACGGGAGGGTGGTCGGGTCGGTGGCCAGGGTTCGCAGGCGGGTTCGTACGGCGGTCTCGGCCAGGTCGTAGGCCGTGTCGTCGTCGTGGAGGACCGAGCGGGCGTTGGCCGCCGAGACCATCGCGTCCAGCTCGAAGGCCAGCTGCCGGCTGTCGCATGTGGACTCGAGGTGGCCCAGTTGGCGGGCGTCCTCCGCCGTTCGTTCCAGCAGAGCGCCCCAGGCGGACAGGGCCGCGGCGACCGCGTCCCGCACTCTGCCGGGGCGGGCGTCGTACTCCGCGGCGGTCGCGAAGAAGAAGCAGCCGCCGGGGAAGACGCGGCCTCGGGAGTAGGCCAGCCAGCCGTCGCACAAGCGCCACAGGCGGTCCAGGCCCGGCGGCGACTCCAGCGCCGGGCGCACCACCCGCTCAACGAAGATCTCGCGAGCGGCCGCGACGGTGGCGAGTTGCAGCTCCTCCTTCGAGCCGAACCTCGCGAACACACCGCTCTTGCTCACCTCGAGCTCGCTCGCCAGCCGGCCGATGGACAGGCCCGCCAGCCCCTCCACCGACGCGATGCCCATCGCGTGCGCCAGCACGGTGGCCCGGGTCTGCTCGCCGCGCAGTACGCGGCCGTCGGTCGACACGACTCACAATCTAGACGATCGTGCTGACTTCTTCCACAACTGTGGACACCGCTTGTGGATAGCCGCTACCGTTCCCTCAAACATTTAGCACGATCGTTCACAAAGGGGATGTCATGGATCTCATCGAGCTGGACCGGCGCGCCGGCGCGGCCACGAGCGCGATCATCGACCAGGTGCCGGCCGGGCTGCTGGACGCGCCGACACCATGTACGAAGTGGACGGTGTGGCAGATCATCGAGCACATGGTGGAGAACAACAGGGCACACGTCGCGCAGGCTCGCGACGAGTCCGAAGTAGACATCGGCATCGGGTTCGCGCGCACCGGTCAGGCGTTCACCGAGACCTTCCGCGACCCGGCGACGCTCACCAGGCAGTTCACCCTCGGCAAGTTCCCCACCGACGGCCGCGGTGTCGTCGCCGTGCACCTCGCCGACGTCCTCGTGCACGGCTGGGACATCGGCCGCGCCGCGGGCATCCCGGTCACCTTCGACACGGACCTCGCGCGGGTCGCCCTGCGCATCACCGAGGGGTTCCCCGACGGCCTGCGCGGCCCGGACGGTGCGTTCGCGCGCGCGCTCCCGGCGCCCGACGACGCCCCGATCCACACCCGGCTGCTGGCCTTCCTCGGCCGCGACCCGGAGTGGACGCCAGCCACCTAGTCCACGACCCGGACGGTCACCGACCCGAGGCGGTCGAACTCGGCGAGGTACACGTCACCGGCGGCCATCGGCACCGCGGCGTGCAGCGCGCCGGTCATGACCAGGTGACCGGGTTCCAGCGCCACGCCGCGCTCACCGAGGGTGTTCGCGAGCCACGCCACCACGCCGACCGGGTCGCCGAGCGCGGCCGCGCCGGCGCCGGTGCCGACCAGCTCCCCGTTGCGGCTCAACACCATTCCCACCAGTCGAGTGTCTACTTCGGACAACGGAACGAGCCGGTCGGACCGGGCGACCGCGCCGCTGGACGCGAGGTCTGCGATCGTGTCGGCGAGCCTGATCTTCCAGTCGACGATTCGCGAGTCGACGATCTCGACGGACGCGGCCACCCCGGACACCGCCGCGCGCGCCTCGTCGACGGTCACGCCGGGACCCCGCAGCCGCGAGCCCATCACGAACACGATCTCGGCCTCGATCTTGGGCGCGATGAACGAGCCGACGGAGAGTTCCGCACCGTCGGCGTACACAGTGGACTCCAGCACCGGCGCGAAGTCCGGTGAGTCCATGCCGAGCATCCGCTGCATCGGCTTGGATGTGAGGCCGACCTTGTGCCCGACGATCCGGTCGCCGTCGGCGAGCAGCAGCTTCACGAGCTCCTGCTGGATCAGGTAACCCTCGTCGGCGCCGAGCGTGGGGTCGGCGTCGGTGAACGGCGCGACGGGAACGCCGGTGCGGCGTGCCTCGTGGAGCTGCTTCGCCTTCTCCCGCGGATCGATGTGCCCCTCCCGTTCGCCGACAGCACCAGCCATACCGAGCCGGCGCACCCGAGCATGCCGACCACGCTCAGGAGGCCGACGCGCTCGTCGAACATCAACAGCGCCCACAGCATCGTGGTCGGCGGCGTCAGGAACAGCAAGGTGCTGGCCCCGGTCGCGCCGAACGCGCGGAGTGCGAGCAGGTAGCAACCGTAACCGCCGAAGGTCGACAGCACGACCACCCAGGCCACGGCCCACCAGAAGCCCGAGGTGGCCGGCGGATCCAACCGCCCGGCCACCGCCGCGGAGCCGACGAACACGGCCGTGGAGACCAGGCTGTGGATGGTGAGCGAGTCGAGCAGCGGCGTCTCGAGCCGCCAGCGGCGTTCGAGCAGCGTGCCCGCGGAGAGCGACAGCATCCCGCCGACCACCAGGCTGTTCTACACGCGCGGCATCCACGCGGTCGGGGTCGACCTGATCGCCGAGGTCGCGGGCACCACCAAGAAGACCCTGTACGACCGCTTCGGGTCCAAGGACGCGCTCGTCGCGCTCTACCTGAGCACGCGGTTCGAGCGGTGGAAGGCGCACGTCGAGGCCTGGCTCGACGGGCACGGGCGCGGCGCGGTCCAGGCACTCGACGCGCTGGAGGCGTGGCTCGAGAGCAACACGTTCGGCTGCGCGTTCGTCAACGCCAACGCCGAGATCGGCCCCGACCACCCGGCGGTCGGGGTCATCCGGGCGGAGAAGGAGTGGATGCGGGAGCTCTACGAGCGGCTCGCCGAGGAGGCGGGTGCGCCGGCCGCGGTCGGCGCGCAGCTGCACCTCCTGCACGAGGGCGCGATCATCGGGTACGCGGTGGCCGCCCAGGCCGACGCGCTGGACAACGCGAGAGCGGCGGCACGCACCATGCTCGGCGCGGGAGGATGAGCTGGTGAGACACATCGGCATCCTGCTGTTCGAGGACGTGGAGGAGCTCGACGCGATCGGCCCGTGGGAGGTGCTCGCCTTCTGGTGCCGCGGCTTCCCCGACGACGGCTACGCGGTCCACACGCTCGCCGCGCGGGCCGGGCCGGTGCGCTGCGCCAAGGGCCTGGAGGTGACCGCGCGGCACTCGCCGGCCGACGCGCCGCCGCTCGATGTGCTGGTCCACCCCGGTGGGCGCGGCACCCGCCCGATGCTCGGCGACGACGGCCACCTGGCCTGGGTCCGCGAGCAGCGCGCGAAGGTACCGTTGATGACCAGCGTCTGCACCGGCTCGCTGGTCTACGCGGCCGCGGGGCTGCTCGCCGGCCGCCCGGCCACCACGCACTGGGGCTCGCTGGAGCGGCTCGCCGAGCTGGAGCCGACCGTGGAGCTGCGGCCCGACGACCGGTTCGTCGACGACGGCGACCTGATCACCTCGGCGGGCATCTCCGCCGGCGTCGACATGGCGTTGCACCTGGTCGCGCGGCTCGCGGGGGTCGATCGGGCGCGGCAGGTGCGGCGCGGCATCCAGTACGACCCGCTGCCGCCGGTATAACAACCACGTGGACTACGTACGTCTGGGCCAGTCGGGGTTGAAGGTGTCGCCGGTCTGCCTCGGGATGCTGAGCTACGGCGACCCGCGGCGGCGGGCCTGGTACCTCACCGAGGAGCAGGCCGAGCCGATCGTGCGGCGGGCGGCGGAGCTGGGCGTCAACTTCTTCGACACCGCCGACATGTACTCCGACGGTCTCACCGAGGAGATCACCGGCCACCTGCTGAGCCGCCTGTTCAAGAGCCGGGACGACTACGTGCTGGCGACCAAGCTGTACTACGCGACAGGCCCCGGGCCCAACGACCGCGGCCTGTCCCGCAAGCACATCATGTCGGCCGTCGACGCGTCGCTGCGCCGGCTCGGCACGGACCACGTGGACCTGTACCAGATCCACCGCTGGGACGTCGAGACCACGGTCGAGGAGACGATGGCCGCGTTGCACGACGTCGTCCAGGCGGGCAAGGCGCGCTACATCGGCGCGTCGACCATGCCGGCGTGGCGGTTCTCGAAGGCGCAGCACACCGCGCGGGCGCACGGGTGGACGCCGTTCGTGTCGATGCAGAACTACTACAACCTGCTGTACCGCGAGGAGGAGCGGGAGATGATCCCGCTGTGCCTCGACGAGGGCGTCGGCTGCGTCCCGTGGAGCCCGCTGGCGCGCGGCATGCTCGCCGGCAACCGCGAGCGGGGCGGCGTGCGCAGCACCACCAGGGCCGGCAGCGACCTGTTCGCCGATGAGCTCTACACCGACGACGACTTCGACGTGGTGGACGCCGTGCGGGCGGTCGCCGAGGAGCGTGGGGTGCCGGCGGCGCAGGTGTCGCTGGCGTGGTTGCGGGGCAACCCGGCGGTGGCGGCGCCGATCATCGGCGCGACCAAGGCGAAGCACATCGACGACGCGGTGGCGGCCGCGGAGCTGACGCTGAGCGATGAGGAACGGGCCCGGCTCGAGGCGCCCTACCGGCCGCACCCGGTGACACCCGCGACGAGCTAGTGTCGCGTGATCCTGTTCCTTTGCGTCCGCTGTGGATCAACGTGGTTCCTGGCAAGGCGGAGGAAAGCCGCTCGTACCGGGGTTGTACTTGGGTTTTTCTCCAACGCGGCCAGGGGCCGCGTTGGCCGCAGCGGCGTAAAGGTTTCAGGGTCACGCGACACTAGATCTCGTCCACGTGGCGGATGTTGGCCACGTCGGACTCCTCCTCGCTCGGGGTGCCGGCGAACCAGCCGTCGAGGATCTCGGTCAGCTGCGGGGCGCTCGTGAGGCGCAGGGACAGCGCGAGGACGTTCGCGTCGTTCCAGCGGCGGGCACCCCGCGCGGTCTCGGCGTCGACGCACAGCGCCGCGCGGACGCCGGGAACCTTGTTCGCCGCCATCGAGGCGCCGGTGCCGGTCCAGCAGGCCACGACCGCCTGCTCGGCCCGGCCCTCCGCCACGTCCCGGGCGGCGGCCTCGCTCGCCCACGCCCAGTCGTCGCGCTCGTCGTCGTTCAGCGCGCCGTGCGGGACCGGCTCGTGGCCCCGGCCGCGCAGCTCCTCGGCGATGGCCTCGGCGACCCCGACCCGCTCGTCAGCGGCGATTGCGATCCTCATGCCGCCGAGGCTCTCACAGCTTGCGGTACATGATGTGCAGCCCGACGAAACCCTCGGTGGGATGCCGGAACCCCTCGGGCAGCGTGCCGAGGATCTCGAAGCCGAGCGACCGCCACAGCCCGACCGCCCGGGTGTTGGTCGACACCACGGCGTTGAACTGCATGGCCCGGTAGCCGTCCTCCCGCGCGCGGTCCAGCACGTGGTTGCCGAGGGCACGGCCGACACCGCGGCCGCCGTGCGCGGGATGCACCATGAAGCTCGCGCTCGAGATGTGCGACGCCGGGCCCAGGTGGTTCGGGCCCATCTTGGCCGTGCCCAGCACGGTGTCCCCGTCCACCGCGACCACGGTCCGGCCCGGTGGGGTCTGCATCCACATGTCGCGGGCTCGCTCCTCGGTGACGTCCGGGTCCCACGTGTAGGTGTCGCCCGCCGCGACGATGTCCCGCAGGAACGGCCAGATCCGCGCCCAGTCGCCCGCGGTGGCCTCTCGGATCCGCATGCCTCCAGCATGTCCGGCCCACGGAGCCGCCCGCCAGCCCTTTTCGCCGCGTAGTCACCCGGGACACGATCGGGCGTTACCGGTGAGTCGGGCTGCCGCACCCGGAGTCAGAGGTCCACTGTGGAGGCATGACCTCGTTCCGGCTCAGCGGCACGGTGCTGGCCGTCGCCGCGCTGCTGTCCACCGCCGTGCTCACCGGCACCGCGAGCGCCGACGACAAGCCGCGGTCCACGCTGATCCTCAGGCTGGCGACCCCCGACGGTGCGAGCAGCACGGTCCGCCTGGAGTGCGACCCCGCCGGCGGCTCGCACCCGAACGCGAAGCCGGCGTGCGACGAGGTCTCGGTGGCCGGCGGCGACTTCGACGAGCTGCCTGGCACGCCGCAGCTGACGGCCTGCACGATGGAGTACCGCCCGGTGGTCGCGTCCGTGCGCGGCAGGTGGGAAGGCATGCGGGTCCGGTGGACGCACGAGTACAGCAACAGCTGCACGCTGCGCGTCGACACCGGCGTGGTGTTCGCCTTCTGACCTCAGGCGGCGAGGACGTCGGTCACGTGCAGCCCGCCGTCGTGGAGGAAGCCCAGGTCGCCGGTGCGGAGGAAGTTGTCGGTCGAGCCGCGCAGGCGCGCGCAGAACGTGCGCTCGCTGACGTCGGGCCTGCCGAGGTAGCCGACCGCGACGTTGGGACCGGACACCCAGATCTCGCCGGCGGTGCCGTCCGGGCAGCGGGTCGCGGTGAGCGGGTCGACGATGGCGACCTCGAGCTCGTCGGCGGGGCGGCCGCGGTCGACCACCGGGGTGCCGCCCCAACGCGGCTTGGTGAACCGGCCAGAGGCGAGCGTGTCCGCGTCGAACTCGGTGGCCGCGGGGCCGCGGCGGCCGGCGATCAGCGAGGTGGCCTCGGCCCGCCAGTAACAGGAGAAGAACGCGTCGCGGCGGAATCCGTTACCCGCCAACCGGTCCGCGAATGAGTCCATTGTGGAGGACGGCGCGTCGGTGAACGCCACGTCCCATGTGGACAAGTCGACACCGGGCATGGTCCGCGCGGCGGCGAAGGCGGCCGCCGGGCCGCCGCTGACCCGGGCGTGCCGGTCGGAGATCGCGCGCAGCCACTCGGCGGGCCCGACCTGGGGCGGGAGCAAGGTGGCCCGGCTGCCGGCGAGGACCGGGTGCAGCACACCGGTCATCAGGCCCAGGTCCCGGTGGGGCGCGAGCCGGCTCACGACGCCGGCGTCCGGCCCGGCGCCGAAGAGGCGGCAGGTCTGCCGGGCGGACGCGACGAGGTTGCCGTGCGAGACCATCACCCCACCCGAGCCCGAGTACTGCAGCAATGCCAGGGAGTCCGGCCCGATCGCCGGCCGCCGCCAGTCCTCCGGCGCCGCCTGGAAGTCCACAGTAGACAAGACAGTGGACAACGTGATGACGCCTGGCACGGTCCGGCCGTCGGGCACGATCGCGGCGGCCGGGTCGGCGTCGCCGAGCACCCTGGCCAGGTCGCGGGACGGCGACAGCGGGACGGCGACCGCACCCGCGTACCAGCAGCCGAACAGCGCGGCCACGTAGTCGAGGCCCGCCGGCAGCAGGATGAGCACCCGCTCCCCCACCAGGCCCCGGTCGAGAAGCGAGGCGCCGATCGACCGGGCCCGCGAGTGAAGCTCGGCGTAGCCGATCGACGCGGCACCGGACTCGAACGCCGGCCCGGACCGCTCCCCGAGCACGTCGACGAACGTCGGGGTCATGCCGCACCTCCTGGTCGGGTCGAGAACCGCTCGACCATGACATCGCGCCCGCCTCGAACCGGGCTCGAGACCGGCTAGTGTCCCCCGCCGGGAGTCTGTTGCGTGAGTCGGCGAGTCCAGGTTTCTGCTGGCAAGGCGCCGGTTCGTCCTCGTACCGGGTTGTACTCGGGCGGACCGGCAACGCCGCCAGCAGGAAGCTGGGCCGGCGAATCATGTGACGAACTTCCGGCGGGGGGCACTAGGTCACCTGGACGATCCGCGCCGAGGCCAGCTCACCGCCGGCGATCTCCAGCACCCCGACCGTCCCGTGCGGCTGCCGGCGCCGGTCGGTGGGCGAGCCCGGGTTGAAGATCCGCACCCCGTGGCCGGTCTCGTCGAGCGGGATGTGCGAGTGACCGAACACCACCAGGTCCGCCTCCGGGAACAGGCGGCGCATCCGCGCGGTGCGCCCGTCCTTGGGCCCGCTGTCGTGGATCATCGCCACCCGCAGGCCGGCCAGGTCCAGGTCCAGCGTCTCGGGCGCGCCCCAGGCCAGCACGTCCGGCCCGTCGTTGTTGCCGGCCACCGCGTGCACCGGCGCGAACCCGGCCAGCTCGTCGAGCACCGACGGCACGCACACGTCACCGGCGTGCAGGATCACGTCGGCGCCGCGCAGCTCGTCGGCCACCCGGGGCGGGCAGGTCGTCCACCGGCGCGGCGCGTGCGTGTCGGCCAGGACCACAACCCTCACACTTCACCTTTGATCTATCTGAGGACCGATCGGTTACCGTGGCTGACGTGCACGCCTTCGATGTCCTCGGCGACCCGGTCCGCCGCCGCATCCTGGAGCTGCTCGCCGACGGAGAGCAGGCGGCCGGCGAGGTCTCGGCGGTCGTGCAGGCGGAGTTCGGCATCACCCAGCCCGCCGTCTCCCAGCACCTGAAGGTACTCCGCGAGAACGGGTTCGCCCGGGTCCGCGCCGAGGGCACCCGCCGCCTCTACGCTGTCGACCCGGCGCCGTTGCGCGAGGCAGACCAGTGGCTCGACCACTTCCGCCGCTTCTGGACCCCGCACCTGAGCGCGCTGGCCACCGAGATCGCCCGCGGCAAGCGCGACCGCCGCCGGGAAGCCGAGTAGCGGGACGTAGGTGTGCCGCTGGTTCAGGGCGACGAGGAACGTCTCACGCACGACTCCCCCTCGCGGGCTCGGTCGAGCCGCTCGCGGTCACCCTGTCACATGGTTCGCTCGCAAGCTCACTAACGAGGTCGTGCGCCGCGTCCGCGCCGACCCGGCGCGCCAGGTAGCGGTGCAGCGGTCGGGCGTAGGTGTCGAACAGCCGGCCGAACTCCACCGCGGGCTCGGGACCACCGAGGTAGGGGCGGTCCCGGTCGACCGGCGGGTCGTCGGAGGGCTCTCGTCGGGTCATCGTCCGCACACCATGTGTTGCCCGAAGACCCGGCAGGTGTTCACATGACGGAGAGGAGCTGCGCGCAGCGGATGAGGCCCAGGTGCGAGTACGCCTGCGGGTGGTTGCCCAGCGAGCGCTCGGCCACCGGGTCGTACTCCTCGGGCAGCAGCCCGGTCGGGCCGACGGCGTCGACGATCTGGGC
Organism: Actinophytocola sp.; assembly: GCF_009379765.1. GTDB lineage: Bacteria > Actinomycetota > Actinomycetes > Mycobacteriales > Pseudonocardiaceae > Actinophytocola. Next base: position 6,710 of record NZ_WHTD01000051.1, on the reverse strand, counting down.
GAACAGGTCCTCCGCCTCCGTGCGGCGGCCGGTGAGCAGGTACGCCTCGATCATCCAGGCCGCGCACAGGTGGAAGCCGCCCTCGTTGCCGGGGAGGCCGTCGTCGCGGTGGTAGCGGTAGACCGTCGAGCCGCTGCGGAGCTCCGCCTCCGTGGCGGTGACCGTGGCGTGGAAACGTTCGTCGCTCGGGTCCAGCAGGCCGACCATGCCGATGAGCAGGGTCGCGGCGTCGAGGTCGGTGCCGTCGTAGGCGGTGGTGTAGGAGCGGACCTCGTCGTTCCAGCCGTTGGTGAGCACGTCCTCGGCGATCTGGTCGCGCAGGCCCGGCCAGCTCGGCTCGACCTCGCGGCCGTGCGCCTCGGCCAGCTTGACCGCGCGGTCGATGGTGAGCCAGCACATGACCTTGGAGTACACGTGGTGGCGCGGCCGGTGCCGCTCCTCCCAGATGCCGTGGTCGGGCTCGTGCCAGCGGCGCGCCACGGCCTCGGCCATCGCGCAGACCATGCGCCAGTCGTCGTCGGTGAGCTTGCCCCGGGTCTCGGACAGCGCCGCCACGAGATCCACGACCGGGCCGAACACGTCCAGCTGGACCTGCTGGTTGGCGAGGTTGCCGACGCGCACCGGGCGGGAGCCCGCGTACCCGGGCAGCGTGTCGATCACCGCCTCGGCGGGCAGCGTCGTGCCGGCGATCGTGTACAGCGGGTGCAGCAGCTCCGGGCCGGGCAGGGTGGCGAGCACCCTGTGCAGCCAGGTGAGGAAGCCCTCGGCCTCGGCGACCGAGCCGACCGACGCCAGCGCCCTGGCGGTCATCGCGCCGTCGCGCAGCCAGCAGTAGCGGTAGTCCCAGTTGCGGATGCCGCCGAGCTCCTCGGGCAGCGACGTGGTGGCCGCGGCCATGATCGCGCCGGTCTCCGCGTGGCAGAGCCCGCGCAGGGTGAGCGCGGACCGGGCGACCAGGTCCTTCTCCACCGGCGGCAGCGACAGCCCGTCGAGCCACTCGGACCAGTACGCCGCAGAGCGGGCGGCCCGCTCGCGCTCGGGCACCTTGTGCGGGTCGAGGTCGTTGGTGCCGCAGCGCAGCTCCAGCACGACCGGCGTGTCCGGCGTGGGCGCGACCACCGCGCGGGCCGTGTCGTGCATGCCGTCCGAGCTGATCTCCCAGACCACACCAGGGGCGCGCAGCGCGACCGGGTCGGACGTGCCGAGCACCCGCAGGCCGTCGTCGGACGGGATGAGCCGGACCTGCACCTGGGCGAACTCCGGCCGCGGCGCGAACTCGACCACCGCCGCCGCGGTGCCGGAGACGACCCGCACGAGATCGGTGCGGTGGCCGTAGGAGTAGTGGTCGAGGTAGTCCGTGACCAGCAGGCCCGACCAGCGCGTCTCGACCGTCATCGTGCCCGGCAGGTAGCGCTGGCCCAGCGGGAGCCCGCCGCGCTCCGGGGTGATCGAGAAGTGGCCCGCGGACGCGCCGCCGACCAGGTCCGCGAACACCGCGGCGGAGTCCGGCTCGGGGTGGCACATCCAGGTGAGCCGGGCGTCGGGCGTGAGCAACGCCACCGAGCGCTCGCTCGCCAGCATGGTCAGCCGCTCGATGGGCGGCGCCTGCTCGCCGTAGAGCCAGTTGCGCCGTTCCTCCAGCAGGAACGCGAGCACCATGCCGACCTCGGTCGGGTCGGCGATGCGGAACCCGGCGAGGGTCTGGCCTTGCCCGACCTTGACGCCGAGATCCGGCCCGGACAGCCGGGCGAAGGCCTTCTCGTCGGTGACGTCGTCGCCGACGAACACCGCTGCGGTGGCCCCGACCTGGTGGCGCAGCACGTCGAGCGCGCGGCCCTTGTCGGTCTGCACGACCGCGAGCTCGATGACCTCCTTGCCCTCGGTGACCTGCACGCCGTCCCACGTGCACGGCCCGGACCGGACCGCCGAGGAGACCCGCGCGGACACGTCGGGCTCGGCGCGCCGGGTGTGCACGGCGATGCTCGCCGGCTTGACCTCGAGCTGCACTCCCGGCTCGTCGGCGGTGAGCCGCTCGAGCTCGGCGTCGAGCCTGCGGTGCAGGGCGCGGGCGTGCCCGTCGAGCGCGTGCACGAAGCCGATGTCGAACTCCGAGCCGTGGCTGCCGACGAGGTGCACCTCGGAGGGCAGCCGAGAGAGGGTGGCGAGGTCTCGCAGCGCCCGGCCGGAGATCACCGCGGTGGTGGTCTCGTGCAGGCCGGCGAGCGAGCGCAGGGCGCCGACCGACTCGGTCATCGGGCGGGCCTGCTCCGGGATCTCCACGATCGGCGCGAGCGTGCCGTCGTAGTCGCAGGCGACCAGCAGGCGGGGAGTGCGGGCGATCTGGACGATCGCTCGCCGCAGCTCCGCGGGGAGGGCCTCAGCGGTCATGGCGCGGACCTCGTGCGGGGGCGCAGGGGTGCAACGGTCACGGTCGTTCGACTCTCTCGCAATGGGGTGTGTGCTCACACTCGTCTCAAACTGGCACACCGCGGCAGAGCCGCACTGTATCGCCCGTCAACGACGGCCATACGCCGCGGCTGCCGCATGCGGGTGATCACCTTCGGCCGCGTCGTCATGATCCACACGGTCGGCACCGGGACCGCGGCCGCTGCCGCCGCGGCCCGCTCAGATCACCGCTTCCTGCGCCGAGGGCCGCAGGGCCTCGAGGAACGAGCGGGCCCAGCGGTCGACGTCGTGGGTGAGCACCTGGCGGCGCAGCGCCCGCATCCGGCGCCTGCCCTCGGCCGGGTCGAGCGTCAATGCCGCGTGCATGGCGTTCTTGACGCCGTCCAGGTCGTGTGGGTTGACCAGGAACGCGCTGGTCAGCTCGGCCGCGGCGCCCGCGAACTCGCTGAGCACGAGCGCTCCGCCGAGGTCGTGCCGGCAGGCGACGTACTCCTTGCAGACGAGGTTCATGCCGTCCCGGACCGGGGTGACGAGCATGACGTCGGCCGCGGAGAAGAACGCCACGAGCTCCTTGCGGTCGATCGACTGGTGCAGGTAGTGCACGACCGGCCGGCCGACCCGGGCGAACTCGCCGTTGATCCGGCTGACGACCTGCTCGATCTCGCCACGCATCCGCTGGTAGTGCTCGATCCGCTCGCGGCTGGGTGTGGCGAGCTGGACCATGGCGACCTCGGACGGGTCGACCCGCCCTTCGGCGAGCAGCTCCTGCAGCGCGTAGAGCCGCAGGTCGATGCCCTTGGTGTAGTCGAGCCGGTCGACGCCCAGGATGATCTTGCGCGGGTTGCCCAGGTCGGCCCGGATCTGCCTCGCGCGCTGGATGGCCTCGCGGCTGCGGGCGATGGCGTCCAGGCCCTGGGAGTCGATCGAGATGGGGAACGCGCCGACCCGCACCGAGCGGTCGCCGACCTGGACGATGCCGGGTCGGGTGCGCACGCCGACCGCGCCCCGGCTGGGCTCGAGGCCGATGAGCCGCCGCGCCAGCCAGAGGTAGTTCTGCGCGCCGCCCGGCCGGTGGAAGCCGACGAGGTCCGCGCCGAGCAGGCCGCGGATGATCTCCGCGCGCCACGGCAGCTGCATGAACAGCTCGGTGGGTGGGAACGGGATGTGCAGGAAGAAGCCGATGCGCAGGTCGGGCCGTTGCTCGCGGAGCATCGCGGGGACCAGCTGCAGCTGGTAGTCCTGCACCCAGACGATGGCGCCCTCGGCGGCGATCTGCGCGCAGGCGTCGGCGAACCTTCGGTTGACCTTGACGTAGCTGTCCCACCAGCCGCGGTCGAACACAGGCGTCGCGACGACGTCGTGGTAGAGCGGCCAGAGGGTGGCGTTGGAGAAGCCCTCGTAGTAGTCACGCACCTCGTCGGAGCTCAGCGTGACCGGGTGCAGCCAGATGCCGTCGTCGGCGAACTTGTCGACCTCGACGTCGGGGACACCGGGCCAGCCGACCCAGGCGCCGCTGTGCGAGCGCAGGAACGGGGTCAGCGCGCTGACGAGCCCGCCGGGACTGTGCTTCCACCGCTCGGTGCCGTCGGGCAGCCGTTCCAGGTCCACCGGTAACCGGTTGGCGACGACGATGAAGTCGGCGCCGTCGGTGCCACCGGTGCTGCCGATCGGAAGGTCGGTCGTGCTGTGATCCGTCACGCCGGGCGTGCCTCCCTCGAAACCCCGTTCGGCCTTCGAGGTTAGTCAACCTTCTATCGGCGTGGGTGATGGGAAGTACCCCCGCCGCAAGGAATCCGGATCACATGAAGCGCCGTTCCACCTTTCCCCCGCGACGAAAGCGCTTACGTGGCAGCGAACCGCCCGGGCGCACGGCCGCGGGCCGCGGTCCGGGCAGGCCGCGACGGCCGGGCGACCGCGTGCCCGACCGTCGCGGAAGTACCAGGTCAGGGCCGTCGGGGCGGTTGCTGACCGGGCGGCACGGTGCCCTCCTGTGGGTAGCCGGGATCCTGCCGGGGCGGCTGCGGGTAGGCCTGCGTGCCACCTGCCGGCATCCCCGGCGTGCCCGGAGCACCGGCGGTGTGCGCACCGTGACCCGCCGGCGCGGGCTGCGGCATCTGCATGGTCCGCGCCTCCGCGGGGGCGGTGGTCCGCGCCGCGTCCTCGCGGCCGCGCTGGTAGGCCTCGGCGACCGCCTTGGCGTGCGGGATCTCGTCCTCGGCCCGGCCGAGCCAGCGGTCCCAGCGGGCCTGCATCGGCCGGATCAGGCCACCGCCGACACCGACGATCGCGATGCCGCCGATCATGGCCAGCACGGTGATCAGCACCGGCAGGGTCACCGCGGTGGCCACCCCGATCTGGTTCAGCGCCGCGATGACGCCGAGGCCCCAGATGAACACCGAGGCCAGCGTGCCGAGCAGCGGACCGTAGGAAAGCCCGCCCAGCAGGTTGGTGACCATGTCGCGGACCGCGCTCGCGATCGCGCCGACCACGACGATGATCAGGATGGCGACGACGGCCCTCGGCAGCCACGCCACGACGGCCGTGAGCAGGTCGCTGACCGGGTTTGGCCCGAAGACGCCGAACGCCAGCTGCAGCGTGATCAGCAGGATCGCGTAGTAGATCAGCTTGGCGATGATGTCCGACGCGTCGTACTTGCTTCTCGCGAGCATCCGCTTGATGCCGCCACGCTCGGCGATCCGGTCGAACCCGACCCCTTCCAGGACCTTGTCCACGAGCTTGGCGATGGCCTTGGCGATCAGCCAGCCGATGAACAGGATGACGAGGAACGCCAGCAACTTGGGTACGAACGAGGCTATCGAGCTCCACGCGTCAGAGATTCCCTGACCGAAGTCAACGGCCGCGAGTGCGGGAGTTTGCACCGTCACCGCCCCCTTCCAGGCGCGACTGGCACGTCCGCTGCTGGACGCGCGTTGGGCCGGGAATACCCGAGCCGGGGGGTAACACACATCACGACCGCCAAGCTCACCCCAACGGGTGACCGGCGAAAACGGAGCCGCTGACAGGACTTGAACCCGCAACCGTTCGCTTACAAGGCGAGTGCTCTACCGAGTTGAGCTACAGCGGCACGGCCACGCTCGGTGGCCGGTGCTCATCGTAGGTCACGTTGGCGGCCACGTGTCCCAGACCACGGCGTACCCCATTAACACCAGCCCCGGGCAACTCGATGAGCCCTGGGACAGCTTCGTGGACGAGCGCCCGGAACGGAGGTGAAAGCCGTGTGGTTCGCCCAGCGGAACCGGTCCGCACGGGCACCCGACCCGCCCCGGTTCGTCCGGGAACGGCGGGTCGACGGGCATCAGCCGGATGCGGTGCAGGGCCCGGCCCTGCCGGACGAGTCGACCGTCCACTTCGTACTCGACCTGGCCATCAGGATCGGCGAGGTGCAGATGTCCTCCGGCGCGGGCGCGGCGGACGCGACCGCCACGATCCTCGCCGTCGCCAACGCCTACGGGCTGCCGCACTGCGAGGTCGACGTGATCTTCACCTCGATCACCGTCACGTGTCATCGCGGGGTCGACCTCCCGCCGACCACCTCGCTGCGGGTGGTCCGCTCGCGCAGCCTCGACTACACCCGGCTCGCGCTGGTCGAACGGCTGGTCCACGACATCACCCGGGGCCGGGTCACGGTCCGGGACGCGCACATCGAGCTGAACAAGATCACCACCGCGCCGCACCCGTACCCGCGCTGGCTCGCCACGCTCGCCTACGCCGGGATGGCCGCCGCGGTCGCGCTGCTGATCGGCGGCGACGCGGCGATGGCGGTGTTCGCCGGGTTGATCACCGCGCTCGTCGACCGGGTCGGCAGGCTGCTCAACAAGCGGGCGCTGCCGTTCTTCTTCCAGCAGGCCGTCGGCGGCGCGCTGGCCACCGCGGCCGCACTGGCGCTGGTCGCGAGCCACCTGCTGCCGGACCAGACCCGGCCGACGCTGGTGGTCGCCGCCGCGATCACGGTGTTGCTGTCCGGGCTGTCGGTCGTGTCGACCGTGCAGGACGCGATCACCGGCTACAACGTCACCGCCGCCGGCCGCACCATCGAGGTGTCGCTGATGACCGCGGGCCTGATCGCGGGCGTGGTGCTGGCGCTGAACGCGGCCGTCGGGCTGGGCATGCCGCCGCAGGAGCTGGCCGACCCGCTCACGCCGTCCGTGCTGCGGCTGCCGCTGCAGACCCTCGCCGGCGGGGCCGCGGCCGGGTGCTTCGCCCTGGCGAGCTACGCCACGCGGCGATCGGCGCTCGTCGCCGCGGTGGCCGGCGGGGCGGGCGCCGGCGGGTACAGCGCGCTG
>NZ_WHTD01000230.1 GCF_009379765.1 Actinophytocola sp. | reverse complement strand
GTCTCGCGGATCTTGGATCGTGGTATTCGCGCCCAGATGCCCCCTGGCCGCGTTGTCGGAAGGCCCGAATACAACCCGGTATGAGCGACCTTCCGCCGCCTTGCCAGGAGCCATCTGGATCACGAATCCCATCGACCAAGACCCACGAGACACGACCTAACCGCCGAGGCGGTCGGCCAGGTCTTCGACGTAGTCGCGGGTGAACTGGGTCGGGTTGCCGGAGATCTGAGTGCTTCCGCCGGCGATCGCCTCCTGGATCTGCGGGGCGGACAGCACGGTCGTGTCCAGGACGATCGCGACCTGCTTGCCGACGTTGGCGGCGGTGAAGTCGGCCCAGGCTTTGGTTCCGGACTCGGAGAACGCGACGTTCAGTACCCAGCTTTCGTCGTACTGGCCGGCCTCCGCCCTGGCTTCGGTGATGTCCGTGCCGGTGAGGAAGCTCGGGCCGAGCAGGTAGGCGGTCTCGCCTTCCTCGTCGCAGGTGAGCAGTGGCAGCGCGGCGTCGTCCTCGCCGGCCAGCGGGTCCGGGGACGCGCAGTCGAGGGCGGCCAGCGCGGCCTGCGCGGCGGCCGGGTCGTCCGGGTCGATCCGCTGCCGCTCGTTCGGCGTGCTGGTGGGTGTCGTGCTGGTGGTCGGCGTCGCGTCGGTGGGCGGTGGGCTGGTGGGCGCGGTGCCGGTGGGCGCCCCGGCGGTAGGTGTCCCACTGATCGGCGCCGACCGCAGGACCGGCCGGAACCGCAGCGCGTCCGGGTCGCCTTCCGGCGCCGTGGCGCCGGAGGTCCCGCTCTGCCCGGCGCCGGCGACCTCGGCGGTGCACGCGGCGCACGCGAGCAGCAGCGCGGCCGCGGCCACGAAAGTGATGTGTCGCACGGAAATCCTCCCCGGTCCGTCGGGAGGATATCAACTGCGCAGGGACGCGCGGGCCCGCTTCAGGAACTCCTGTTCGGCCGCGTTGTCGGTCCGCGCGATCGCCGCCTCGTACGCCGCGGCGGCCTCGGCCGGCCGGTCGAGCCGGCGCAGCAGGTCGGCCCTGGCCGCGTGGAAGACGTGGTAGCCGTCGAGGGACAGCGACTCGACCAGCTCCAGCCCCGCCGCGGGACCGGAGACCTCGGCCACCGCGATCGCCCGGTGCAACGCCACGACCGGTGTGGGCGTGAACCCCAGCAGCTGGTCGTAGAGCTGGACGAGCTGGCCCCAGTCGGTCGCCCCGACGGACGCGGCGTCGCTGTGCACGGCGTTGATCGCGGCCTGGATCTGGTAGGGCCCCGGCTGGTCGCGCCGCAGGCACTGCCGCACCAGACCCTGCCCCTCGGCGATCAACGCGCGGTCCCACCGGGACCGGTCCTGGTCGGCCAGCCGCACCAGGTCGCCACCGGCCCCGACCCGGGTCGGGCGGCGGGACCCGGTCAGCAGCATCAGCGCCAGCAGGCCCGTCACCTCCGGCTCGTCCGGCATCAGGTCGGCCAACAGCCTGCCCAGGCGGACGGCCTCCGCGCACAGGTCGTCGCGCACCAGCTCGGGACCGGAGCTCGCCGTGTAGCCCTCGTTGAAGATCAGGTACACCACCGCGAGCACCGACCGCAGCCGCGCCGGCAGGTCGGCCTCGTAGGGCACCCGGTACGGGATGCGGGCGTCGCGGATCTTGCCCTTCGCGCGGACGAGGCGCTGGGCCATCGTCGACTCCGGCACCAGGAACGCCCGCGCGATCTCCGGGGTGGTGAGGCCGCCGAGCAGCCGCAGCGTCAGCGCCACCTGGGCGGCGGTCCCGAGCGCCGGGTGGCAGCAGGTGAAGATCAGCCGCAGCCGGTCGTCCCGCACGGCGCCCACCTCCTCCGGTTCCGCCTCGGCGTGCAGCAGCGCCGCCTCGGCGTGTTTGTCCGCGCGCGACGCCTCCCGGCGCAGCCGGTCGATCGCGCGGTTGCGCGCGGTGGTGATGATCCAGCCGGCGGGGCTGGCCGGCGGCCCGGTCTCCGGCCAGCGCCGCGCCGCCGCGGCGAACGCGTCCTGGACCGCCTCCTCGGCGACGTCGATGTCGCCGAACACCCGGACCAGCACCGAGACCGCCCGGCCGTGCTCCTCCCGGAAGACCCGCTCGACGTCCCGGCGTGGGTCAGCCATTGATCGGGCGGACCTCGATCCACAGCGGCTCGAGCACCGACGCGAGCCGGCCCGCCCACACGAGTGCCGCGTCGAGGTCGGGTGCCTGGATGACGGTGAACCCGCCGAGGTACTCCTTGCCCTCGACGAACGGGCCGTCGGTGGTGAGCACGTCGGACCCCTTGGACTGCAGGACGGTCGCGGTGCTCGGCGAGTGCAGCCCGGCGCTGAAGACCCACACGCCGGCGTCGCGCATCTCCTGGTTCAGGGTTGCGAGGTTCGCCATGATCGGGTCGAGCACCTCGGGCGGCGGCGGGTCGCCCTCCGGGGTGTAGATGCTCAGCAGGTACTGCTTCATCGCCCGCTCCGTCGGTAGGTCGCCAGGATCACGCCGGTCGTGGTGGTCACGCTATCGACCAGCTGGAGCGCCGCCACCGGAGCGCCGTCGGGGAACAGCCTGCGGCCCTGCCCGAGGACCAGCGGGTGGATCGAGAGCACGTACTCGTCGACGAGGTCGTGGCGCATCAGCGTCTCGTGCAGCTCGCCGCTGCCGAGGACGACGATGTCGCCGCCCGGCTCGGTCTTGAGCTTCGCGACCCTCTCGGGCACGTCGCCGTCGATGAGCGTGGAGTTCTGCCACGGGAGGTCGGCGCGGGTCCGCGACACGACGTACTTCCGGGTGTTGTTCAGCACCTGGACGATCGGGTTGTCGGCGGGCTGGTCGGGCCAGAAGCCGTGGAAGTCGTCGTAGGTTCGGCGGCCGAGCAGCAGCGGGCCGGAGTCGGCCATGTGCCGGCCCATCACCCGGCTCATCACCTCGTCGGCGTAGGGCACGGCCCAGCCGCCGCGGGTGAAGCCGCCACGGGTGTCCTCGTCGGCCCGGCCGGGGGCCTGCATCACGCCGTCGAGCGTCAGGTTGTCGACGACCACGATCCTGCGCATCGCGCGTTCCTTCCGTCGGAGGGTGTTTGCCTCCTACACGAACGCGGTCGGGCCGGATCGACACTCCTCGACGGGGGACTTACGAGTGGTGCCCCTCCCGGGAGCGGGCCGGGAGGGACACCACGATCTCGTCGGGCCCGGGCCCACCCGGGGCTTGGGGGCCGGCGTCATCGGACTCGACGAGCGACGTCGGCGCGGGGGGTGTCGCCGCCGACGCCGGGTCTACGGCGTTGCGGACGTGAATCGGGGCGGGCGTCGGCGCGCAACGCGTCACGGCGCGATCGGTCCCGATTGCCAACGACAGGGGGAGCGTGGTTGGGCCGATCGGCCTAGCGGCCCTCGGTCTCGGTGGGAATGGGCAGCTCGCCGGGGTCGACCTCCGGCACCGACGGGAGGGCGCGCGGTCGCACCTTCTTCTCGTCGTCGTGGGACTTGCCGTTGCCGTCGTCCCGGTCGCGGTCGTCTCCGTCGCCATCGTCGTCACCGGTGCCGGCGCGGTTGTCGTCGTTCGCCGTGTCGTCCGGTTTGCCGTCCTTGCCGTCGGGCGTGGGTGGCGGCGGCTTGATCGGGACGTTCGCCGAGGACGTCGCGGGTAGCTGCGGTTTCGGCAGCAGGTCGCGGACGGTGGCGATGTCGAGGCGCAGCCGCCGCGCGTCCGCCGGCTCGTGCACCTTGACCACCAACGAGTCGGCGACGGCGAGCAGCCGCTCCGCCTCGGGGTAGTGGCCCCGGCCGGCCTCGGTCCGGGCGTCGGACACCGCCTGGATGGCGCCGTCCCGCGCGACCCGGGACTCGGCGAGGTCTCCGTAGACGGCCCGGGTGACCGGCCACAGTGGACTGTCCGGGCCGGCGTGCGCGGCGGCGACGGTCACCGTTCCGCCGGCGATCAGCACGGCCGCCGCGGCGCTCGACGACACCCGCGCCGTCCGCCTCCGGTTCGGCGCGCCCCGGCGCCTGCTCGCGTGCTCGCGGCGGCGCCGCGCGGCTCGTCTGCCGGTGACGGTGGCCGTGACGGCGTCGAGCAGGTGCCTGTCGGTGGGGCCGGCGTCGGGCAGGCCGGCCCGCCAGCCGGCGAGCATCTCCTCGACGTCACCGTCGGCGGGCGCACCACGGCCGAGCTGGTCGAGCAGCTGGTCGTCGTCGCGCAGGGTGGTGAGGTCGGGGTGGTCGGCGGTCATGCGACCACCTCGTCCGGGGCGTGCTGGCGGGCCCACTCGCGGAGCCGGGCGAGAGCACGGGACTGGGTCATCCGGACCGCGGCGGGCGACTTGCCGATGACCGCGCCGACCTCCTCGGCGGACAGCCCGGCGGCGACGCGCAGCACGATGATCTCCCGCTGCGCCGCGGTCAGGTCGTCGAGCAGCGGCAGCAGCCGGCGGGACAGGTCGGCGGTGACCGCGTGGCGCTCGGGGCTCCAACCGTCGTCGATCGGCTCGGGCACCGTCTCGATCGGCCGGGTCGTGGCGGCGGATGCGCCGCGGTGCGCGTCGGCGACCTTGTGCGCGGCGACCCGGTAGACGAACGCGGTGAACGGGAGCCCGCGATCCTGGTAGCGGGGCAGCGCCTCGAACACCGCCAGGCAGACGTCCTGCGCGACGTCGTCGGGGGTCTGGTCACCGCGGCCGAGCGAGCCGAGGTGCGCCCAGCAGTACCGGAGCACCCCGGGCCGGATCCGCGTCAGCAGGTCCGCGGCGGCCTCGGGATCACCGCGTCTGGCGCGCCGCGCGAGCTCGTTGTCGTGCGTCACCACCGTCATCGCCCTCTCCTGGGCCCCCTTGGCCATCACCCTATCGATGATCAGCGATCCGGAGGTAACGACGACGCGCGGTCAGGCCCGAACCTTCTCCGTCACCACCACTTCTCCGTCACCGGTGACCGTCCCCAGTGCGGCGAGGCTGAGGTTCGCATACAGCTCGTCACCGTCCAGCGGGATCAGGGCGCCTTCACGACCGCGTCGATCTCGACCTCGCAGCCCCTCGGCAGCGCCGCCACGCCGACGACGGTCCGCGCGGGCCGCGGCTCCGGCCACAGGTCGACGTACTGCTCGTTCGCGGCGTCGCGCAGGCTCAGGTCGGTGACGAAGTAGGTCAACTTCACGACGTCCGCCAGCCGCGCGCCGACCGTGGCCATCCGCTCCTTCATCTGCTCCAGCGCCGCGTCGACCGCCGCCCGGCCACCGGACACGATCGTGCCGTCCGGCCGCACCGGCAGCGAGCCGGACACGAAGACCAGGCCGGCCGCGACGACGGCGGGGCTGTACGGATGCTGCGGATCAGTGCTCACCGACCACCTCCCATGGGTTCGCCCCGATCATGCCGTCGCCCGCGCCGGTCTGCCGCGCGTCGTGACCGACATCGCCCCCGACATCGCGCCCGTCGAGGTGGAGCGCGTCGGCGACGAGGTCGACCGCGCTGCGTGCGGGGTCGCGGGCGGCGCTGTTGTAGACCTGCTCGGTGGTGTCGATGCTGGTGTGCCCGACGTCGGCCTGGACGTGGACGAGCTGTGCTCCGGCCTCGACGGCGGTGGTGACGTAGAAGTGGCGCAGGGCGTGCGGGTGCATGGCGCCTGCGACGTCGCGGAGTGGTTCGCCGGCCGCCGTCGCGAGCCTTCTCAGCAGCTGCCAGACGGTCTGGCGCCGGTAGCGGCCGCCGGTGCGGGTGAGGATCAGCGGCCGGCTCGCGCGGGGTCCCCGGGTGGCCGGCGCGGTGCCCGGCTCGTCGGTGAGCCGCAGGTAGTCGGCGAGTGCCTGCTCGGCGGCGGCGTGCAGGTAGACGACGCGGGTCTTGCCGCCCTTGCCGTGCACGCGCAGCGCCCGGCGCCCGCGGGTGACGTGCAGGTCGGCCCGGTCGAGGTCGCAGAGCTCGCTGACCCGCAGCCCGAGGGTGAACAACGCGACGACGGCCTTGGCGCGGGCGGTGTCCTTGGGCCCGGCGCCCTGCCTTCTCGCGGCGGCGGTCTCGTAGAGGGCGCGGACCTGTCCCGTGGTGAGCACGACCGTGCCGGTGGTGGTGCCCTTGGGTTTGGCGAGGCCGAGTCTGCGCCTGTCGAGACCCGCGGGGTTGCCGTCGGCGAGCCCGGTGTCGGCGAGGTGGGTGTAGAGCGCCTTGACGGTGGCGAGCATCCGGTCCCGGGTGGCGACCGCCGCGCCGGCCTCGTCGAGCGCGGCGAGCCAGCCCTTGACGTGCGCGGAGGTGGCCGCGAGCGGGTCGATGCCGTGGCCGGCGCACCACCGGAACCAGTGCAGGTGGCGGAACCGTCCCCGGGCGGCCGGCGGGGGAGTGCGCCGGGCGTCGCCGCTCGCCGTGCCCGCTGTCGCATGCGCTGTCGTGCCGAGCGCGGCGGCGTAGCGGGTGACCGCGGTCGTCCACGGGTGGTCGGTGGTGCGGAGCCAGCCGCGGAGGTCGGCGGCGCTCGTGGGGAGGCCGAGACCTTCGGCGTAGGTGCGGCGGGTCGCGGCGTTGCCGTAGCCACCCAGCCAGTCGGCGATGGCCCCCAGCAGTTCCGCGGGGTCGCCGACGCCCGGCCATGGGCCGTCCTCGGGCGCCAGGTCGGCACCGCGGGCCGCCATCTCGGTCACTCGGGCAGCTTAGCTACAAAAGCTCACTTCTGTAGCTGACTTCGATTATGGTTACATAACCATTAGCCAGGTTGGTAGTTATAGAACCATCTACTAAGGTCTTGGATCATGAGTAATGTGGTCGATGCGGACATTTCGGGCCTCTGTGGCTTCAGCCGGTGCCGGGCGCCGCTGCCCGGGCCGGGCCCGAAGGGCGGGCGTCCGTTCGCCTACTGCCCGGACCGCTCCTGGCCGGGTGGGAAGACGTGCAAGCAGCTCGCCGCCGCGCAGGACGCGCTGGCCGAGGCGCTCGGCGAGCGGGGGAGTGCGGAGGTGCTGTCCGCGACCACCACGTTCACCGCGACCGCCGACCGCGTCGCCGGCCCACTGGCCGAGGCGCTGGCCGCCGCCGAGGCGCTGCGCGGCACGCTCGCCGAGGAGATCGAGGCCGCCACCACCCGGGCCGGGCAGGCCGAGACCACCGCGGCGACCGAACGCGGCCTGCGTGAGACCGCCGAGGCCGACGCCGCCGACACCCGCGCCGCCGCGGAGACCGCCGTGCGGGAGGCCAGGTCCGCCGCCGAGGCCGCGACTCGCGAGGCGCATGCCAACGCCGAGGCCGAGATCCACCTGGTGCGGGCTACCGCGGAAGCGGACGTCCAGCTGGCCCGCACCGAGGCCGAGACCCTGGTCGACCGGATCCGCGAGGCCGCGGCCGCCGAGGTCCAGGCGGCCCGCGACGCCGCCCGGGCCGAGGTTCAGCGGATCCGCGAGACGACCGACGCGGAGGTGCGGCAGGCCGACGAAGCCGCCGAGACCGCCGCGGCCGAGGCCGAGAGCCACCGCCTGGACCGCGACCGCGCCCGCGCGGAAGCCCGTGCCGCCAGGGAGTCCGCCACTCGAGCGGACCTGGCCAAGGCCCGCGCCGAAGGCATCGCCACGACGAACGCGACCCGCGCCGCGTCGGCCGAACGCCAGGCCGCCGACGAGCGCACGACGGCCGACGCGGCGACCCGCTCCATGGCCGAGGCCACGACGACGATCGCGACCCTCACCGCCGAACGCGACAGCGCCACGGCCGACCGCACCCGGCTCGCCGAGCAACTGGCCGCTGACGCGCGGGCGCACGACCCTCGGCTGACCGCCATGCGCGAGGTCCTCCTCGACCCGACGAACCCGGCCGACGACCTCCGCACCCGGCTGCTGGCGGTACTGCTGGGATAGACCCGCTCAGCGCACAAGGCGGAGGCGGGGCCTGGGGTTGGGTATGCCGATCAGCTCCCGCAGGCGCGGGAGTCCGATGTGGAGCCTGCCGGCCAGCAGGGGCAGCGGCAGGCCGTGGTCGGCGCCGAGCTCGACGGCGCGGCGGAGCAGGGCGGGCTGCTCGCCGGCGTAGTCGGCGTGGATCGGTTCGTGGGTGCGCCATCCCAGGGCGGTCAGGGTGGCCATCGTGCGGCGGACGGTGGAGTCGGCGTACGCGCCCAGGTCCTTGCCGCGGTACAGGAGCGCCGCCACGGACACACCGTAGCCGTCGGCGATCTCCTTCAGCACCGGGATGTCCACCGGCGACGGCAGGAGGGGACGGATCTCGGCGGCCGGCATGAGGAACTCCGCCGCGAAGGCGTTGGCGTGGCGTTCGTGCTGGGGGGAGCCGGGGGCCGGGTCCGGATGCAGCAGCAGGTGGCCCAGCTCGTGTGCCACCGAGAAGCGGCGGCGCATCGGGTTGCCCTTCTCCGACAGCGCGATCACCGGGCGCCCGTGCAGCGCCGCCGAGAACGCGTCGATGGCCACGCTGTCCACCGCGGGCATCCCGGCCACGACGATGCCCCGCGCCTCCAGGTTTCGGACGAGGTGCACGACCGGCCCGGTCGGCAGGTCCCACGCCTTGCGGACCGTGCGGGCGGTGCGCACGACGTCACCGTGCGGGATGCCCAGGGGGAGACCCAGGTCGACCGGCGGCAGCTCGATCACCTGGTCCAGCTGGTCGGTGATCTCCCACAGCAGCTCCACGTGCGCGAGCGCCTGCTGGCGCTGCACGGCCGTCGTCGCGCGAAGTGAGCGGAAGTGCGCGTGGGTGGTGTCCAGGCGCAGCTGCGGCCGGCCCGCGGCGAAGAACCCGACGGGTACGTCGAGCGCGGAAGCGCAGCGGGACAAGGCATCGGGGCTCGGCCGGGACTGACCCAGCTCGTACTGCGACACAGCCGCCGCGGTGCGCTCGATCAGCGCGGCCAGTTCGCGCTTGCGCAGGCCGGCCAGCTCGCGGGCCATCGTCAGCCGGGCGGGGGCGAATGCCTGCGCGACAGCGGCGGCATCCGTGGACACGACGAAACCCCCTGAACGAGCCGATACGGAACAGCGCCATCGTCGTCGAGCACGGAGAGTGGCGCCAATCGGGTGAAGCGTGACGTGACAGCGTGACGTTACTCAGTGGCGGCCGGCGCCTCGGCACGCGGTCGCAACGGCAGCATCGGCTGCGGCAGCCCGAACGCGTCCGGCGCGAGCCGGCCGGCCGGGATCTCCGGCGTGAGCCCCGAGACCATCTCCCGGAGATCGACGCGCCAGTCCCATCTGATGTGGTTGTCGTCCTGCAGCACGCCCTGGCCGACCCACACACCGCTCAGCCCGAGCGACTCGGTGCCGTTCCACGGCAGGAACAGCAGCTCCCTCCCGGACAGCCACGCGTCCCGCCGGCTGAGCAGGCCTTCGTCGTCGCCCGCGCCGAACAGCTCGCGGCGCAGGTCGCTCGCGTCACCGAGTGACCCGTCCGGTCCGGCAGGCATGAGCAGCTGGTACAGCCCGACCTGCGGCAGCTTCAGCAACACCGACTGGAACGCCGCGTCGACCTCGAGGCCCGGCAGCTCGCCGATGAGCGAGTCCGCGGTGGCCCGGAGGTACTGGTAGCGGTCGGTGCCGAAGCTCGTGTTGTTGTCCCAGTTGCCGCGGTGGGTGTTGCGCCGCGCCGGTTGCAGCTCCGTGGCGGCCTCGTGTGCGTCCTGCAGCCACTGGCAGACGACGTCGATGAAGTCGCCGACCGGTACCGGACGGAGAAACTTGGTGAGGAGGTCCACGTGTGCTGGGTCGTTCACCACGTACGACTCCTCTTGATCGGCGGGTCCGGTTCCGGCTCGCTCACTTGATTCTCACTCGGAAACCAGTCATCCGGTGGGACCTCCACCGGCGTGTCGCGACGCAACCGTGCCGAACACCTTTTCCCGACGCCGATGGTGTGGTCGGATGATCACGTCCAGTTGCTGTGACACATTGGAGGTAAGTGTGACAAGAACACGATGGGTAGCCGCGTTAGCCGGCGCGACACTGGTCGCGACCGCGGTCGTCAACGTGGTCGTCTCCCCGCAGGCCAGTGCCGCGCCCGCGTTCCAGATGCCCTTTCCCTGCGGGCAGACGTGGCAGGGCCAGACACGCAGCGACCACAGCCCGGCCAACGCGGTCGATCTCAACCGCACGAACGACCTGGCGACCCCGTGGTCGCCTCCGCCGCGGGCCGGGTCTCGCGGGTCGCGAACGAGGGCAGCACGAGCTACGGCCGGTGGATCGAGATCGACCACGGCAGTGGTTGGACCAGCCGCTACGCCCACCTCTCGGTACAGCGGGTGAGCGTGGGCCAGAAGGTGTCCCGCGGCCAGCGGATCGGCGACGTCGGCAGCACCGGCGGCTCCACCGGCCCGCACCTGCACTACGAGCAGCGCTCCGGCGGTGCCGCGGTGAGGATCGTCTTCAACGGCAGCCAGATCTTCTACTGGGGCACCCGCAGCTACACCAGCCGCAACAGGTGCGGCGGCGCGAACCCATACACCCCGCAGGAGGTCTGCGGCTCCGGCTACTCGGTGATCGACTCGGCCGCGCTCGGCTCGGCCGGGCGGGTGTACCTGCTGTACAAGGACGGCACGAACTGTGTCGCCACGATCAAGGCGACCTCGATCGGCACGCCCTCGGCCACGTCCGCCTTCCTGCAGGTGGAGGGCGCGACCAGGACGACCGACTCCGGCTCGTTCGCCTACTACGCCGGACCGGTCCGCAAGTCGGCCCCGGCGAAGTGCGTGAAGTGGGGCGGCTCGGTCGGCTCGGCGAGCTACACCAGCCCGTACGAGCACTGCGGCTGATCTGCGGTTGAGCGGTCGCCGGCGTGGCGTGCACG
>NZ_WHTD01000102.1 GCF_009379765.1 Actinophytocola sp. | reverse complement strand
CGACCCAGGACCCCGAACACCACGAACCCGGCGCGACAGCCCGGGGACAGGCACATGCCCCCACCCGGAAAACACCCACCAGAAGATCAACATCGCTGATCAATGATCAACTCGCCACGCTACTCGCGGATTCGGGTCTGATGTGGAACGGCGTTTGATGCACGCGTGATCGCCACCACCACACTGACAAGGACGTGGGGGCCGCCGAACCCGGACCACCTACGACAGCGCTGAACACCCGCGAACCGCTCGACCAGCACCTCAATCAGCCTCGTCACCGTCTTGGCCGTCAGGCTGGTCTGGCGCGCCAGCTGCTGCGGGGTGGCGTCGCCGGCGGCGCCGACCGCGCCGACCATGTTGCTGACGCCGTGGGCGAGCTCGCTCATCCCGGCGATGGCGTCGACCAGCTTCTTCGGCGAGCGCTCGAGGTGACGGCAACGATGGCGGCGCGGGTTGTTCGGGGAACTTGTCGTGGAGCCGGTCGACCATCTCGTCGGAGAGCGGATCGCCTTCGGGCACCGGGTCGGTGAGGACGGCCCGCACGGCGATCTCAACCTGCCCGTCGGCCCATGGTCCCGCACACGCCACGCACACTTGTGTAACGCCACTCCGAGCCCGACGACGGGCACCCACGGCTCGAGCAGCGCGGGCTAGTCTCGACGGCATGGCTGACCTGGAGGAGTTCGTCCGTTCCATGCCCAAGTGCGAACTGCACCTCCACATCGAGGGCACCCTCGAGCCCGAGCTGAAGTTCCGGCTCGCCGCGCGCAACGGCGTCGAGCTGCCGTACCGGACCGTCGAGGAGGCCCGGGCCGCCTACGACTTCCACGACCTCACCTCGTTCCTGGTCGGCTACTACCAGGGCATGTCCGTGCTCGTCACCGAGCCGGACTTCTACGAGCTCGCCTACGCCTACTTCGAGAGGGCCGCGGCGGAGGGCGTCAAGCACGCGGAGATCTTCTTCGACCCGCAGGGCCACACCTCCCGCGGTGTCGAGTTCGCGACCGTCATCAAGGGGCTGCGCCGGGCCCAGCTCGACGCGCGGCGGGTGCTCGGGCTGCACTCGCAGCTGATCATGTGCTTCCTCCGTGACTTCCAGGCCGAGTATGCGATGGCGACCCTGCTGGAGTCGTTGCCGTACAAGGACTGGATCACCGGCGTCGGCCTGGACTCCGACGAGCGGGGCAACCCGCCGGAGAAGTTCGCGGCGGTCTTCGCCCGGGCGCGGGCCGAGGGCTACCTCCTCACCATGCACTGCGACGTCGACCAGGAGAACTCCGTCGAGCACATCCGCCAGTGCCTCGAGGACATCGGCGTCGACCGGATCGACCACGGCGTCAACATCCTCGAGAACCCGGCGCTCGTCGAGGAGGTCAGGCGCCGCGGCCTCGGCGTCACGGTCTGCCCGGTGTCCAACCGCTTCGTCACCGACGGCACCAAGTCCGCCGAGCTGAAGCGACTGCTCGACGCGGGTGTCCGGGTCACCGTCAACTCCGACGACCCGGCCTACTTCACCGCGTACGTCACCGAGAACCTGCTCACCGTGCAGCGCGAGCTCGACCTCGACCCGAAGCAGCTGGTCGCCTTGCAGCGCAACGCGATCGAGGCCTCGTGGGCGCCGCCGGCCGTGCGGCAGGCCTTCCTCGACGAGCTGGCCACGCTGGGCTGAGGGCTAGATGTACTGCCCACGGAGCCGCGAAGCGTTCCCAACCTCACGGGTCAGTACAGCTAGACCGCCCAGCAGTTCAGCTGGATCGGGCGGCCCAGCAGGGCGTCGTGGACGCCGTCGTACACGGTGCCGTCCAGGGCCAGCCCGACGTGGGCCACCACGCGGAACGGGCACTGGGACTGGATCAGGACGTTGGTCGCGCCGTCGTCGAGAGCCGCGTTCGCGACCGGGCGGACCAGCTCGTCCAGCGCCGTGTACAGGTTCGTGTAGCGGACCGAGCCGATGGTGTCGTCGCCGGCGTTGAGGGTGTTCACGAAGTCGGAGCCCACGGCCATCTGCTGGCAGGCCACGACGCCCAGGCAGTCGCCGCCGCCGAAGAAGTCGGCGATGTTGGCCACCGCCGTGCCGTGGTGCGGCGCACCGAGGCTGACCAGGCTGTCCACTGTGGAGTCACCGCCGAGGAACTTCACGTACTGCCGGGCGACCAGGCCGCCTTGGGAGTGGCCCACCAGGTCGACCTTCGTCGCGCCGGTCGAGGACAGCACGCCGGAGACGAAGCCGGCCAGGTCGGCGGCGGTGGCCGCGATGTCACCGGTGCCGAGGTCGGTCAGCTCGAAGATGAACACCTGGTTCCCGTCCGCGCGCAGGCGGGCGGCGAGCGGCTCGTAGAAGAACGCGGGGCCGAAGGTGCCGTTGACGATGACCACCGGGTCCGGGCGGTCGGCCGCCGTGGAGCTGGCGGGTAGCACGACGAACGCGGTCAGTGCGCAGATGAGTGCGGCGAGAAGCAAGCGCAGGGGACGCCTCATTGAGTCCTCCATGGGTGCGGGGTTTGCCCGTGGTGGATCTCACGGTAAGGACCGCGGCGAAGTTACTCAACAGTAGAAAGTCGGGAAGTAGAAGACCCGGGATGCGTCGGCCGCCACCGACGCATCCCGGGTCCTCAAGGGTTCAGCCGCGGATCAGGCTCCGCCGCCCCCTGGCTGGACCACGCCGTTCACGGTGAGCGTGTACGGCGCGTACTGCTGGACCATCTCGGTCGGCTCGTCGTAGGTGACCACGGCGACGACCTTCGGGAACAGCGCGAACAGCAGCATCTGCAGCGTGCCGAGCTCCACCGTCGACTTGCCGTTGAACTCGGCCTGCAGGCCGATCTGGTGCTGCTCGTCGTAACCGATGAGCTTCACGTTCCAGTTGTTCACCGGGGTCGGCCGGATCTCGGTCGGCGAGTCGAACGAGTCCAGGCTGGACCCGTCACTGACCTGCGTGCCGCCGACGGTGATGTTGTCGACCAGCAGGCCACCCTCGTTGACGCCGCCATCGCTGACGTACTGGAAGCCGAGCAGGATGTCCTGCCCCGCGTACGCCGACAGGTCGAACGAGTGCGCCTCGAAACCCTCGGTGGTGCCGTTGAGGCCCTGGCCGAGCGGCGCGTCGATCGTCCTGTCGCCGGCGATGACCGTGTAGGTGGCGCCGCCGTCGGTGGACACCACCACGTAGCCGTAGTCAAACCCGAACTCGGCGCCGTACTTCGCGTCGAAGCGCAGCGTCGGGTCCGTGGTCGGCACGGCCACCGGGGTGACCGCCGTCGCGTTGATGTTGTTCCCGTTGCCCGACCACAGGACCGGGTCGCCCGCACTGTCCGGGTCGTCCGACACGACCGTCCACTCCAGCGGGAGCGACGGGAGCGTCGTGGCGCCCTCGAACTTCAACGACCGCAGGTCGAACCCGCGCAGCGGCTGACCGTTCGCCCGTTGGAGCTGGACGTAGTCGGCGCCGTTCGGGGCGGCCCCCGGGTTGTCGTTGGCGTCCGGGTTGGCCAGGTTGACCGTCGAGCGCACGCTCGGCGTCGTCACCCGACTCTTGGGCACGCCCAGCATGACCCCGCGCCTGGACTCCCCGACGATCTTGTCCATGAGGGTCATGGACTGGAAGTCGTGGAGCACGCGGTACATGTCGGTGGCACCCACGCTGTCCAGCTCGGCGTCGAGGCTGGCCAGGCCCTGGCGTTCGCCGTCGTGGTGCAAGCGTGACATGAACTCGGCGCCGTACCGGTCGTACAGGAACAACATCAGTTGGTAGGCGATGCCGTAGTCGGCGAGCACCTCGGCCGGGTCACCCTCGCTCCACAGGTTGAGGGAGTTCTCCGGGCCACCGCAGTCACGCGGGTTCACGTTGAACGGTGTCTGTACCGTGCCGAAGCCCTGGTAACAGAACAGGTGACTGTCCGCGCCGCGGTCGAACACGGTCGCCTTGGCGTCGACGTACCCGGTGAGGGTCTGGGCGAAGTCGGAGAGACCCTCGTTGATCCAGTTCCCCTCGAACGGGTCGGTGTAGTAGTGCAGCAGGTGCTGCCACTCGTGTGAGAACACGCCCTCGTAGAGACGCGGGCGCGCCTGGCGGCTGGTGCACAGGTCGTCGGTCGGCTCGTCCGGCGGGTTCTCCCCGGTCCGGTGCAGCCAGTCGAACGCGTCG
This sequence comes from Actinophytocola sp., assembly GCF_009379765.1. Taxonomy (GTDB): domain Bacteria; phylum Actinomycetota; class Actinomycetes; order Mycobacteriales; family Pseudonocardiaceae; genus Actinophytocola. The sequence continues at coordinate 24,486 of NZ_WHTD01000102.1, read as the reverse complement.
ACGGTCATCACGTTGCGGTCGAGCAGCTCGTTGAACTGCGCCGAGAAGAAGCCCGCGATGTAGGTCGGCGCCGCCGGGAACGTGTAATAGTTGTCGTCCCGGACGTTGTCGATCAGTGCGACGGTGTTGTCGCCCTCACCGGAGTAGTCGCCACCGTTGCCACCCGCGTCGGGCCCGAGCTGAGCGTTCGAGCCGTCCCGGTCCGGCGGCGTCGAGAACGCCTCCGTCTCCTTCGGGTACATGTTGGTGTCGAACTCGGTGATGAGATCGTTGACCTGTGCGTCGGTGATCTCGGTCGAGGACGGGATCTGCCGGCGGCAGTCACCCTCGGGGAAGGCGATGTCGTTCGCCACCCAGACCTCGATCTTGTCGCCGACTCCGCGAAGGGTGTAGTCCTTGCGGTAGAGGATGCCGTTGAAATCGTCCAGCCCGAGCCACTGGCGGACGGTCCCGCCCGGCGGGGTGGCCGCGGCCGCGCTCGTCCGCTTCTGGGTCTGGGCACTCGGCTGGTAGCTCGCCGGCGTCTGGACCTTCTGGCCGTCGAGTGTGAAGTCCTTGCGGGTCAGCTCTCGGACGTCACTGGCCGGAGAGGCATCCGTCGGCGCTGCGCTGACCGTGGATGCCGGAAGTACCTGCAGCAGGGGAACGAGGAGTACCGCGGCTGCGGCCGAGGCTAATCGGCTACGTCGCATGAAATACCTTTCGCTCAGGATAGCTTCACATCGTGAGGATTGGCCCACGATGTGACGCTGTGTATGAACTTGTCCTGTACCTGACCGTTTCGATTTGAGACGGGAAGATGTTTCACCCGTCGGGGGACTTATTTCTCCTGGCAGCGGACCGTTGGCGAGGGTCGGTCACCCTCCGGAGCGTCCACCGTCATACCTATCGAAATCGTGCCGCTGACCGGCACTGTCACGTTCCAGTCGGCGTTGCTCACAGTTACTGTGTTGCCGTCCTGCTCGACGGTGCCGCCCCACATGTTGTTGATCTCATGCCCATCGGGCATGGGCCAGGTCAGCGACCATCCGGAGAGCGGTTCATCGCCTTCGTTGCGGATCGTCACCTTTGCCTCGTAGCCGGCCTGCCACGAGTTGCCGACCTCGAACCGGGCCGAGCAGGCCGGCTCGTCGGGCGGCGGGGGCGTGTCCGAGGTCGACGTGGTCGCGGCGCCGGGCGTCCCGGTCGACTCCGGGTCGTTGATCAGCAGCCCGAGCACGCCGCCGGCGGCCACCAGCGCTACGGCCGCGACACCCGCGAGGACCGCACGCGGCGACCAGCGGCGGGTGGGCAGCACCAGCGTCGGCGAGGGTGGCTGGAACTCCGGCACCGGCCGGCCGGCCGCGGCCGCGGCGAGCACCTCGTGCGCGGCACGCATGGTGGGCCGCTCGTCGGGCTCGCGGCGCAGCAGCCACAGCAGCGTCCCGGTGAGCGGGCCGGACCGGCGCGGCGGCGTGATCTCCCCGGCCGCGACCCGGTGCAGCAGCGCGATGGGGTTCTCGTCCAGCCCGAACGGCGGTGAGCCCTCGAGCGCGGCGTAGAGCGTGGCGCCGAGGGAGAACACGTCCGACCGGAAGTCCGCGTCCCCGCCGCCCGCCACCTCCGGGGCGAGGTAGGCGGGCGTGCCGGCGATGATCCCGGCGGCGGTCACCGTGCCGTCGCCGGTGGCCCGGGAGATGCCGAAGTCGGTGATCTTCGCCGTGCCGTCCGCGGTGATCAGCACGTTGTCCGGCTTGACGTCGCGGTGCACGACGCCGGCCGCGTGTGCGTCGGCCAGCGCGGCGGCGACCTGCGCGCCGATGCCGGCGACCTCCTGGGGCGGCAGGCCGCCGCGGGCGGCCAGCACCGCGGCGAGGCTGTCCGAGAGCAGGTACTCGAGCACCAGGCACGGCCGGCCGTCATGCTCGACGACGTCGTGGACCGCGATCGCGTTCGGGTGCCGCAGCCGGCCGGCGATGCGGGCCTCCCGCATCGCGCGGGCGGTGACCTCGTCGGCCTCGGCGCTCGACTCGGCATCGCCGGACGAGCCGACCGACGCCGCCTCGAGCAGCAGTTGCTTGACCGCCACCTGCCGGTCGAGCCGCTCGTCCTTGGCCAGCCAGACGATCCCCATCGCGCCGCGGCCGACGAGCGACTCGAGGCGATAGCGTCCGGCGACCAGCTCACCCGGTTCCATCGCGGCTAACGCTAGCGCGGCGCGGAAGGGCCACCGGGGTGGCCGCCAGCCCGAGTCCACCCCGCGCCCCGCGGGGTGGGAAACCGGATGGCGCGGCGGAGAACGGGCTCTACGATCCGTGCTGGCGGCGGGAGATGCCGGCGGGAGGGAGCGAATGAGTGACGACATCGCGGGCCGACGCCGCACCGGCGGAGCGGGTGCGGTCCCTGGAGCTCTTCTTCGACCTGGTGTTCGTCTTCACGATCACCCAGGTGGCGGCCGTGCTGACGGCGTCGCCGACGGGCGCCGGGCTCGCCAGGGCGGTCGCGCTCCTGGGCATCATCTGGTGGATGTACGGCGGCTACGCCTGGCTCACCAACGCGCTCGACCTCGACCGGACCGGGCCGCGGCTGCTGCTGCTCACCGGCATGGCCGCGTACTTCGTCATGTCGCTCGCGGTGCCGCGGTTCTTCGACGACGGGCCGTTCGCGCTGATCCTGGGGATCGCCTACCTCGTCGTGGTCTCCGTGCACATCGCCGCGTTCCTCGGCACGTCCGGCCGCGCCGCGATCGCCCGGCTCGGGCCGCTGAACCTCGTGAGTGCACTTCTCGTCGTGGTCGCCGGGACCGTGCCGGTGGACGCGCGGCTGTGGGTGCTGCTCGGCGCGGTCGTCCTGCAGTATGTGTCGCCGCACCTGGTGGGGATCGGCGGGTTCGTGGTCGGCGCGGGGCACTTCGTCGAGCGGCACGGGCTCGCGCTGATCATCCTGCTCGGCGAGTCGATCATCGCGGTCGGCGTGGCAACCTCGGACAAGGGCGATGTGCCGACCCTCGTGCTCGGCTCGCTGCTGGCGCTCGCGGTGAGCGCGGGCATGTGGTGGCTCTACTTCGACCGTGAGGAAGCCGCCGGCGAGGAGCTCCTGGACGCGATGCCGGCCGCGCGCCGCGGCCGCGCCGCGCTGTTCTCCTTCGGCTACGCCTACCTCGTGATGATCCTCGGCGTGACGGTGGCGGCGGTCGGCATGAAGAAGGCCGTCACCTACTTCACCGAGCCACTGCACGACTTCGAGCTGTGGCTGATGCCGTTGGGCCTCGCCGGCTACCTCGCCGGGCTCGTCCTCTTCCACCGCAGCCTCGCCCCGGCCTGGCAGTGGCGCCGGCTCGGCGCGGCGGTAGCGGTGCTGCTGTGCGTGCCGGCGGGGCTCGTCGCCGGCTGGCTGATGCTCGCGGTCGGCGCGGTGATCCTCGCGGCGACCGCGCTGGGCGCCCGGCGGGAGTAGGCGGTTCGGACGAGCCGGGGTCCCGCCGGCCGTCAACACCGAGATGTCCGGCAAGGTCACTGCGTGGTACGAGTGAACGCATGAGGTTCGTGGTGCAGCGGCACCGGGCCCGCCGGCTGCACTACGACCTGCGGCTGGAGATGAACGGCGTCCTCGTGAGCTGGGCGGTGCCGAAGGGCCCCACGCTCGACCCGGGTGCGCGCGTGCTCGCCGTGCACGTGGAGGACCACGACCTCGACCACTACGACTTCGAGGGCGTGATCCCGGGTGCCCGGTACGGCGCGGGTGACGTGATCGTGTGGGACTGGGGCACCTGGGCGCCCGCCCGCACCGACGACCCGGTCCGGGCCGTGGCCGACGGCGAGCTCCACTTCGACCTGCACGGCGAGAAGCTCGGCGGCCGGTTCGTGCTGATCCGCCGGGACACCGACCAGCGGGGGCGTGGGCAGTGGCTCCTGATCCACAAGAACGACGCCCACGCCGAGCGCGGGTGGAACCCCGAGAACTACCCGCGATCGGTGAAGTCGGGCCTCACGAACGACGAGCTCAGCCGACCGTGATCTCGACCTTGTTCGGGTAGAACGCCACATGGTCGGCGATCGGCGCGACCGCCTCGTAGGGCTCGCGGTAGGTCCAGCTGACATCGGTGAGCTCACCGTCGGCGGTCTTGAGGGTGTAGTAGGAGGCGTCGCCCTTGAACGGGCAGTACGTGCTGGTGTCGGTCTCGGCCAGCAGCGACCGGTCGACATCGGCGAGCGGGACGTACTGCACGGCCGGGTAGTTGGACTCCTGCAGCACCAGCGCGGCGGTGGTGTCGGCGACGACCTGCCCGCCGACCCGGACGGTGACCCGCGCCGGGTTCTTCTCGACGGTGATCGGGTGGTCGGGGCCGGGGATCTTCTTCTCACGGGACATGCCGGGTACAAGGTGCCGCACACCACGCTTATTCCGGCCGCAGGGGCTCCGGCACACTCGCCCCGGACCCCGCGCGAGTCCAACACCGGGAACCCGCGAGTCCAACGCTCCGGACCCGCGAGTTCGACGTTCGGGGCCGGTGAGTCCAACGTTGGCGGTGTCGTGAGTGTTGGACTCGGGGTCGTGACGGTTGGACTCGCGGGTCGTGAGTGTTGGACTCGCGAATTGGGTCGGTGCGTCGGACGACGGAACGGACGAGGGATGGATCTAGACATTCGGGATCGTGTCTACCTGGTGACCGGGGGCAGCAAGGGCCTCGGCCTCGCCACCGCGACGGCGCTCGTGGCGGACGGCGCGCGGGTGGTGCTCTCCGGGCGGGACAAGGGATCCGTCGACGCGGCGGTGGCCGGGCTCGGGGACCGGGCCGAGGGTGTGAGCTGTGACAACGCCGATCCGGCGACGCCGCGGCTGCTGCTGGATCGGGCGCGCGACCGGTTCGGCCGGGTGGACGGTCTGCTCGTGAGTGTGGGCGGGCCGCCGGCGGGCGTGGTCACGTCGGTGCCGGACGAGCAGTGGCGGGACGCGTTCGAGTCGGTGTTCCTCGGCACGGTGCGGCTGGCCAGGGAGGTCGCGGCCGAGCTGCCGGCCGGTGGATCGATCGCGTTCGTGCTGTCGACGTCGGTGCACGTGCCGATCGGCGAGCTCGGCATCTCCAACGGGCTGCGGCCGGGGCTGGCGATGGTCGCCAAGTCCCTCGCCAACGAGCTGGGCCCGCGCGGTGTTCGGGTCAACGGGTTGCTGCCGGGGCGGATCGCGACCGACCGGCTGACCTACCTCCAGTCGCGGTCCACCCCGGAGGCCAGGGCGGCGGCACTCGCGGCGATCCCGTTGCGCCGCGCCGGAGAGCCGGCCGAGTTCGGCCGGGTCGCCGCGTTCGTCCTGTCGCCGGCCGCGTCCTATCTCACCGGCGCGATGATCCCGGTGGACGGCGGGACGATGCCGACGTTCTAGTGTCGCGTGACCCTGAAACCTTTACGCCGCTGCGGCCAACGCGGCCCCTGGCCGCGTTGGAGAAAACCCAAGTACACCCAGTACGAGCGACCTTCCGCCGCCTTGCCAGGAACCACGTAGATCCACAGCGGACGCAAAGGAACAGGATCACGCGACACTAGCCGAGTAGCGCGGGGAGGTCGGCGCTGGTGATCACGTCGACCTGGCGCGGGAAGACCTTGCGGGTCAACACGTCGTGCACCTCGGCGTCGCCGTCGGCGCAGCGGTCGGCCAGGACGAACAGCCGGTAGTCGTGGTCGGCGGCGTCGCGGAGGGTGGAGAGCACCACGCCGCTCGTGGCGATGCCGGCGAGGACCAGCGTCGTCACGTCCCGGTCCGCCAGCCGCCGGGCAAGGTCCGTGGTGGAGAACGCGCCGACCCGGGTCTTGCGGACCACGATGTCCTCTGGCCTCGGCGCGAGGTCCGGGTGGACCTGGGTGGCCGGGTCGTCGGCGTGCATGGGCCGGCCCTCGGCGAGGCGGGAGAACAGCTTGTTGGTGGCGGGCACCGCCGCGTAGTCCTCGTCCGCGAACGCCACCCGGACGTAGCCGATGTGCGCGCCTCGGTCGCGGGCGACGGCGATGGTGTCGGCCATCCGGGGCACGAGCGCGTCGGCGTCGGCGATGTTGCCGACGATCCCGGCCTGGTAGCCCATCACGAGCAGCGCGGTCTGCTCGGGGTTGGCGGTGTCGGTCATTCCTTCTCCACATCGTTCGGTGTTGCGGGGGTCCTCAGTCGACGGTCGAGGACGGTCATCAGGAGCACCGCGGCACCGCCGGCCACGAGGATCACGGCGATCGTGTGCAGGCCGCGATCGGTGACCTCGGTCCGGAAGACCATGCCGGTGATCGTCGCGGAGGCGATCGACCCGGTGTAGCTGAACGTGCGGAACAGGCCCGACGCGGTGCCGATCTGGTCGGCGGGCGCCTGCGCGTACAGCGCGGTCTGGTTGCCGACGACAGAGGTGCCGGTGGTGACTCCGAAGAGGAGCGTCACCGCGACGGCCAGGACCACCGGGCTGTCGCCGACGAGGAACAGCAGCCGACCGTCGCGACGAGCATGCACAGCGCGGCGACGACGAGCGGCCCGAGGACCAGGTTCCGGCGCGAGATCGGCCCCGACACGATCGCGGACAGCGCGCCCATCGGAACGAGGATCAGGCCGGCCACCTCCGCGGAGTAGCCAGGGCCGGCCTCGAGCCACTGGATGATTCCGTAAAGGACGGTGTATGTGCACAGCTGCGTCAACCCGTTGCGCAGGTACGTGCGGGTGAGTGCGGAGTTCGACACTAGTTGCCGAACGTCGAAGAACGGCGTCGCGGCGCGCAGCTCCCACCACACCAGCGCGGCCGCGAGCACGACCGCCACGGCCAGTGCGGACCAGGTCGGGTCGGCCAGCGACATGAGGAAGACCACCAGCGCGGTCATCGCCCCGCCGAAGCCGACGATGCCGGCCACGTCTACCCGTGCCGCGACCACCCGGACGCGCCGGGCCTCCGCGGGCCGGTCGCGCGGCAGCCAGCACACGGCCACGGCGAGCGCCACGAGTGCGACCGGGACGTTGGCCAGGAACGCGGACCGCCAGCCGAACGCGCCGACCAGCAGGCCGCCGATCGGCGGGCCGATCGCGATGGTCGCCATGCCGGCGATCGCCAGCCCGCCGAGCACCTTGCCGGGCGGCTCGCCCACGCCCGCCCACTCGGCCCGCCGGCGGAGCAGCACCATCGCCGACGGGTAGCCGGCCGAGGTGCCGATGCCGATGAGCACGCGCGCCACGACCAGCGCCGTGAGGTTCCGGCCCACGCCGCCAGCGATGCCGCCGGCCAGTACGAGCAGGATGCCGGCCACGAACACCTTGCGCGGCCCGAACACCTCGGACAGCTTGCCCGCGGTCGGCTGGGCCACCACACAGGCGAGGTACAGCGAGGACACGAGCACGGACGCGTGGCCGACCGACGTGTGCATCGCGTCCGCGATCGGCACCAGGGCGGTCGCGATGATGGAGCTGTTGATCGGGTTGAGGACGGACCCCGTGTACAGCGGGGTGACGAACCGCCGACCGAAGGCAGTGCTCTGCTCGGCTTCCAGCGTCACCTGACCGCTGCTTCGGCGGGCACCGAGGCGGGTTTGGTGGCCGGGTTGACGATCACGATGTCACAGTGGACGGTCCGCCAGATCTCCCGGCTCGCGCTCGCGTCCATCAGCGCGGGCAGCCCGCCGTGCGTCGGCGCGCCGATGACGACCGCGCGCGCGTCGATGTCGTTGGCGTGCTGGCTGACCATCCGGCCCACCGCGCCGTGGTCGGCCGCGCCGCGCAGGACATAGCCGATCGCCGGGGTTCCGTTGGCCGCCAATCGTTCCAGGTGGGTGCGCACGAGCGCCTCGGCGGCTTCGAGCCGCTCGCCCTCGGCGATCGACTCGCTGGTGCTCGCGTTCTCCTGGGCGTGCAGCACGTGCACCGCCCGGCCGTTGATCGCGGCCAGCCGGCCGGCGGTCTCGGTGACCCGGCCGGCGATGGGGGAGTCGTCGATGGCCGCGACGATCGCGCCGTTGGCCGATCCGTTGCGCGACGGACCGAGCTCCACAGTGGACTCCACGGTGGACAGCGTGGGCGGCTCGGCAGGGCCGGCGACGCTCTCGGCCTGGACCCGCTCGGCCTCGTGGAGCTCCGCGTGCGCGGTGCGCAGGATGAGGATGCCGACGATCAGCGCGCCCGCGCCGATGTAGAACGGCACGTGGATGTTGGTGCCCTCGACGAGCTTGCCGGCCGCGTAGGGCGCGAGGCCGCCGCCGATGAAGCGGACGAACCCGTACGCGGCCGAGGCGACCGGGCGCTCCACGGGCGAGATCGTCATCACCGCCTGCGTGGTGACGGTGTTGTTCACGCCGATGAAGACGCCGGCCACGATGACGGCGACGACCAGGACCGTCGGCGTGGTCGTCCAGATCGCGATGACCAGCACCACGATCGCGAACAGGAACAGGTTGAGGTACAGCGTGCGGGCGATGCCGAGCCGGGCCTGCAGCCAGGGCGCGCCGAACACGGCGAAGATCGCGACGAGGATGCCCCAACCGGTGAACACGAGGCCGAGCTGGATCGCGCCGAGGCCCATCGGGAACGGCGCGTAGCCCAGGACCGTGAAGAACGCCCAGTTGTAGCAGAGCGCGGTGAGCGACATCGTGGCCAGGCCGCGGTGCTTCAACGCGCGCAACGGTTCCATGATGCTCGTCTTGTGGTCGGGTTTGGGCAGCGGCTCGACCAGCACCCAGGTGGCGATCATGGCGATGGCCATCAGCACGGCGACGCCGTAGAACGGGCCGCGCCAGCTGACGTTGCCGAGCAGGCCGCCGAGCAGCGGGCCGACCGCGATGCCGAGGCCGAGGGCGGTCTCGTAGAGGATGATCGCGCCGACGAACCCGCTGGTGGCCGAGGCCACGATGACGGCGAGGGAGGTCGCGATGAACAGCGCGTTGCCCACGCCCCAGCCGGCCCGGAAGCCGACGATGCCGGCGATGCTGTCCGAGGTGCCGGCGAGCGCGCTGAAGACGACGATCAGCGCGAGGCCGCCGAGCAGGGTGCGCTTGGCGCCGATGCGGCTGGACACCCAGCCGGTGATGAGCATGGCCACCGCGGTGATCACCAGGTAGCTCGTGAAGAGCAGGGTGACCTGGCTCGGGGTGGCGTTCAGGTCGTGCGAGATCGCCGGGAGGATCGGGTCGACCAGGCCGATGCCCATGAAGGACACGACGCAGGCGAAGGCCACCGCGAACACGGCCTTGGGTTGGGAGAAGGGGCTGGCCGCCGCGGGTGCGGAATGGCCACTCATGTGGTGCTCCGTTCTGGTTCGGCGCGGCCGGGCTCGGCCGCCAGCCGGGTCAGTGCGGTGATGGCAGGGAGCGCCGCGGTGAGCTTCTCCTGCTCCGGGGCGGTGAGCCGGTCCAGCAAGGTGGCCAGCCGCTCGGTCCGCACCGCCCGCCGGTGGGCGAGCTGCGCGCGGCCGGCGTCGGTGATGTGCACCCGGACCACCCGGCCGTCGTCGGGGTCGGGCAGCCGCCCGGCGAGGCCCGCGTCCTGCAGGCGGGTGATCAGCTGCGTCATCGCGGGCTGGCTCACGCCCTCCTGGACGGCGAGCTCGGTGAGCCGGGCTGGGCCGCGCCGGTCGAGGCTGGACAGGGTGGCCGCCGCGGTGAGGGACAGCCCGCTGAGCGGGGCCAACCGCCGGAACAGGCGGGTCAGCTCCTCCAGTGCGACGGAGACGTCACCGGCTGGCAACTGCATAATTTTACGTATATCACGTGCTTATGTATCTTCGCGCCGGGTGGGCGCGGTGAATAAGGTTAGGCATGCCTAATAACGGGATGACGCCGCGGTACTCGGCGCTGGAGCGGGCCCAGATGAAGGTGCTGGACAAGGCCGGGTCGCTGGCGATGGCGCCGACCCTGCCCCGGGTGTTCTACGACCAGTTCGGCATGACCGTGCACGCGGTCACCGAGCTGCACCCGAACCTGCGCCGGATCACCTTCCGGGCCGACGAGCTCGGCGGCTACCGGCCCGGCGGCGTCGATTCGCGCGAAGCAAAGTAGTTGGGTTGGTCGGTCTGCTCATCCTGCACGGCGACGCGGGCCCCGGATCCCGCTGGGCGACCGCCGCCGCACCGGGTGCCGAGGCGAAGGACCGCGGGGCGTCGACCTGGTCCTCACCGAGGGCGAGGCGGTAGCCCACCGGCGTGCTGGCGATGACCTCGGCGCCGACCTGGGACCGGGCCCGGGAGACCAGGACCTGGAGCGCCTTCGTCGGGTTCTCCGGCTGCTCGTCCGGCCAGAGCCCGTCCACCGGCCGGGCGGTGCTCGCGCCCGTGCGGAGGTCCTGCGCGAGGAGGGCGAGCAGGCCCCGCAGTCGCGGGCTGGTGACCTCCTGGTCGCGGCAGGCGACCCGGGACAGCAGGGTCAGCTCCATGGTCACCGAAGTGGGGTAGTCAGCCGCCCCGCCGGCGTCCGGATGGCGGAGCCTCCCGCACTTTCGCCCGCACTATCGGGCGATGTTGTTAACAGTTCCCCCGATGCCCGGCACATAGAGGTCGAGGCGCGCCGACGTGGGTGCGCCCGTCCTCACCGAGGGGTCAGATGAGATCGCTACCCCGGCCACGCCGCGCACTCGGCGCCGCGCTGGTCACCGCGATGGTCGCGGGTGCCGTCGGCCTCGTGGCCGCCGCCCCGGCCGGAGCCGGCACGACCGTCGACATCCGCCCGGCGTCCTGGGCGCGCACCGACTCACGCGCGCCGCACCAGACCATCACCACCGGCGACGCCCTGGTGGGCGCCTGGCGCGACGCCGCCGGCAAGGTCCACAAGTCCAAGTCCTACTTCACCTTCGACCTCACCCGGCTCCGCGGCACCGACGTGCAGCTGGTCGAGCTCGGGTTCACCGAGCTCGCGGTGACCGACTGCGCCAAGCCACGTGCCACCGAGCTGTGGCTGACCACCCCGGCCACCCGGCCGACCTGGGCCGACCAGCCCAAGGAGCTCGTCAAGCTCCCCGGCCCGGATGCCCTCGGCTGCCCGTGGTCGTTCGTCGAGTGGGACGGCACCGACGTCGTCCGCGCGGCGCTCAAGGCGGGCAAGACCTCGATCACCCTGGTGCTGCGCATGGCCGAGCGCCGGATGGGCGATGTCGCCTACGGCCGCACCCACGCCACCGACCCGGCGATGATCGTCACCCGCAACACCCCGCCGGCCGCGCCGACCACCCTGCGCGTCGGCCAGGAGTTCTCCGCCGGGCACGACTGCGCCGAACCCGACATCGTCCTCGGTGGCGGCGGGATCACGGTCAGCGGCGAGGCGGCCGACCCGGACGGCGAGTCCGGGCTGCGGGCTCGGATCTCCTTCTGGGCCACCGACAACCCGGTCGACACACGAGAGGTCGTCACGAGCGTCTTCGGTGACTTCGGCGCCTCGTTCCCGGCCGACCTGACCAGCGACGGCGGCGCCTATGCGTGGCGGGCCAGGGCCGAGGACGGAGACGGCGCGGTGTCGGCGTGGACGGCGCCGTGCATGTTCACGATCGACCGGACCGCGCCCGACGCCCCGCCGACGGTCGAGTCGGCGGACTACCCGGAGAACGGCGGCCCACCCGGCTCCGGTGGCGACGGCGTTGCGGGAGAGTTCACCTTCACCGCGAACGGCGTGGCCGACGTGGTCCGCTACGAGTGGGAGGGCATCGGCGTGCCGGGTGGCTCGACCGACGCCGCCGCGCCGGGCGGCCCGGCGACGGTCAGCATCACACCGGCCTCGGACGGCCCGCTCAGCATCAGCGTGCGCAGCGTCGACCGCGCCGGCAACCGTTCCGAGTCACGGACCTACCGGTTCTGGGTGCGTGCGACCGCTCCCGAGGTGTCGCTGGAGCCGCGGTACGTCATCGGCGACCCCGTCGACCCCACCTTCACCGCGCGGCAGGACGGCGCCGTGACGTTCACCTACCGGCTCGACGAGGGGCCGGAGGTCGCCGTGCCGGTGGGCGCGGACGGCACGGCGAGAGTCGTCCTCGACGTCCCGCGCACCGAGCCGTACCACCACCAGTTCGCGGTGTGGAGCACCACCGCGGCCGGCCAGCGGTCGGGGGTCACCGAGCGCTCGTTCCAGATCGACCCGGCGATCCCCGAGATCACGGGCGAGGCGCCGAACGGGATGATGATCGGCGAGCCCATCCGGCTCACCTTCACGCCCGGGATGGCCGGCGTCGTCTCCTACACCTGGTGGGTGGACGACGGAACCCGGACGACCGTGCCGGCCGAGCCGGACGGGACGGCCGGCACGACCTACGTCCCCACCGTGGGCGGCTTCCAGTTCGTCAACGTCTTCAGCACCACCTCCGCCGGCGTCGAGTCGGGTGTCGCCTGGGCGCAGCTCGTGGTCGCGGACGGCGCTCCGGAGGTCACCAGCGAGCAGTACCCGGAGTGGTCCGAGGGCGGCGGTCCGGGGACGCCCGGCACGTTCGCGTTCGACTCGCCGCTGCCCGGCGTGGTCGAGTACCGGTACGTGCTCAACGACGGTGCGGAGCAGACCGTGGCCGCCGGGGCGGACGGCACCGCGAGCGCCGAGCTGACGCCGACCGCGCCGGGCCGCCACGTCCTGCGGGTGCGTGCCGGCACGGCGTCGGGGTTGGTGTCCGGGGAGCGGACCTACGAGTTCTACGTGCAGGCCGTGGGGCCGGTCGTCACCGGGCCCTCCCAGGTCACGATGGGGGTGCCGGCCGAGTTCGCGTTCGCCGCGCAGCTGGCCGGGTCCACCGAGTTCGGCTACCAGGTCGACGGCGGCGAGAAGATCACTGTTGCGGTCGCGGACGGCGCGGCGACGGTGCGGGTGACCGCCACGGAATGGGGACAGCACGTGATCTCCGTGGAGAGCCGCACGCCGGAGGGCGTCGTCTCCGGGGCGAGCGAGTTCTACTTCTACGCCTACGAATGACCCGGGTGGGGCGGTTCCGGCCGCCCCACCCCGTTCGGTCAGTCGAGGACCGGGTGGCCGGTGGTGACGTCGACGTGGTCGGGGACCTCCTCGTGGTCGTCGCCGACCGACAGGGTGCCGGTCGGCTCGACGAGCAGGACCGCGGCGCCGGCCTTCGACGACGGCTTGTGGAAGGTGCCGCGCGGGACGACGAACACCGAGCCCTGCGGGAGCGTGACGGTCCGCTCGCCGGCCGGCTCGCGCAGGGCGATGTCGATCTCGCCGTCGAGGACGAGGAAGAACTCGTCGGTGTCGTTGTGGACGTGCCACACGTGCTCGCCGGCGACCTTGGCGAGGCGGATGTCGTAGTCGTTGAGGTAGGCGATGATCCGCGGGCTCCAGATGGCGTCGAACCCGTCGAGTGCGGTTCTGAGGTCGATCGGCTGCATGCCTCCATCCTGGGTGTGGCGCGCGGCCGGCACGACTGCTAGGAATCGCATATGTCGCATGATTTCTCGCACCGGGTCGCGCTGCTCGTGGACGAGGGGTCCAACCCGTTCGAGCTCGGTGTGGCGACCGAGCTGTTCGGCCTGCGCCGGCCCGAGCTGCACCGGTCCTGGTACGACTTCACGCTGTGCGCGGCCCGGCCGCGGGTGCGGATGCACCTGGGCATGGTCACGCTTTCCGGCGTCGCCGGGCTCGACGCGGCGGATGCCGCCGACACACTGATCGTGCCGAACCGTCCCGACGCCGACCAGCCAGTCCACCCGGCGGTCCGCGCGGCGATCGTGCGGGCGGCGGATCGCGGGGCGCGCCTGGTGAGCTTCTGCACCGGCGCGTTCGCCCTCGCCGACGCGGGTGTGCTGGACGGCAGGCGGGCGACGACGCACTGGCGCTGGGCGGAGGAGTTCGTCCGCCGCTTTCCGTTGGTACGCCTGGAACCGGACGTGCTCTTCGTCGACGACGGCGACGTGCTCACGGCCGCGGGCAGCGCCGCGGCGCTCGACCTCGGTCTGCACCTGATCCTGCGTGACCACGGTGCCGAGGTGGCGAACGCGGTCAGCCGGCGGCTGGTGTTCCCCGGCCACCGCGACGGTGGCCAGCAGCAGTTCATCGAGCGACCGGTCCCCGCGGTGCCCGACACGTCCCTGGCCCCGGTCCTGGCCTGGGCCCGCGCCCGGCTGGACCGGCCGCTGACCGTGCCCGACCTGGCCACCCGGGCCGCGACGAGCCAGGCCACCCTGCACCGCCGCTTCCGCGCGGAGCTCGGCACGACCCCGCTCGCATGGCTCACGACCGAACGCGTGACCCTGGCCTGCCAGCTCATCGAACGCGGCGAGCTCCGCCTGGACCGGGTCGCCGCGGCGAGCGGACTGGGCACGGCGGCGAACCTGCGTGCCCGGCTCCGCCGGCACACCGGACTGACGCCGTCGGCCTACCGCCGCCGCTTCGGCCCCGCCGCCTGATCCTGGTGCAGCCGGCGGATGTCGCGGACGAAGGACCAGGTCAGCGCGGCCAGTGCGGCGGCGACCAGGATCGTCGTGAGCACCCGCGGGAGCAGGCCGGCCGCGGCCACCACCAGAACCACACCCTGGGCCGCGGCCACGGTCTTGCTCGCCGTGCTCGGCGGCAGCGGCCGGCGCAGCCACGGCAGCACCACGCCCGCCAGCACGAACGCGTACCGCCACGCGCCGATCGCCAGCACCCACGCGCCCATCAGGGTGGCGACGTGCAGGCTCAGCACCAGGATGAGCAGCGCGTCGATCTCCATGTCGAACCGGGCACCCAGCCGGGTGGCGGTGGCGGTGCCGCGGGCCACCCGGCCGTCGACCGCGTCCATGGCGAGCGCGACCGACGCCACGGTGACCAGTACCGGAACCGTCGCCGGGGCCCGCATCGTGTCCGTCACCAGCGCGATCACCGCACCGACGAGCGCCGACCGCGCCAGGGTGACATGGTTGGCCGGGCCCAGGGCCGGCGCGCCGGCGCGGTGCAGGCCCGCGGCGAGGGCGCCGCACACGACCGCGGCGTAGAGCAGGGCGGGCAGCCAGGACCACCGGCCGAGGCCGAAGGCGCCGAGCACGGCCAGCAACGCCACCTGCTCGCCCATGCCGACGGCTACCGCCCGCAGCGGGAGCATGGCGCCTCCCCGAAGCCGTAAGGTGATCATGAGCATAGACCGGAGGAGGGCGCGCCCATGGAGCGTGCGTTCTGGCTGACCGCGCCCGGCCACTGTGAGATCCGGCCGGTCGACCTGCCGAGACCCGGCCCGGACGACGTCCTCGTGCGCACCCTGTACTCGGGCGTCAGCAGAGGTACCGAGTCGCTCGTGTTCCGTGGCGGTGTCCCGGCGAGCCAGCACGAGGTCATGCGCGCGCCATTCCAGGAGGGTGACTTCCCCGCGCCGGTCAAGTACGGCTACCTCAACGTCGGGGTCGTCGAGGAGGGTCCCGCGCACCTGCGCGGCCGGACCGTGTTCTGCCTCTACCCGCACCAGACCCGCTACGTCGTGCCGGCCACGGCGGTGACCCCGGTACCCGACACCGTGCCGCCGGAGCGGGCCGTGCTCACCGGGACGGTGGAGACCGCGGTCAACGCGGTCTGGGACGCCGCGCCACTGGTCGGCGACCGGATCGCGGTCGTCGGCGCGGGCATGGTCGGCGCGTCGGTCGCCACGGTGCTCGCCGGCTTCCCGGCCACCCGGGTGCAGCTGGTCGACGTCGACCCGCGCCGGGCGGCCGTGGCCGAGGCGGTCGGGGTCGAGTTCGCCACTCCCGAGACGGCCGCGCCGGACTGCGACCTGGTCATCCACGCCAGCGCGTCCGACGCGGGGTTGCGGCGGTCGCTCGAGCTGCTCGCCGTCGAGGGCACGGTGATCGAGCTCAGCTGGTACGGCGACCGGCCGGTGAGCGTGCCGCTGGGGGAGTGGTTCCACTCCCGCCGGCTCACGCTGCGGGCGAGCCAGGTGGGCATGGTCTCACCCGCCCAGCGCGGTCGCCGCGGCTACGCCGAGCGGCTCGCGGTCGCCATGAACCTGCTGGTCGACCCCGGTTTCGACGCGTTGGTCACCAACGAGTGCCGGTTCGACGAGCTGCCGGTCGTCCTGCCCGGGTTGATCAGTGATGAACCGTCCGCGCTCTGCCTGCGTGTTACCTATGACAGCACATAGTCGACCGTAGGAGCGCCGGGTGTTCAGCCTCACCGTCCGTGACCACGTGATGGTCGCGCACAGCTTCACCGGCGAGGTGTTCGGCCCCGCGCAACGCCTCCACGGCGCCACGTTCGTCGTGGACGCCACGTTCGCCCGCGCCGAGCTGGACGCGGACAACATCGTCGTCGACATCGGGCTCGCCACCGGTCAGCTGGGCGAGGTCCTCGCCGACCTGAACTACCGCAACCTCGACGAGGTGCCCGAGTTCGCCGGCATCAACACCTCCACCGAGTTCCTGGCCAAGGTCGTCGCCGACCGGCTCGCCGACCGCGTGCACGCCGGCTCCCTCGGCGAGGGCGCCCGCGGTCTGGCCACGATCGGCGTCACGCTGCGCGAGTCCCATGTCGCCTGGGCAAGTTATGAGCGTGTCCTGTGAGCGATGACCCCGTGACGTTCGTCCTTCCCGGCGACGTCGACGATGTGATGCTGGCCAGCGGCGGCAACACCTACGACCGGCGGATGTGTGACGTCCTCGGCCCGCGGCTGCGGGCGGTCACCCTGCCCGGCAAGTGGCCCACGCCGGACGCCGCCGCCTCGTGCGCGCTGGACGGGGCACTCGCCAACGTCCCCGACGGGTCGGTCGTGCTGCTGGACGGGCTCGTGGCCTGCGGCGTGCCGCACGTCGTCGCGCCGCACGCGCGCCGGTTGCGACTCGCGATCCTGCTGCACCTGCCGCTCGGCGACGAGACGGGGCTGCCCGCCGACCACGCCGAACGGCTCGACGCCAAGGAGCGCGAGACGGTGCGCGCCGTTGCCGCGGTGATCGCGACCAGCGCCTGGGCCGGCCGGCGGATCGTCGAGCACCACGGCCTCCGCATGGAGAAGGTGCACGTCGTGCCGCCGGGCACCGACCCCGCGCCGCTCGCGACCGGGAGCGACGGCTCGCGGCTGCTGTGCCTCGGGTCGATCACCCCGCGCAAGGGCCAGGACGTGCTCGCCGAGGCGCTCGCCGGCATCGTCGACCTGCCCTGGACCTGCGAATGCGTCGGGTCCGTCCGCCGCGACCCCGGCTATGTCGAGCGGCTGCGCGGGCTGATCACCTGGCACGGGCTCACGGGCCGGATGTCGCTGGCCGGCGCGCTGCCGGACGCGGACCTCCGGACCGCGTGGGCCGAGACCGACCTGCTGGTGCTGCCCTCGCGCGGGGAGACGTTCGGCATGGTCGTCACCGAGGCGCTCGCCCGCGGGATCCCCGTGCTGACCACGGACGTCGACGCGTTGCCCGACACGCTCGGCCGCACCCAGGACGACGGCGTGCCCGGGATCCTGGTGCCGGCCGACGACGCGCCCGCGTTGAGCGAGGCGCTGCGCCGCTACCTCACCCGGCCGATGCTCCGCGACCGGCTCCGCACGGCCGCCCGCGAGCGGCGGCGCCGACTCGAGGACTGGGACGCGGCGGCCGGGCGCCTCGCCGGTGTGCTCGCCCAACTGCGAGGGGAGCCGTCATGGGCAGCCTGAGTCTCAGGAAGGCATGGGCCTGGCTTCGGCTGCTCCTCGGCGCCGGCATCGTCGGGGCGCTGGTGTGGAAGGTCGGCGGCAGCGGGTTCGTCGACGGCGTCCGCGTCGTCGGCCTCGGCGAGATCGCCGCGGCACTCGGCATCGGCTTGACGACGACCGGGCTCTGCGCGTGGCGCTGGTGCCTGGTGGCCCGCCGGCTCGGCCTGCGGCTTCCGCTGGGGCGCGCGCTCCCGGACTACTACCGGGCGATTTTCCTCAACTCGGTGCTGCCGGCGGGCGTGCTCGGCGACGTGCACCGCGCGGTCAAGCACGGCAAGGACGAGGGCGACGTCGGCGCCGGGGTCCGCGCGGTCGTCCTGGAGCGGACGGCCGGTCAGGTGGTGGTGGTCGCGGCAGGGGTCGTGGTGCTGCTGGCCACGCCGATCGCCGCCGCCCGCGACATCGGGCTGGCCGTGATGGCCGTGGCGGTCGCGGTCGTGGCCGCTTACCTCGCGGGACGGCGCTGGGCGCGCCCCGGGTCGCGTTGGCACCGTACGCTCGAGGATGTCCGTCATGGTCTGCTCGCTCGTGACGCGTGGCCGGGGATCGCGCTGCTGTCCGCGGCGGCACTCGCCGGGCACGTCACGTTGTTCGTGATCGCGGCGCAGGCCGCCGGGGCCACGCTGCCGGTCGAGAAGCTCGTGCCGATCGCCGTCGTGGCGCTGCTCGCGATGGGGCTGCCGGTGAACATCGGTGGTTGGGGACCACGGGAAGGCGCGACCGCGTTGATGTTCGCCGCGGCCGGCGTCGGCGCCGCACAGGGGCTCACCGCCGCGGTGGCGTACGGGTTGCTCGGGCTGGTGTCGAGCCTGCCGGGAGCGTTGGTGCTGCTGCGCCGGGAACGGGAGAAGACGACAACATGACTGATCTGGCCGACGTCGGGCGGCAGGAAGCGATCGAGCGGCTGGTCGACACGCGGCTGCCCACCGGGTACGGGGAGTTCCGTGCCGTCGGCTACCTCGACCGGCAAGGACACGAGCATGTCGCGCTCGTGTACGGCGACATCACCGGGCGGCCCGCGCTGACCCGGCTGCACTCGGAGTGCCTCACCGGCGACGTGTTCGCCTCCACCCGCTGCGAGTGCGGCGAGCAACTGGCCTCGGCGCTGCGGAAGATCGTGGGCGCGGGTGCCGGGGTGCTCGTCTACCTGAAGGGCCACGAGGGCCGCGGGATCGGGCTCGTGGCGAAGCTGCGGGCGATGCGGCTGCAGGAGGAGGGGCTCGACACGGTCGAGGCCAACCTCGCGCTGGGCCTACCCGTCGACGCCCGCGACTACGACGTCGCGGCCGAGATCCTCCGCGACCTCGGGGTGCGCTCGGTTCGGCTGCTGTCGAACAACCCGAAGAAGCTGGACTCGTTGCGCCGCAACGGGATCCTGATCGCCGAGCGGGTGCCGCTGCTGGTCGCGCCGCGGGACGAGAACGTGCGGTACCTGAGCACCAAGCGCGAGCGGCTGGGCCACCTGCTGCCTCACCTGTCCAGCGCGGCGAGCACGCCGGCGAACGAGTCGACGAGGCTCGCGAGCGCGGCGCCGCCCTTCGCCGCGGACGCGAGGGACGGGCGGCCGACCACCCCGGACTCGGTGTAGGCCCGCAGGCCGAGGGTGAGGAACCGGTCGCGGTCGTCGGCCAGCTCGTCGTGCTCGGCGTAGTCGGGCGCCACCAGGTCCGGGTGGGCGTGCAGCAGGATGGAGGTCTCGAGCTCGCCGGCGTGCATGTCACTGTCCGGCCCGGTCTCGACGCCGCCTGCCGTGCGCGCGGTCATCCAGTCCACCTCGGTCGGGAACAGCGCCATCCGCTCGCCGCGCGCGCTCGCCTCCTGGACCACATTGGACAGTACGTAGTTGCCACCGTGGCCGCTGACCAGGGCGAGCTTGTCGATCCCGCTCCGGCGCAACGACTCCGCGACGTCGGTGACGGTGGCGTACAGGGTGGCCGCGGAGATGCTGACCGTGCCGACCCAGCCGGCGTGCTCGTGCGAGCAGGAGATCGTGACCGGCGGCAGCTGCAACACCCGGTGCGCGCCGCCGACCGCCCGCGCGACGGTCACCGCGATGACCGTGTCGGTGGCGAGCGGGAGGAGCGCCCCGTGCTGCTCGAAACTGCCGACGGGCAGGAGGGCCACCTCGGCGCGGCGATCCCGTTCCTCGACAGCGGTACTGGTGGGGAGCAGGTAGTCGATCATGGGGTGTCCTCGATACGGTTGCCGGCATGGTTGGGCGGATCTGGTCGGTGCTGCTCGAGTTCGCGCCGGCGCGAGAGGCGATGCGGCGCGAGGTGCGGGTCGCGGTCGACCTTGTCATGGACGCGGCCGAGGACGCGCAGGTCCGGCAACGGGAACGGCACCGGACCGCGCTCGGCCGCACCGAGCACCAGCTCGGCGACCTGCGTGACCGCGTCGCCGAGCTGACCGCCGCCAACGCGGACCTGACCGGGGTCAACGCGTCCCTGCGGGGCGAGCTGGCCGAGCGCGAGGAGGCGGCGGAGCGCGAGCTGGCCGAGCGCGAGGAGTTCGCGCTGCGGCTGGTGCGCGAGCAGGAGGCCGCCGAGGCGGAGCTGTGGCACGGCACGACGACCGACGTCTTCTGCTGCCAGTCCTGCTGGGCGTTCTGGTTCCTCAGCACCACGCCGGACCGGACCAGCTGCACCGTGCGCGGCCCCTTCGGCCGGCACGACACCGCGTGCACGGTGTGCGCGGACCCGCTGGTGGCCCTGCCCGCCGCGAAGAGCGTGGTGCACCGCAAGGGCGCGGAGGACCGGGTGAGCCGCCCGGCCGGTGACGACACGGCGACCCGGGCGGACGTCGCCGGCGCCGAGCTGGACGCCATCGCCCAAGGCCTCGGCCGGCTACCGAAGGTGGCGAGCCGGACGGTCGCCTGGGTCGCCACCGACCTCACGGGCGCACCGGACCTGCCGGCCAAGGTCCTCGGCGAGATCGCGACCCGCACGACGATGCCCGTGCCACTGGACGGGATCGTGGCGGGGATCCACGCCTTCGCCGAGGTCAGGACGCCTCGACAGCCTTCTTGATGCGTTGGCCGAACGCGGGTGCGTCCTTGCGGGCGGCGCTCAGGGCGAAGCCGGCGACGAGCTTGCCGAGACCGTGGCCCTCCAGGACGTTGAAGATCCGCAACCGGGTGCGCGTGTCCGAGACGGACTCGAAGTCGTAGCCGCCCTCCTTGGCTGTGACGAGGTTCTTCGACTGCTCCGCCCAGCGGATCGTGGTGTCCGGCACGAGCTCGGTGATGCGGAACTCCCTGGCGGACTTGAGGCCCGCGTCCTTGACCGAGCTGGTGAACACGGTGCCGACGGCGGTCGGCCCCTCGGGCTTCTTGTCGATGTGCCGCACCCGCGGACTGAACTCGGGATCGTTCAGCCCGTCGGCGAGAAAGGCGAACACCTCCGCGACGGGACGGTCGATCTCGACGGTGGCCTCGAACTGACCGGCCATGCTCTCTCTCCTCCGGGTTGTGCCAGCCCCTGGCGTGGAGCAGGAGCATCATCCCAGAAGACCTACCCGGGGCCGCCGATCAGGCCCAGGCTGATCGCGCGCAGCGTGGCGCGGGTGCGGTCCCGCACGCCGAGCTTGGTGAGGATCGAGGAGATGTGGTTCTTCACCGTGCCCTCGGCGAGCACGAGCAGCTCGGCGATCTCCCGGTTCGAGTGGCCGTTGGCCATCATGCGCAGGACGTCCAGCTCGCGGGCGGTCAGCTCGGCGGGCGGCCCGGCGGGCGGCGCCGCCCGGTCGAACGCCGGCGGGTGTTGCTCGAGCCTGCGGACCAGCGTCGACGTGACGGCGGGCTGGATCAGGTGGCCGCCCGCGTGCAGGGTGCGGATCGCGTGCCGCAGCTCGTCGAGCGTCACGTCCTTGAGCAGGTAGCCGCGAGCCCCGGCGCGCAGGGCGCCGACCACGAGCTCGTCGTCGTCGAAGGTGGTCAGGACGAGGACCGGCGGTGGCGCGTCGCGGTCGGCCAGCGCCCGCAGCACGCCGATGCCGTCCAGCCGCGGCATGCGCAGGTCGAGCAGCAGGACGTCGATCTCGGTGTCCTCGAGGACCCGCAGGGTCTCGACCCCGTCCCACGCCTCGGCCACCACGGCGAACTCGTCGGTCATCTCGAGCAGGCCGCGGATGCCTTGCCGGACAAGGGTTTGGTCGTCGGCAACACACACCCGGATCATGACGCGGGCAGCCTGGCCCGGAGCCGGAACCCGCGGTCCGGCTCGGTCTCGTAGGTCAGCGCCCCGCCCAGGTTCTCCAGCCGCTCGCGCATGCCGGTCAGCCCGTTGCCCGGCCGCACGGACGCCGCGCCACGGCCGTCGTCGCGCGCGGCGACGAGCACGTCCGGGCCGTCCTTGGTGACCGTGATCGACAGGTGGTCGGCGTCGGCGTGCCGGACCGTGTTCGTGACGATCTCCTGCACGCAGCGCACCAGCGCGTGCGTGGCCGGGGTCGGTGAACTCCAGGTCGTCGTCGATGTCCAGCTGTACCGACGGTTTGGGGATGCCGGTCATCGCGCCGAACGCGGCGGTCACCTCGTCCGGGGTCGCGCGCAGCCGGCCGACCGCGCGGCGCAGGTCGGCGAGCAGCTCCTTGGCCGTGCGGCGGGCCTGCTCGACGTGCTTGGCGGCGTCGCCGTCGGACTGGTGCGACGCGACCTCGAGCTCCAGCGCGAGCGCGGTGAGCTGGTGGCCCACCAGGTCGTGTAGCTCGCGCGAGATCCGCAGCCGCTCGCCGGCCTCCGCGGTGCTGCGCAGCCGCGACTGGGCGGCCTCCAACTCCTCGCGGGTCCGCGCCTCCCGCAGCGCGATGACCGCCATCAGCGCGGCGAAGAACTGGAACCCGGCGAACAGGGCCGTCGTGCTCAGGATGTTCGCCGGCGGCGTCCCGAGCTGCCCGACGGCGATCACCGCGGTCTGCGCCGACACCACCGCGATGGCGCCACGTACCCCCAGCACGAACGCCGCCGAGGTGCCCGAGGTGACCAGGCAGACCGCGCTGAACGTCAGCTTCGGTGCGAGCAGGTACACCGCGGCCGCGGTGAGGCACAGCGTCGCCAGCCAGAGCTCGGGCCCGGGACCCCACCGGCCCAGCGGCCGGATGTCGAGCAGCAGCACGGCGAGGAACGCGGCATAGGCGGTCCACCACAGCCAGGGTGCGACGCCGAATGCCCACGGCCCGTCGGAGAGCTGCTCGATCAGGACCACGACCCCCACCGTGACGGTCAAGAACAACGCCGTCCCCAGCCGCAGCCCCACGCCCCGGTAGTTCTCCGCCACGCCGTCCATCATGGGCCACCCGGCAAGCCCCGTGGACGTGCCGAAAGTCATGACCGCGAACCATGACCGGCGGCACAAGCGAAAGGGATCCCTTGCTTCCTACCGTTCTCGTACGGAGCTGGGGAGGAAGACATGCTGGGACATCCCGAACAGATCCACGCCTGGACCATCGGCTGGTATCGCGAGGCCGAGGAAAGCCGCCTCGCGAAAGCCGCGCGCACGGAACCCGAGAAGAACCACCACGAGGACCAGAGCGGCGTGGACGCCGAGTCCGTGGTGCCCACGACCGTGACCGCGGCCGCCACGTACTCGGAGTCCACATAGGACGACCGACGCGGCACGCACGGCGTCCGTCCGGGTGCGCTCAGGGACGGGCCTCGAGCACCTGGTTGAACGGCGTCTCCGCGACCCGGGCGAACCGGGTGAACCCTCCCGCGGTCGCGACGTCGCGGAGCCGCGCCTGGCCAGCCTGGGTGCCGAGTGCGAGGCCGACGTCCTGGGACAGCGACGACGGCGTGCACAGCAGCGTCGAGAAGCCGTAGTAGGCGCGGCCGACCGGGTTGAGGTTGTCCTCGACGTGGTCGCCGGCCATCGGCTCGCCGATCATCCAGGTGCCGTCAGCGGCGACCGCGTCGCGCACGTGCCGGGCCGCGCCGACCGGGTCGCCCATGTCGTGCAGGCAGTCGAACATCGTCACGAGGTCGAAGCCCTTGCCCCTGAACCCGTTGGCCGGCGCGACCTCGAACCGCACCCGGTCGGTCACTCCGGCCTCGTGCGCGCGGGCGCGGGCGGTCTCGATCGACTCGGTGTGGTAGTCCGACCCGACGAACGTCGAGCTGGGGAACGCCTGCGCCATGAGGATCGTCGAGGCGCCGTGCCCGCAGCCGACGTCGGCGACCGTGGCGCCGGCCTGGAGCTTCGCCACCACGCCGTCCAGCGCGGGCAGCCAGCCCTCCACCAGGTTCGCGTTGTAGCTCGGCCGGAAGAACCGCTCGCACCCGAGGTGCACGTCGGTGTGGTGCTCGTGCCAGCCGATGCCCGACCCGCCACGCGCGGCGGCCAGCACCTGCTCGGTGTCGTGCACGGTGCCCAGCGCGATCTGGAAGAAGCCGGGCAGGAAGGCCGGGCTGTCCTCGACGGTGAGCGCGACCGCGTGCTCGGGTGGCAGCGTGTACCGGCCGGTGGCCGGGTCGTAGGTGACGTAGCGGCCCGCCGCCTGGGCGTTCAGCCACTCGCGCACGTACGGCTGGGCGGTGCCGCTGCGGTCGGCTAGCTCCGCGGCCGTGGTCGCCTCCTCGGCGGCCAGGATGCGGTAGTAGCCGAGCTTGTCGCCCATCACGACCAGCGCGGCGTTGAGCGTGGCGCCGACCTCGTCGACCGCCCGGAAGACGAACTGCATGACCTTCTCGACGTCCACTTCGGCCGCCGGCTGCGTTGCCGGTCATCTGCGTTCCTTTCGGTTCCCCTGCTGAGGATCCGGAACTTAGGAACGGGTGGTGGCCCGCCGCATCAGGTGCCCCACCTAGTACGGCAGCCGCACTTGCCGGTTGGGCTATGTTTGCAGGTGACGGCGTAGTCGGGTGCGGTGGTGGAACCAGCGGGCGCGGGCTTGGTGGCGTCGGCGCCACCAGGTCCAGTGCAGGTGGTGGGCTTGGGGTTG
>NZ_WHTD01000045.1 GCF_009379765.1 Actinophytocola sp. | reverse complement strand
AGGAGAACGCCGGCTGACGGTGGCCGCCGACGAGACCCCGCGCGGTGTCGCCGCGGCCGCCCTCGTGCGGGACGCGGCGGCGGCCGCCGGCCTCGAGGCGCGACCCGCCCCCAACCCGCCACCGGGCCCGACCGCCGGCCGGGCACCCGGCACCGCCGACCCGACACCGAGCGCCACCGGCACAGCCGCGGCCAACGGAGCCCGCGAGCCGGATGTGGCCGTGGACGCCGGCGCGCTGGTGGTTGTGTCCGGGTGGTCCGCCGCCGACGCCACCCTGTCAGAGGTCGCCGCGGGTCGACTCCCCGCCGGCGGCGCCTACCTCGCGCCGTGGCTGGTCACCGGGTCGCTGCCGCTCATCGCCGCGAGCACACACGTCACCCGGCGGTTCGCCCCGGCCGACCCGCTGCCCGGCCGCTACCGGTCCGCGCTGCGCGACGACTACCCCGGCATGCCGCCGTCCCCGGCCGGGTTCGGGGCCTGGCTCGCCGGCCGGACCGTCACCGAGCGCCTGCCGCACCCGCGCGTCGTGGCGGCGACGGCCGGCGCCGACACCTGGTCACCGACCTAGCTCGCGAGTCCCCCACCCGGGACCCGCGAGTCCCCACCGGCAGGGGACTCGCGGGTCGCGAACGGGGGACTCGCGAGGTAGTGCGGTCAGCCGAAGGCGTGGGTGCGCCAGTCGGGCACCTGCTCGGCGGTGAGCGCGACCGGCAGGATCGCCGTCCGGTCCACCGCGCCGGTCAGCCGCTGGCCGCCACCCTGGTCCGCGCCGAAACGCAGCTCCCTGTTGGCGCAGCCGTTGATCCCGTCGTCCGGAACCGTGGCCGTCGCCGCCTGCTGGCCGTCGAGGTACACGGTCAGCTCACCCGCGTCGGTCATCGTCACCACGACGTCGACCCAGCGCCCGGTCGGCACCACCGCGGACGTGGTGGTCCCGGTGCCCGACCCGATGAACCGCACCTGGTTCGACGGCGTCAGGTCGATCAGCACGCCGTCCGTGCCCGGGTCGCCGCTCGGCTGCCAGTCGAACAGCCGCCGGAAGCCCGAACCCGACACCTTCACCTCGGTCGCGAACGTCGCCTGCCTGAGGAACCCGAGCATCGTCGGCGCGGTGCGCAGGTAGGACTGGCCGTCGAGCACCACGCCCGACCCGGTCGGTGCCGTGTCGTCGTAGGTCGCGGTGCCCTCGACGGTCGCGTCCCGGTTCGCCGCCGACACGTCGTCCACAGTGGACCCGGCGGTCGGGTCCCAGGCCACCAGCGGGCCGGCCGGCGGGAGCGCGCACGGCGGTGCCGGCTCGATCGACACCCCGGAGGACCCGGTGTGCCGCCAGCCGTCCCCGGTGAGCACCGCCCGGATCGGCTCGAACTCCGCCTGCCCGCTGACCGCCGTCACCGAGAACGTGTACGTCGCCGACCGGCCACTCCGCAGCTGCGGCACCTGCCGCGTGGCCGGCGTGGCCGTCCACCCCTCGGGCAGCGCCAACGCCAGCTCACCGGCGGGGAGCGTGCGGCCCAGCGCCGACACGGTGACGGCCACGTCGAACGGGGTCGACGCCACGACCTGTTCCGGCGCCTCGACCTGGACCGCCGCGAGCGCCCTGACCACGTACGTGCGGCCACGCTTCGCGTCGATCGTGATGTTCGCGCCCGACTTCGTCACGTGCACCGGCTTCCCGCGCGAGTCGACCACCTCGTACCGGCCGGCGAACAGGTCGGACGACACGGTCAGCGGCCCGGACCTCCCTGCCTCCAGCTCGATCCGGGTCGGCGTGCCGCCGGTCCAGTCCACGTCCACGGTCACGTCGCCGCGGGCCCGCAGCCCCTCGACCGAGCCGTCGGCCCAGAGGTCCGGCAGCGCCGGCAGCACGTCGACCACCCCGGACTGGCTCTGCACCAGCATCTCCGCGACCCCGGCGGCGGCGCCGAAGTTGCCGTCGATCTGGAACGGCGGGTGGGTGTCCCACAGGTTGTCGAGCGTGCTGGACTTCAGCAGCTCGGACAGCATCAGGTGGGAGTGGTTCCCGTCCAGCAGCCGAGCCCAGAAGTTGATCTTCCAGGCCTTGCTCCAGCCGGTGCCGCCGTCCCCGCGTGCCTCGAGCGACGTGCGGGCCGCGGCCATCAGCTCCGGGTCGTCCTGCGGGGTGATCTGCCGGCCGGGGTGCAGGGCGAACAGGTGCGACACGTGCCGGTGGGTGTTGTTCGGGTCGTCCCAGTCCTCCTTCCACTCCTGCAGCTGGCCCCACGACCCGACCCGGATACCCGGGTCCAGCCTGTCCAAGGTGGACTGCGCCTGCGCGGCGAACTCCTGGTCGCCGAGCTTCTTCGCCGACGCCACCGTGTTGGTCAGCAGGTCCCACACGATCTCCTGGGACATCGACGCGCCCACCGAGAACGGCCCGTTCTCCGGCGAGTAGCTCGGCGTCACGACGAGCTTGCCGTCGCGGGGGTCGACCACCAGCTCGTCCATCCAGAACTCGGTGAGCGAGCGCATCAGCGGGTAGGCCCGCTCGCGCAGGAACATCTCGTCCCGGGTGAACAGGTAGTGCTCGTAGTAGTGCTGGGCGAGCCACGCGCCGGCCTCGGGGAACCAGAAGGACTGCGCGTAGTTGTGCAGGCCGGTGAAGCCGTACGGGTTGGTCTCGTTGTTCACCACCCAGCCGCGGTTGCCGTAGATCTCCTGGGCGGTCACCTCGCCCGGCGCCACCATCGAGTCCACGTAGTCGAACAGCGGCGCGGTGGTCTCCGACAGGTTCGTCGTCTCGGCCGGCCAGTAGTTCATCTGCAGGTTGATGTTCACGTGGTAGTCCGCGTCCCACGGCGGGCTGGTCGAGTTGTTCCACACGCCCTGCAGGTTGGCCGGCAGCGAGCCCGGCCGGGACGACGCGACCAGCAGGTAGCGGCCGTACTGGAAGTACAGCGCCTCCAGCGCCTTGCGCTGCGCGGCCGGGGTGGCCGGGTCGCGGTAGGCACGCAGGAGGTCGTCGGTCGGGATGTCCGGCATCTCCTGGCCGATGTCCAGGCGCACCCGGTCGAACAGCTCCTGGTAGTCCTCGAGGTGCGCGGCGCGCAGCCGGCCGAAGCCCTTGTGCGCGGCCCGGTCCACCCGCTGGGTGACCACGCCGTGCGGGTCGCGCCCGGTGCGGTAGGTCGGGTACACGTTGGAGTAGTCGGTGGCCGCGGCGATCACCAGGGTCACCGCGTTCGCGCCGCTCACCGTCACCGAGCCGTCCGCGTTGTCCGTGCGCGTGCCGCCCTCGTTGAGCACCCGGATCTGGGACTCGTAGCGCAGCCCGTTGTCGTTGAGCGCGCCCGCGAACGTGATCCGCCCGTCGCGGGCGGTCACGGTCTTCGACCGGTTGTCCGGCGCGGTGACCGCGGTGGTGAAGCCGACCTTCCCGCGCTGGTCGGCGGACATCCGGGCGACGATCACGTCGTCGGCCGCCGAGGCGAGGTACTCGCGGGAGTACCGCACCCCGCCGGAGGTGTAGCCGACGCCCGCGGTGGCCTCGGCGATGTCGAGGTCGCGCCGGTAGCCGGTGACGTCGGCCGGCTCCTCGGGCTGGGTGAGCCGGATGTCGCCGAAGATCTGGTACGAGCCGAAGCCGGTCTTGGGCTGGCCGAGCTGCTGGGCGACCCAGTTCGGGTCGGCCTCGCCCTCGGTCGCGATCCGCTCCTGCACCGCCTCGATGGCCCCCGGCCGCGGCGCGCGCCAGTTGCCGAAGTCGTAGCCGGGCGAGCCGGGGCCGCCCGACCACAGGGTCTTCTCGTTGAACTGCAACAACTCGGTCCGCACGCCGCCGAACACGCTCGCGCCCATGGCGCCGTTGCCGATCGGCAGCGACTCGGACTCCCAGTTGGTCGCCGGCTCGTCGTACCACAGGGTGAGGTCGGCGTCGCGGCTCGCATGACCGCCGCCGTGCCCGCCGGAGCCGGTCGCGGCCGCGCCGGTGCCCACCAGTGCGGTGCCGGCGAACGCGGTGGCCGCCACCACCGTGGTCACCAGCACTCGGGTCGTTCTCTCGCGTAAGGGTCTGTTCGCCATCACGACTCCTCTGTCATGAGCGCAGGCCTGAACAGGCATCGGAAAGGGTTTCCGTGCCGGATAAGGGATCTTCAGGAAATCAGGTCAGTCGTACAACACGGCTTTGATGTCGGCGGCGTCCACATTGGTCTTGTCGTACCACTTGAAACCGGTGTCGACGGTCTTCGGCTGGTCCTCGCCGTTGATCGCCTTCATCGCGGCGACCACGAGCTCCCGGCCCATGTCGACCGGGTCCTGGGTGACCGCGCCGGCCATCGCGCCGTCCCGGATCGCGTCGACCTGGGCCTTGCCGGAGTCGAAGCCGACCAGCTGCAGGCCGGTCTTGCCGCTCTCCTCGACACCCTTGATGACGCCGATCGCGGAGCCCTCGTTGGACGCGTAGATGCCCTTGAGGTCCGGGTTCGCCGAGATGATCGACTTGGTGATGTTGGCCGACTCCAGCTGGTCGCCGCCGCCGTACTGCGGCTCGAGCACGGTGATGTCCGGCGCGTTCTGCTCCATCCACGCCATGAAGCCGTCCCGGCGGTCGGTGCCGGACTTGGAGGTCTGGTCGTGCACGACCATGGCCACCTTGCCCTTGTTGCCCACCAGCTCGGCCATGTGCTTGGCGGCCTCGGCCGCGGCGGCCTTGTTGTCCGTGCTCACCGTCGTCACCGGCACGTCGCTGTCCACCCCGGAGTCGAACGCGATCACCGGGATGTTCTGCGACTTCGCCTGCTGCAGCAGCGGTTCCGCCGCCTGGCTGTCCAGCGCGGCGAACCCGATGGCCTGGGGCGACTTGGCGATGTCGTTGGTGAGCATGTTGATCTGCTCCTCGACATCCTGCTCGGTCGGCGGGCCGACGAAGGTGACCCGCGCGCCCTGCTTCGCGGCCTCCTCCTCGGCACCCTTCTTCACCGCCTGCCAGAACTGGTGCTGGAAGCCCTTGGAGACGATCGCGATGTAGGGCTTGTCGCCACCACCGCCACCGTCGCCGGTGCCACCCTCCTCGCCGCACGCGGTGAGGGAGAGGGTCAGGGCGGCACCGAGGAGAACCGCACCGGCCTTGAGCATCTTCATTGATCAGGCCTCTTTCTTCCGGAGAATGTCGGTGTAGACGGCCACGAGGATCACGCAGCCGAGGATGACGTTCTGCCACTCCTGTGGGATGGACATGATCTGCAGGCCGTTGTTCAGCGTGGAGATGATCAGCGCGCCGATGAGCGTGCCGACGATGGATCCCTTGCCCCCGGACAACGACGTGCCGCCGATGACCACCGCGGCGATCGCCTGCAGCTCGTAGCCCATGCCGGTGGCCGGCTGGGCGGACCCGAGCCGCGCGGAGATCATGATGCCCGCGAGGCCGATGAACAGGCCCGCGAGCGCGTAGATCGCGATCTTCCACTTCCGCACGTCGATGCCCGACAGCGCGGTGGCCTCCTCGTTGCTGCCGATCGAGTAGGTGTAGCGGCCGAGCACGGTCTTGGTCAGCAGCACGCCCGCGATGACCGCCACGACGATCAGCACGAGCACCGCGTTCGGGAACTCGACGCCGGGGATGATGTTGCCGGTGGAGATCTTGGTGTAGGACGGGTCATCGCTGAAGTAGATCGGCGCGCTGTTGGACAGCACCAGCGCGAGCCCCTCCGCCACCAGCATCATCGCGAGCGTGGCGATGAACGGCGGAATCTTGAGGATGGCGATGTTGATGCCGTTGACGAGCCCCATCAGCCCGCCGAACAGGACCGTCGCGACGAGCCCGACCACCAGCGGCAGGTCCATGTTCACGATGAACACGCCGGACATCACCGCGCACAGCGCCATGCCGGTGCCGATCGACAGGTCGATGCCGCCGGTGATGATCACGAACGTGGTGCCGATCGCCAGCGTGCCGATCACCACCGTCGAGAACAGGATCGCGGTGAAGTTGCCGTAGGTGAAGAAGAACGGGCTCGCGAACGAGAAGAACGCGTAGATCACGATGAGGCTCGCGAACGCGAGCAACCGCTGCAGCGTGCCCGCCTCCCCGGACTTAACCCTTGTGGTCACCGTGGGTTGGTCCGGTCCAGTTCCGGACGTACCGGTGGCTGGGTTGCGTCCCGTTCCCCTTGGGTGCGGTTGGCGGGCACCCGGTTCGTGCATGGGTGTCATGTGTCTCCCTCCCCCTCGGCAGCGCCGGTTTCCACCGGGTCGAGGCCCAGCTCGACGGCGTCCTCGACGTTCTCGTCCGGCCGGAGCGTGGCGTAGTGCATGATGCTCTCCTGCGTCGCCTCGGCCGCGGTGAGGATCCGGGTCACCCGGCCCTCGCTCATCACCACCACCCGGTGCGACATGCGCAGCACCTCGGGCAGCTCCGAGGAGATCATGATGATGGACTTTCCTTGCCCGGCAAGCTCGTTGAGCAGCTGGTAGATCTCTTCCTTCGCGCCGACGTCGATGCCGCGGGTCGGCTCGTCGAAGATCAGGATGTCGCAGTCGCGCACCAGCCACTTGGCGATGACGACCTTCTGCTGGTTGCCGCCGGAGAGGAACTTGGTCGTCTGGTCCACCGACGGCGTCTTGATCTTCAGCGCGCCGACGTACTCGCCCGCCCTGGTCCGCGCGGCCCGGTCGTTGATGAACCCGGCGGTGGCGAACTTGTCCCGCAGCGCGCCGAGCGTGACGTTGGCCTTGACGTCCTTGTCGAGCAGCAGCCCGTAGCGTTTGCGGTCCTCGGACAGGTAGCCGATGCCGTACCGGACCGCGTCGGCCGGGTGCCCGATGCGGACCGGCCTGCCGCGCAGGAAGATCGTGCCGCGGTCGGTCGGGTCGGCGCCGACGATCGCGCGGGCGGTCTCGGTGCGGCCGGCACCCATCAGCCCGGCGAAGCCGAGGATCTCGCCCTCGCGCAGGTCGAACGAGACGTCCTTGAGGAGCGCCTTGGTCGACAGGCCGGCCACCTCGAGGACGGTCTCGCGGTCGTCCCGGACGTCGTGCGGGCCGGCGCCGTCGGCGATCGTGCGGCCGACCATCATCGAGATGATCTCCCGGGTGGTGCTGCTCGCGACCTCGACGGTGTCCACGTACTCGCCGTCCCGGATGACGGTGACCCGGTCGGCGATCCGCCTGATCTCCTCCATGCGGTGGGAGATGTAGATGACCCCGGTCTCCGGCCTCACGAAACGTCGGATCAATTCGTGGAGCGTCGCCACCTCGGCGTCGTTCAGCGCCGCGGTCGGCTCGTCCATGATCAGCACCTTGGGATCGTGCGACAGCGCCTTGGCGATCTCGACCATCTGCTGGTTGGCGACGGTCAGGTTGCCGACGATCGCGTCGGGGTCGAGCGGCAGGTGCAGCCGCTCGATGAGCTCGCGCGCGTCGCGGGCGAGCCTGCGCTCGTCGAGCAGGACCCGCATGCGGCGCGGCTCGCGACCGATGAAGACGTTCTGCGCCACGGTGAGGTGCGGCACCAGGTTGAACTCCTGATGGATGATGCTGATGCCGAGCTCCATCGCGTGCTTGGGCCCGGCGATCTCCACCGTCTCGCCGCCCAGCAGGAAGAACCCGGTGTCGGCGGGGTAGATGCCGGAGAGCAGCTTCATCAGCGTGGACTTGCCGGCGCCGTTCTCCCCGACCAGCGCGAGCACCTCGCCCGCGCGCAGCTCCAGGTGCATGTCGGACAGGGCCCGCACGCCGGGGAAGGTCTTGTCGACGCCCGCCACCTCGAGGAGGGGCACCGTGGCGACCTGGGGTTCGACGGTCAACACCTCGCCCCCTTCCCGCTTCGGCGGTACAGCTCAGCCATGGGTGTACTCCACAATGGACGCATCGAGCAGCTGTGCGCCCGCGCCGGGCGCCTTGGGAGCACGGTAGCGCCCACCGGTCACCTCGACCGGGGTGACGACGTGCTCGTGCAGGTGGTCCACGAACTCGATCATGCGGCCTTCCGCGCTGCCGGACACCGCGAGGTAGTCGAACATCGCCAGGTGCTGGACTGTCTCGCAGAGCCCGACGCCGCCGGCGTGCGGGCACACCGGAACCCCGTACCTGGCCGCCAGCAACAGGATCGCGATGTTCTCGTTGACACCGGCCACCCGGGTCGCGTCGAGCTGGAGGATCTGGAGCGCGCCCGCCTGGAGGAACTGCTTGAACATCACCCGGTTCGCCATGTGCTCGCCGGTGGCCACCGGGATCGGCGCGACCCCGCGGGCGATCGCCGCGTGGCCGAGCACGTCGTCGGGGTTGGTCGGCTCCTCGACCCACGCGACGTCGAACGGCTGGAGTGCCGTGACCCACTCGGCGGCCTCGGCGACCTCGCACCGCTGGTTGGCGTCGACGGCGATCCGGATGCCGGGCCCGCAGACGTCGCGC
This sequence comes from Actinophytocola sp., assembly GCF_009379765.1. Taxonomy (GTDB): domain Bacteria; phylum Actinomycetota; class Actinomycetes; order Mycobacteriales; family Pseudonocardiaceae; genus Actinophytocola. Next base: position 42,286 of record NZ_WHTD01000045.1, on the reverse strand, counting down.
GCGATGCCCAGTCGTCGGATGTCCTCGGTGAGGTTGGCGCCGACCTTGAGCTTGATCTGGGTGAACCCGTCGGTGACGGCCTCGCGGCAGAGGCGGGCGAGCTTGGCGTCGTCGTAGCCGAGCCGGCCGGGGGTGGTGGTGTGGGCGCGCAGTTGCGAGTCGTGGACCAGCTCGCGCCAGAAACCGCCGAGGTCGTCGAGCACCTCGTCGAGGTCGCGGTCCTCCAGGTAGGGCGCGAGCGCTCGGATGGCGGCGACCTGGACCTCGTTGCCGCGGCCGATGGTGAACACGAAGCCGTGGCCGTCGGGCCCGCCGGCGGCGTCCGTGCAGATGCGCACGTAGGCGGCCGAGTAGTCGGGGTCGGGGTTCATGGCGTCCGACCCGTCCAGTGACAGCGACGTGGGGAACCGCACGTCACTCGTGTCCAACGCAACGATGCGAGCCACGAACGCTCCTGCTCCTGGGCGTGATCTCCCCCGGAGGTTAGACATCGGATGTATTCGGCGTCAAGGCTCTTGTCTACACCGCCGACTCCACCACCGACCACACATTGAAACCTCGGATCTCTGCCGGGCATATCGTTGGACGGTCAGCCGTGCCGTGGTTGGGAGGAGATCCACAGATGGAGTACGTGCGCCTTGGCGGTTCCGGGCTCGAGGTGTCGAGGGTGGTGCTGGGCTGCATGAGCTTCGGCGACCCCGCCCGCGGCAACCATGTGTGGACGCTGGGCCTCGACGAGGCGCGACCGCTCGTCAAGCAGGCGCTCGACGCCGGGATCACCACCTTCGACACCGCCAACGTGTACTCCGACGGGTCCAGCGAGGAGATCACCGGCCAGGCGCTCGACGAGCTGGTCAAGCGGGACGAGGTCGTCATCGCCACCAAGGTCCACGGGCGGATGGGGCCGGGACCCAAGGGCTCGGGCCTGTCCCGCGCGGCGATCATGACCCAGGTCGAGGAGAGCCTGCGCCGGCTCGGCACCGACTACATCGACCTCTACCAGATCCACCGCTACGACCCGCGGGTCCCGATCGAGGAGACCATGGAGGCGCTGCACGATCTCGTGCGTGCCGGCAAGGTGCGCTACCTCGGCGCCTCGTCGATGTGGACCTGGCAGTTCGCGCAGGCGCAGTACGTCGCCGACCTGAACGGCTGGACCCGGTTCGTCGCGATGCAGGACCAGTACAACCTGATCATGCGCGAGGAGGAGCGGGAGATGCTCCCCTTCTGTCTCGACCAGGGTGTCGGCACCCTGCCCTGGAGCCCGCTGGCCCGAGGCCGGCTCACCCGCGACTGGGACGACACGACCACGCGCGCCGAGAACGACGACTTCGGCAGCTCCCTCTACCGCCAGGCACAGGACGCGGACCGCCGGGTCGTGGACGCGGTGAAGGCCGTCGCCGAGGCCCGCGGCACGGCGCGGGCCCAGGTCGCCCTCGCCTGGCTGCTCCACCAGCCGGCCGTCAGCGCCCCCATCGTCGGCGTGACGAAGGACCACCACCTCGCCGACGCCGTGGCCGCGGTGAACCTCCACCTGTCCGCCGACGAGCTGGCCCAGCTGGAGGAGCACTATCTCCCGCACACCCCCGAGGGGTTCTGACCGCAACCACCCGGGATTCTCCGCACACGACCTGGCTAGTCGCCGCAAAGTCTTGGAGCAATTGTCAATTCTGAGCAGCGCCGCGCTGATTCGCCCGATCCGGCAATGGGTCGCGTCATTACCTGCCGGGCGTGACGAGCCGATCGGCCTTGACAATCTCGACGAGCTCCGGGATGCCGTCAAGCTGTTCCGGCGCTGGGATGCGTCCGGTGTCGGAGGTCTGAAACGCAAGGCTGTGGTCGGCCAGCTCAACGCTGTGGCGGAAAGCGTGCACGAAACCAGGGACGCCGTGACCAGAGCCAAGCTGCTGCCGATCATGGCCGAACTGTCGCAACTGGCCGGGTGGATGGCTTACGACCACGGCTTAGCCGGTGCCGCCCAGCGCTACTACATGATGGCGTTACATGCCTGCCGCGAAGCCGGGCCAGCAGCGCTGGCGCTCGGCGTCAAGGTCATCGGTGACATGACCCAACTGTCCACGGCGCTCGGCAGCTACGACGACAGCCTGAACCTGGCGCAGGCCGGCCTGTACGCCTTGCACCGGTCGGAGAGCCGGTTGGTCCGGTCAGAACTACTCGGGCTCGAATCACGTGCATACGCGCAGCTCGGTAGCCGGGAAGCGCCCGACGCGGCCCGCTCGGCTGAAGCCTGCGTCGAGGTCTGGTACGAAGCCGCCGACGACGGACCAGCACCCGACTGGCCGCACTACATGAACCAAGCCGAGGTTGACTGCTTGGCCGCCAACACCTACACCCAGCTCGCACTGCAGACGGAAGATCAAGCCCGCTGGCGGGCCTACGCCGGCCGCGCCGAGTACCACACCTTGCAAGCCCGCCAGGCCAGGGCCAACGGCTACGACCGCAGCCGCATCCTCGATGAGATCCGCTTGGCCAAAGTGCGGCTGAGCCAGCGCGAACCGGCGGAATCGGTGGAGGTGGCGACCGCTGCGCTCAGCCTGGCCGGAGCTGTCCGGTCATCCGTCGTCTACGACTGGCTGATTCGCTTCCACGCTGAGCTGGTCACCCGGCACGCGGGCGAAGCGTCGGTAACTAACGTCACCGACCAACTCCGCGACTACCTCCGCCAAGCCGCTCCCATACGAGAGGGTGACGTGATTGCCGCCGAAGGTTGAGTACGCCTCGATAGACGGCGAGCAGGCCGCACAGCACAGGGACGAGTTGACCGAGCTGTACACGGAGGTATACGCCGAGCCCCCGTACGAGTGGGGTCAGGAGCACGCCGAGCTGTTCGCTGAACGCTTCGACGGCCAGCGACGGCAAGACGGCTTCACTCTGGTTGAGGCTTGCGACCAGGGCCAATTGGTCGGCATGGGTTTCGGTGTCACCCTGCTGCCGAATACGCCCTGGTGGCAGAACCTCACCACGCCGGTGAGCAAGACGATCACGGAGGAGCACTCGAATCGCACGTTTGCCCTGGTAGAGCTACTGGTACGCGCTCCCTGGCGACGCCAGCACGTGGCCGAGACGATGCATGATCTCCTGCTTACTGACCGCGTCGAGGAACGGGCCACGCTGACAGTGCTGCCAGCCGCCGAGGCAGCGCAGGCCGCCTACCGCAAGTGGGGCTGGCACAGAGCGGCCCAGAAGCGCAATCCGCTGCCGGGTTCGCCGGCGTTTGATGTGATGGTGAGGAAACTGGGGTAATGGCTTAACAGCGACGACGAACTAACCTGCTGGCGGCCACCCGCGCCGCGGGTCGCCGACCACCGTGTGTCGGCCCGGAAGGGCGTGTCTGCGGAGATCATCCGCGAGACGCTCTACCGGCTCCTCCACCTCCAGGAGCCCGAGCTCCAGGCGACGTGGCGCCGGGTCGACCATCCCCGCCTAGTGCAGGACGAGCCCTGGGCCTCCCTGCGCTGACCGGCTGACCGGTGGTCCCGGTCAGCCCCAGGCGAGGCTGCGCTCCCACGTCTGGAGGTAGACCTCGGCGCCGCGGGCCATGTCGTTCGTGATCTCCGTGGCGTCGGGACCCGCGGCGATCCGCAGGTCGGCCAGCCAGTCCGGGAGCAGGCCGTAGTGCGCCATGCCGTCGACGTTCAGGTCGTACACCCGCTCTCCGGTCCGCTGGTGGTCCACTGTGGACCCGCCGTCGAAGGTGGGGAACGGGTACTCCAGCGGGTGGGCCGCCGCGTCCGCGCGGGGCGGCGGCTGGTGGCCGAAGCCACCCGTGTCGAAGCCCGCGCCGGTGCCGAACTCGTAGTCGGGGTCGGCCGCGGCCTTGACAGTGTGCCAGTCCTCGACGAACTGCTGCGTGCCCGAACCGTACGGGCCGGCGACGCCACCCAGCGACAGGATCCGCGGGTAGTAGCTCGGGTCCAGCCACGAGTGGCTCGACACCACGCCCGGGTAGTCGTTGGCCTCCAGCAGGTCCAGCGCCTGGTCCATCGACCGCACGCCCATGTGGTCGACGTCGATCATGATGCCGCGCGACATCATGCCTTCCATCGCGTACCGGCCCAGGTCGGTCAGCCCGTTGATGTTGCAGTGCGGCGCGCTCGGGTACACCGGCAGCGTGACCCCCGGCGGCAGCAGCCCCGACAGCGGCCCGGCCAAGATGTCGCTCTCGACCGAGATCGTGTTGTCGTGCGCGGGACCCGTGCACGTCTCCGCCTGCCAGAACCGGCCGGTCGAGTAGAAGTTGGCCGCGTTGACGACCACGCCCACGGTGCCGCCGTCGAACCTGACGCCGCACAGCGCGTTGTCGAACTTGTGGCACACGAACATCCGCCGCACACCCAGGTCGTACAGCTCGTCCAGGCCGGCGTCGATGTCCGCCTGGTCGCACTGCGGCACGCCGTTCCTGATCCCGCAGCCGAACGGCTGGGACACCTCGACCCCCAGCACGACCGCGAGCTTGCCCTGCTCGATCACCGACCGCGCCTGCGCCGGGTCGCGCACGATCCGGAACCACCCCTGCCCGGCCCCGCCGTTCCGCGCGTCGATGAAGTCCTGCAGCTCGTAGATCCGCTGCGCCTGCAGCCGGATCGACGCCATGTCCTCGCACGGGTTGTGCTTCAGCGGGTAGATCTCGCACAGCGCCGCGTTGTTCACGAACAGGTTGGTGTAGACGCGAAGCCCACCACGCCAGGCCCGCTCCAGCCACTTGTAGTACGACGCCTGGTGGGTCCACGAGTTGTGCTTGGGCCAGTCCGTGAACGTCGGCCAGCCGGTCGTGTCGTGAGTGAACGTCGGGTAGCCGCCGCCGGCCAGGTTCTCCCACCACGCGCCCAGGCCGTTCGGCTCGTGGTCCGGGCAGTCGACGAGTGCCGCGGTGATCCCGTACGGGCTCCACGGGTCGCCGCAGATGATGTCGCCGCCGATGAACTCGAACGAGGTCAGGTGGTTGTGCAGGTCGACGACCCCGCGCACCTCACCGTCCGGGGTGGTGCCGGTGAACGGCGAGCCCTCGACGTCGACCTCGGCCTCCGGCGCGGTGGCACAGCCCGTGGTCTCCACGAACGTGAAGCTGGTGCCGGTGGCGCGCAGCGCCAGGGTGGAGAAGATCGGGTCGGCGGCGAGCTGGCGGTTCGCGGCCGGGGAGGTGATCGTGACGGTCTCGCCGGAGGCGGTCAGCCGCCACTCGGTCCGCGGCCCGGCCGCGGCCGCCTTCAGCACCCCGAGCACACCCAGCCCGGTGCCGAGGAAGTCCTTGGCGGTGCCGTAGAACAGGTAGCTCGCCTGCGCGGTCTCCTGCAGGCGGAACGGCTGCGACGGCGCGTCACCGGTGGCCTGGTAGCCACCCAGGGCGTTGCGCACCACGTACTTGCCGGACGGCGCCTTCAGCGCGACGCAGCCGCCGTCGAGGTCGTTCACGTCGGGCGCGGCCGCGGCGGGCGACGAGCCCGGCAGGGCCACGACCCCCGCCACCAGAGCGGCCGCGACCAACCCGACAACCCGCCTTCGGTGCGCCATTGCTACTCCCCGGTAAGGTGACTGGTCCTCACCTTGGCGGGGCGTGTGGCGCTCGTCAATCCGCCGATCAGCGGGCAGTGCCGGCGAGAACCTCCCGGCCGTCGGCGAAGTCGTCCGGGCCGAGCCCGGTCAGCCGGCGCCGGACCGAGCGCAGGAACTCCTCCTGGGCGGCCGGCTCGAGCCGGGCCAGGCGGCGGGCGGCGACGCCGAGGCTGGTGTGGTGGGCGACGAACTCCTCGCGGTTCTGCGGGAGCGACCACGGCACCGGGCCGACATCGACGGCGGTGAAGCCGGCCGCCGACAGCACGGCCGCCAGCTTCTCCGCGCTGTTGAGCACGACGTGCCGGCTGACCAGCGGGTCGTCCTGCGGCGCCCCGTGCCGGTCGAGCTCCTCGCGCCAGATCTCGACGGCGCGCACCGGCCGCTCCTGCCCCCACACCGCGATCCCGGCCACGCCGCCCGGCCGCAGCACCCGGCGCGTCTCCCGCAGACCCGCCGCCGGGTCGGGCAGGTGGAACAGAATGAACGCGAGGACCATGACGTCGAAGACCCCGTCGGCGAACGGCAGCCGGGCCGCGTCGACCACCACGCGGGGGAAGCCCGCGGGCGACCGGCGCAACATGCCTGCGGCCCGGTCGGCCCCGACGACAACCGCGTCCGGCGCGGCGGCCCGCAGGTCGGCCAGCAGCGTGCCGACGCCTGTGCCGAGGTCGAGCACCCGGCGGGCGCCGGCCAGCGGCAGCCGGTCCAGCAGCCGCAGGCTCACCGGGTTGAGCACGCCGGCCCACCCGCGCTCGTACGCCTCGGCCGACGCCGAGTAATGGTCCGCGAGCGCGCGGGTGGCGTCGGTCACGAGCGCTCGATCAGCCGGCCCACCATGTCCGGGCCCGGGTGCGCGGTGCCCGAGCCGTCGCGGCGCGGGTCGGGCTCGGGCAGCTCGACGGCCGAGCCCGTGCGCGACACGCCCGCCGGCCGCGGACCCACCCACCCGAGCACCAACCGGCTCTCCCCCTTGAGGAAGCGCTGGGTGCGCACGCCGCCGGTGGCCCGGCCCTTGGCCGGGTATCTCGCGAACGGTGTGACCTTGACGCTCTGCCCGCTGGCCGTGACGACCATCGGCTCGCCGTGCTCGTTGTCGTCGGTGCGCAGTGCGGCGAAGAACACGACCTCCGCGCCGGCGACCAGGTTGATGCCGGCCATGCCGCCGCCCTTGAGGCCCTGCGGCCGCACCACCGACAAACCGAAGCGCAGCAGCGCCGAGTCCGACGACAGGAACACGCACGTCTCCGTGCCGTCGCTGAGCCACGTGGCGCCGATGACCTCGTCGCCGTCCTTGAGGCCGATGACCTCGAACTCGTCGGACCGCACCGGCCAGTCCGGCGCGCACACCTTCACCTGGCCCTGCCGGGTGCCGAGCGCGAGGCCCGGCGAGCCCTCGGCCCGCTCGCCGAGCGGCACGATGCCGACGACCTTCTCGCCCTTCTCCAGCGGCACGAGCTCGCTGGTCGCCATGCCGCCGCCCAGCGACACGGTGCCCGCGTGCTCGGGCAGGACCGGCAGCGGCAGCACGTCGGTCTTGAACGCCCGGCCGCGGCTGGTGACCACCAGGACCTGCCCGCGCGCGGTGGAGTGCACGAGCGCGGCCACCGCGTCGTGTTTCGCGCGGCCGCTGCGCCTTCTGGCCTCGGTGGCCTCCTCGGACTCCGCCGCCGTGCGTGCCACCAGGCCGGTGGCGGACAGGATGACCTGGCACGGGTCGTCCGCGACCTCCAGCGGGCCGGCCGGCTTGGACGCGGCCAGCACCTCCTTGAGGTCGCCGTCGATGAGCGCGGTACGCCGCTCGCCGGCGAGGTCCTTGGCGATCTTGGCCAGCTCCGTGGAGACGACCTTCTTGAGCACCGACTCGTCGTCGAGGATCTTGGACAGCTCGGCGATCTCGGCACGCAGCCGGTCCTGCTCGTTCTCCAGCTCCAGCTTGTCGTACTTGGTGAGCCTCCGAAGTGGAGTGTCCAAGATGTAGGTCGCCTGGGTCTCGGAGAGCTTGAACCGCTTCATGAGGCCCTCCTTGGCCTCGGCAGCGTTCTCGCTGGCCCGGATGAGCCGGATGACCTTGTCGATGTCGAGCAGCGCGATGAGCAGGCCCTCGACGAGGTGCAGCCGCTCCTCGCGCTTGCGGCGGCGGAACTTGGTGCGCCGGGTGACGACCTCGTAGCGGTGCCGCAGGAAGACCTCGAGCAGTGCCTTGAGGCCCAGCGTCCGCGGCTGGCCGTCGACGAGGACGAGGTTGTTGATGCCGAACGACTGCTCCATCGGCGTGAGCCGGTAGAGGTCGGAGAGCAGCGCCTGCGGGTTGACCCCGACCTTGCACTCGATGACGAGGCGGGTGCCGTTCTCGCCGTCGGTGAGGTCCTTGACGTCGGCGATGCCGGTGAGCCGCTTGGACTTGGTGACCTCGTCGGTGATCTTCTCGATGATCTTCTCGGGGCCGACCGCGTACGGCAGCTCGACGACCGTGATGGCCTGCCGGCCGCGGCTGCCCTCCAGCGGGCCGGTCTCGACCTTGGCCCGCATGCGGACGACGCCGCGGCCGGTCTCGTAGGCGCGGCGGACCTCGTCGAGGCCGAGCAGCATGCCACCGGTGGGCAGGTCGGGGCCGGGGACGAACTCCATGAGCTTGTCGAGCGTGGCGGTGGGGTGGTTGATGAGCCACCGCGTCGCACCGATGATCTCGCCCAGGTTGTGCGGGATCATGTTGGTGGCCATGCCGACCGCGATGCCGGACGTGCCGTTGACGAGCAGGTTGGGGAAGGCCGCCGGCAGCACGGTGGGTTCTTCGAGCGACCCGTCGTAGTTGGGCCGGTAGTCGACGGTGTCCTCGCCCAGCTCCCCGACGAGCAGCATCGCCTCCGGCGACAGGCGCGACTCGGTGTATCTGCTCGCGGCCGGTCCATCGTCCGGGGAACCAAAATTTCCGTGCCCGTCGATGAGGGGCGCGTTCATCGAGAAGTCCTGGGCCAGGCGGACCATCGCGTCGTAGATGGCCATGTCGCCGTGCGGGTGGTAGCGGCCCATCACGTCGCCGACCACGCGGCTGGACTTCACGTACGCGTGCGTGGGCCGGTAACCGTTCTCGCTCATGGAGAACAGGATTCGGCGGTGCACCGGCTTGAGGCCGTCGCGGGCGTCGGGCAGGGCCCGGGAGTGGATGACCGAGTACGCGTACTCGAGGTAGGAGTCCTCGATCTCGGTCTTCAACGGGTTGTCGAAGACCTGCGCGCCCGCCCGGTCGAACGCGGACGGGTCGACCCGGGTCGTGCGGGCCTTGCGGCGTGCCATTGCTTTCCTATCCTCAGATGTCGATCGTCGACTGGTCCACCCGGACGGAGGACTCGACCAGCCACGCCCGCCTCGGCTCGACCTTCTCACCCATCAGCAGCTCCAGCGCTTGTTCGGCCGCGTCGACGTCGTCCATGGTGATCCGGCGGACCGAACGGGTCGCCGGGTTCATCGTGGTGTCCCACAGCTCGTCGGCGTCCATCTCGCCGAGGCCCTTGAACCGCGGCACCGGCGTGACGATCTGCTTGCCGGCCTTCTCCAGCGCCGCGAGCTTGGTCTCCATCTCCCGCTGGGTGAAGGTGAAGTGCGTCTCGGGGCTGCGGCCCCTGGTGGTGATCTTGTGCAGCGGCGGCATGGCCGCGAAGAGTCGGCCGTCCTCGATGACGGGCCGCATGTACCGGGCGAACAGCGTGATGAGCAGCGTGCGGATGTGCGATCCGTCCACATCGGCGTCGGCCATCAGGATGACCCGGCCGTAGCGCATGGTGGACAGGTCGAACGTGCGCCCGCTGCCCGCCCCGAGCACCTGCACGATCGACGCGATCTCGGCGTTGCGCAACGTGTCGGCGAGGCTCGCCTTCTGGACGTTGAGAATCTTGCCGCGCAAGGGAAGCAGCGCCTGATACTCCGACACGCGCGCGTGCCGCGCACTGTTGTGCACGAACACCCCTGCTTCGAGCGCGAAGTTGCGGTAGCCCTCGACCGTCAGGTCGTACACGTCCGCGGTCTCGTCGAGCGGCTCGACGGCGGCCACCGTGTGATTGACCTGGGTGGCAGCTTCCCTCAATCGCGCGTAGTCGCCGTCGCAGTACGCCAGGAGGCGAGCGAACCGGAGCCCGGTCTTCGCCCATTGCAGCCGATCCGCCTCGTATGCGGAGCTCAGGTCGGAGTCGGACAGGTGCAGAAAGGCCGACAGACGCTTGAGCGCGGCGATTCGGCGTCCGTCCTTCTGCCGAGCCACCCGATCCGCGCGAGGCACCGTGGTCACGTATCGCGCGCGTCCGGCCTGCACGCTGGCCAGATGACCGTTCGCAGGATCGCTCATCCGGCGCTTCATCCGCAGCGAGTGTGCCGCACCGAACTCGGGGTGCTCGCGATGCCACGCGAGGACCGCCGCTCGCTGCCTCTCCCGCTCGGCCGGGTCAGCGAACTGCTCCACGGTCGCCTTCCTGCGCCAGTCGAGCAGGCATTCGTCCTGCCACTGTGCGCGGGAGCGGGCACTCCACTCGACGCGCCGCACGGGATCGGCGAAGAACGAGCGAACCCGCTGCGCGGCAACCGCCCGGTGCTCCGGATGTGCCCAGTACTCGGCCTGGCGTTCCCTCATTCGTTCGGCGTAGGCCGCCTTCTCCTGCTCGCTCAGAGCGGTATACCAATCCTGGAATCCCTGCTGAATCCTCTCGCGGAACGCGGGATCCTGGTTCCGCGCCGCGAGTCGCGCGAGGCACGCCTCGCGGAAGGCGGGATCCTGCCACTGTGCGGTGAGCATCGCCGACTTGAACTCCTGGCCCCCGCTGCTGGCCAGCCACGCGCGATACCCCTCGTGCACATGATCGCCCATCATCGCCGCGTGCAAGGCGGCGTGGTCGTCCCACGTCATGCGCCGGATGTTGCGTGGATCGTTGTTCCGCTTGTTGACATCCACATGATGGCGAACTGTTCCGTTGTCGGCGCTGTCCAAGCCGTGCCGAAGGTTGTAGCCGTCGGCCACGTAGTGCGTGTAGACCCACTCCTCGCGGTCGTTCATCCACACGCGTTCGTACCCGTCCAGCTTGTCGCCCTTCGCCTTGGCCGACACCGACCGGTACAGCGGCATCAACGAGACGCCCGATTCCAGGGAGTCGGCACGGCGATAGGAACCGTCGCGCAGCCGGAACCGATGGTCCGGCGTGCACCGCACGGACTCGCCGTTGTCGAGCGTGACTCGCACCAGCGGCGCGGCTCGCTTGGTCAGCCGCGGCTCGGCCAGCAGAACGACGACCACTCGACCGGACTTGTTGGTGGCGTAACCGAAGTGAGTGACGCCGCGCTGCCAGTCGGCCGCCAGGTCGGCGAACGAACGGCTCTGCCCGGATGCCAACGCCACCATCGTGTCCCCGGTAAAACAGCCGAGCGCGCTGTCGCCTTCCACGAGGAACAGCTCGCTCCGGGAGATGCCCGTCGCGCGGCAGTCGACCAGTTTCGGGGGCATCGCCGCGCCTTCCAGCGCGGTCTTGCGGCGGGCGGCGTCCTTCTGCTGCTTCTGGACCAACCGGACGCGGGCCGCGTCGACCACCTTCTGGAGGACGGTCTTGGCCTCGGTCTTGGTCCTGCGGTTCTCCGTCCACGCCTTGAGCTGCTGCTCGACGATGCCCTGCAGCACCTTGGTGATGCCCGCCGTGGACAGCTCGTCCTTGGTCTGCGAGGTGAACTGCGGCTCGGGGATCCGCACGTGCACGACCGCGGTCATGCCCTCCTGCACGTCATCGAGGGTGGGCGGGTCCTCCTTGGGCTTCAACAGACCGCGCGTCCTGCCGATGGCCTCCTGCACGGCCTTGACCACCGCGCGGTCGAAGCCGCGGCGGTGGGTGCCGCCGTGCACGTTGCGGATCGTGTTGGTGAAGCACTCGACCGTGCGGTCGTAGCCGGTGCCCCAGCGCAACGCGACCTCGACCTCGGCCCGGCGCTCCACTTTGGACTGCATGACACCGTTCTCGTCGGCGGCGTTCTCCCGGTAGGTGCCATCGCCGGTGATCATGAGCATGCCGGACACCGGCTTCTCGTCGCCCGGCGCGAGGAAGTCGACCATGTCCGCGAGGCCGTTGGGGTAGGCGAAGGTCTCCTCCGCGATGGCGCCCTCGGTGGTGTTGCGCAGCACGTAGCCGACCCCGGGCACGAGGAACGCGGTGTTGCGCAGCTTCGCCCGCACCGCCTCGAGGTCGAGCGCCGCGCTGTTCTCGAAGTAGCGCGCGTCGTACCAGTACCGGATGGACGTGCCGGTGCGCTCGCCGCGCTTCATCCGCCGCGCCACCTGCAGGCCGGACTTCTTGGTGAACTTGGCCTTCGGGCCCTGCCCGTCGAACTCCCCGGGCACGCCGCGGGCGAAGGACATGTGGTGGACCTTGCCCTCCCGCTTCACCGTGACGTCGAACCGGTGCGACAGCGCGTTGACCGCGGACGCGCCGACGCCGTGCAGGCCACCGGAGGTCTTGTAGCCGGAGCCGCCGAACTTGCCGCCCGCGTGCAGCCGCGTGAGTACCAGTTCTACGCCGGACAAACCGGACTTGGCGTGCACGCCGGTGGGGATGCCGCGGCCGTCGTCGTCGACCTGGACGCTGCCGTCGGCGTGCAGGGTGACCACGATCTTGCTGGCGTGACCGGCCACACCTTCGTCGGTGGAGTTGTCGACGATCTCGTTGAAGAGGTGGTTGATCCCCCGGCTGTCGGTGGACCCGATGTACATGCCGGGTCGCTTGCGCACCGCCTCGAGACCCTCGAGATGCGTGAGGTCGTCGGCCCCGTACAGCGTCTCCGCAGTCACCCTCAACTCCCAGATCATCGGTGCCGCCGAGATCGACATCATGCCGACGGCGCGCGCACCACCGTAGAGAAGGGTATCCGCAGCCCCCGACAACCCCGCGCATTTGGCGAAGTCGTTCGCTCGGGTCATGAGCATGCCGAATACTGGCCGGCATGCTCCTGACCGTCTCCACGACCCATCGCCCCGCTAGTGACCTGGGCTTTCTGTTGCACAAACATCCCGATCGGGTCCAGCGGTTCGACGTGGCGGCCGGGGTGGCCCACGTCATGTATCCGGAGGTGGCGGACGAGCGGTGCACCGCGGCGCTGTTCCTGGAGGTGGATCCGGTCGAGCTGGTGCGGTCGGCCCGCGGCCCGGCAGGCGAGGGGTTCTCGCTCGGCCAGTACGTCAACGACCGGCCCTACGCGGCTTCCTCGCTGCTCGCGGTGACCCTCGGCAAGGTGTTCAACACGGCCATGAAGGGCCGCTGCGACGCGCGCCCGGAGCTCGCCGCGACCGCGATCCCGTTGGAGATCCGCGTACCGGTCCTCCCCTGCCGGGGCGGGCCTGCGCTCGCGGCGCGGCTGTTCGAGCCGCTCGGCTGGTCGCTGGTGGCCGCACCGATCGAGCTGGACCCGGCGTTCCCGGAGTGGGGCGCGAGCCGCTACGTCGACCTTCGGCTGGCCGGGACGATGCGGCTGGCCGACGCGCTGTCCCAGCTCTACGTGCTGCTGCCGGTATTCGACGACGCCAAGCACTACTGGGTGTCCGGCGACGAGATCGACAAGCTGATCCGCTCGGGCGGCGCGTGGCTCGCCGCGCACCCGGAGCGAGATCTGATCACCACCCGCTACCTCGCCCACCAGCGCCGCTACGCCGCCGAGGCGCTGGCCCGGCTGACCGAGCTGGACGACCGGCCGGCCGAGGACGCCGCGGCCTCCGAGGTCTCCGACGGACCCGGCCACGACGCGGGCGACCGGCGGCTGCCCTCGCTCGCCGACCAGCGGCGGGCCGCCATTCTCGCCGAGCTGCGGGCCGCGGGTGCGGCGCGGGTCGTGGATCTGGGCTGTGGCGAGGGAAACCTGCTGCACGCCTTGCTGGCCGAGCCGGCGTTCACCGAGATCGTCGGCGTGGACGTGGCGGCCGGCGCGCTGCGGGTGGCGGCCGCGCGGCTGCGGCTCGACCAGCTCGCCGACCGGCAGCGGGCCCGGATCTCCCTGCTGCAGGGCTCGGTGACCTACGCCGACTCCCGGCTCGCCGGCTACGACGCGGTGGTGCTGTCCGAGGTCGTCGAGCACGTCGACCCGCCACGGCTGCCCGCGCTCGCCACGGCCGTGTTCGGGTCGGCCCGCCCCGCCACGGTGCTCGTGACCACACCCAACGCGGAGTACAACGTGCGCTGGGACTCGTTGCCCGCGGGCGAGATGCGCCATCCCGACCACCGTTTCGAGTGGACCCGTGCGGAGCTCGCGGCGTGGGCCGACGCGGTCGCCGGGGCGCACGGGTACACGGTGCGGTACGTGCCGGTCGGCCCGGTCGGCGACGAGGAGGGGGCCGAGGTTGGCGCGCCGACCCAGCTCGCGGTGTTCACGAGGGGGAACCGATGAGGACGCTGGAGATTCCGGAGCTCTCGCTCGTGGCGCTGGTAGGCGTCACCGGCTCGGGCAAGTCGACCTTCGCCGCGCGGCACTTCCTGCCGACCCAGGTGCTGTCCTCGGACGCGTTCCGGGCGCTGGTGTCCGACGACGAGAACGACCAGGGCGCCACCCGCGACGCGTTCGACGCGCTGTTCTACGTGGTGGCCAAGCGGTTGCGGGCGGGGCGGCGCACCGTCGTGGACGCCACGCACGTGCAGCGGCAGGACCGCGCGCAGCTCGTCGCGGCCGCCAGGGAGCAGGACGTGCTGCCGGTGGCGATCGTGTTCGACCTGCCGGTGGCGCTGTCCTACCAGCGCAACGCGGCGCACCGCGAGCTGCCCGAGCACGTGATCCGCCGCCAGCACGACGCGCTGCGCCGCTCCGTGCGCCACCTGCACAAGGAGGGCTTCCGCAAGGTCCACGTGCTGTCCACTGTGGAGGAGGTGGACGGCGCGCGGATCGAGTGGGAGAAGGCATACAACGACAAGCGTGAGCTCGCCGGGCCGTTCGACGTGATCGGCGACGTGCACGGCTGCCGCGCCGAGCTCGAGTCGCTGCTGACGCGGCTGGGCTACGCGCTGACCCGCGACGACGAAGGCCGCCCGGTCGGCGCCACGCATCCGGACGGCCGGACCGCGGTGTTCGTGGGCGACCTCGTGGACCGCGGCCCGGACACCCCGGGGGTGCTTCGGCTCGTGATGGGGATGGTCGCGGCCGGCACAGGGCTGTGCGTGTCGGGCAACCACGAGCACAAGCTGGTCCGCGCGCTGGACGGCCGGGACGTGTCGGTGGCGCACGGGCGCGCGGAGTCGCTGGCGCAGCTGGCCGCCGAGCCCGAGCGGTTCCGCAAGGACGCCAGGGAGTTCATGTACGGGCTGGTCAGCCACTACCGGCTGGACGGCGGCCGGCTGGTCGTCGCGCACGCGGGGCTCAAGGAGGAGTTCCACGGGCGCTCGTCCGGGCGGGTCCGGGCGTTCTGCCTGTACGGCGACACCACCGGCGAGACCGACGAGTACGGCCTGCCGGTGCGCTACCCGTGGGCGAACGACTACCGCGGCGCCGCCACCGTGGTCTACGGGCACACGCCGGTGCCGGAGGCCACCTGGGTCAACAACACGATCTGCGTGGACACCGGCTGCGTGTTCGGCGGCTCGCTGACCGCACTGCGGTGGCCGGAGAAGGAGCTCGTGGCGGTGCCCGCGGAGCGGACGCACTACGAGCCGGTCCGGCCGCTCGCCCCGCCGGAGCGGCCCGCGGACCTGCTGCGGGTCGACGACGTGCTCGGCACCCGGTTCGTCGAGACCGGGCTGCACGGCCGGGTGAAGATCCTCGAGGAGAACGCGGCGGGCGCGCTGGAGGTGATGAGCCGGTTCGCGATCGACCCGCGCTGGCTGGTGTACCTGCCGCCGACGATGGCCCCGTGCGCCACGTCCACTGTGGACGGGATGCTGGAGCACCCCGGCGAGGCGTTCGCCGCCTACCGCGCGGACGGGGTGGCGCGGGTGGTGTGCGAGGAGAAGCACATGGGCTCCCGCGCGGTGGTGGTCGTGTGCCGCTCCGCCGAGGTCGCGCGCGACCGGTTCGGCGCGACGGACGGCACGGGCGCGATCCACACCCGCACCGGCCGGTCGTTCTTCGCCGGCGAGGTCACCGAGCGGCTGCTCGCCCGGGTCCGCGCCGCGGTCGACTCCGCCGGGCTGTGGGCCGAGCTCGGCACGGACTGGCTGGTGCTCGACGCGGAGCTGCTGCCGTGGTCGCTGAAGGCCGGCGAGCTGTTGCGCCGCCAGTACGCTCCGGTGGGCGCCGCGGCCCGGCACGTGCTGCCGGCGGCACTGGACGTGCTGGACCGGGCGGCCGCGCGCTACGCCGACCCCGCGACGATCACCGCGCTCGCCGACCGGCAGCGCATCCGGCTCGCCAACGCGACAGCGTTCACCGAGGCGTACGGCCGGTACTGCTGGCCGGTGCACGACGTCGACGGCGAGCTCGACGGGATCTCGCTGGCGCCGTTCACGGTCCTCGCCGGCGAGGGCGCCTGCCACGCCGACCGGGACCGCGGCTGGCACCATGCCCTGCTCGATCGGCTGGTCGCCGCCGATCCGGCGTTGTTCCGCGCCACCCGACGGTCCATTGTGGACACCACGGACCCGGACTCGGTGGCCGCGGGCGTCGTGTGGTGGACCGAGCTCACCGCGGCGGGCGGCGAGGGCATGGTCGTGAAGCCGTACGAGGGCACCGAGCGAGGCAGGCACGGGCTGGTGCAGCCGGGCGTGAAGTGCCGTGGCCGGGAGTACCTGCGGATCATCTACGGCCCCGACTACCCCGAGCACCTCGACCGGCTGCGGCAGCGCTCGTTGGGCCGCAAGCGGTCCCTGGCGCTGCGCGAGTACGCGCTGGGCCTGGAGGCGGTCACCCGGTTCGCCGCGGCCGAGCCGCTGTGGCGGGTGCACGAGGCGGTGTTCGCCGTGCTGGCCCTGGAGTCCGAGCCGGTGGACCCACGGCTCTGAACCTCGCGCTAACCCCGCCCGATGAACGGCATCGTCGTGGCCATCAGTGTCACGAACGCGACGTTGGCGCTCAGCGGGAGCCCGGCCATGTGCACGACCATGTCCCCCACGTGCGTGGCGTCCATCGTGGGCTCGGGGCGCCGCGAGCCGTCCGCTTGCAGGGTGCCCGAGCCGAAGCCCGCGGTCATGTCGCTGGCCGCGTTGCCGATGTCGAGCTGGCTCACCGCGATGTCGTGCGCGCGGCCCTCCAGGGACAGTGCCTTCGTGAGGCCGGCGATCGCGTGCTTGGTCGCGGTGTAGGCCACCGCGTTCGGGCGCGGAACGTGCGCGGAGACCGAGCCGTTGTTGATGATCCGGCCGCCGCGCGGGTCCTGCGCCTTCATCAGCCGGAACGCCGCCTGGGCGCAGCGGAACGAGCCGGTGAGGTTGGTGTCGACCACGGCCTGCCAGTCCGCTTCGGACAGCTCGTCGGCCGGGCCGACGGGCCCCGACACGCCGGCGTTGTTCACGAGCAGGTCGAGCCGGCCGTACCGGTCGGCGACGTGGTCGAACAGCGCGCGCACGGCGTCGGGGTCGGTGACGTCGGCGACCACCGGGTCGGCACCGGACACCGACTCGAGCGAGGCGCGCGTTCGGCCCGCGACCACCACCCGGTAGCCGGCGCCGGTCAGCGCGGTCGCGATCACCCGGCCGAGGCCGGAGCCGCCGCCGGTCACGAGAGCGATCTTCGGAGTCGACAAGACAACCTCCCGGGGTACGCAGGACCTACCGGCGAAAGGGTGGCACGCATGGACGGCATCAGGGTGATCGCCTGCGACGTCTTCGGCACCACGGTGGACTGGTACACCGGCGTGGCCGACCAGGTCGCCGAGATCCTCCCGGACCTCGACGCGGGCGCGTTCGCGAGCGAGTGGCGCGGGATGTACCTGCCGTCGATGGCGAACGTGCGCGAGGGCCGCCGCCCGTGGGCTTACCTGGACACCCTGCACCGCGAGTCCCTCGACGAGCTGCTCGCCCGGCACGGCGTCGACCCGGACGAGGGCACCCGGCGGCGGCTGGTTCGCGCCTGGCACCGGCTGCCGGCCTGGCCCGACTCGGTCGACGGCCTGGCCAAGCTCGGCCGGCACCACACGCTCGCGACGCTGTCCAACGGCGGCTTCGCGCTGCTCACCAGCCTGGTCAAGCACGCGGGGCTGCCGTTCGACTGCGTCCTGTCCGCCGAGCTCGCCCGCACCTACAAGCCCGACCCGGCCGTCTACCGGACCGCGGCCGGGCTCCTCGACGTCGAGCCGAACGAGGTGCTGATGGTGGCCGCGCACCGCTGGGACCTCGACGGCGCGCGGAAGGCGGGCATGCGGACGGCGTTCCTGGAGCGGCCCGCCGAGAAGGGGCCGCTTCGTGTCGATGGCTCGTTCGCAAGCTCACTCGCAGCCGCCGACCGCGCCGCCGACGTCACCAGTGACCTGTCCGTCGCGAGCTTTACCGAGCTGGCCGACGTCCTCAGCCGGGCGTGAGCCGCCGCGGTCCGACCAGGGCCGCCACGCCGCTGAGCACGTAGCCGAGCGCCGGACCGTACGCGCCGAAGGACAGCCCGTCGTCGCCTCCGCCCAGGTCCTGCACCGCGTAGACGTGCACGCCGGCGATGACCAGCAGGACCAGCCCGGCGATCCGGCGGAACATGGCCAGCCCGGTTTTCAGCATGAAGATCACGAGGATCAGCGCGGCCACCGCGATCACGATCGTGGTGATCTCCTGGCGGGAGAAGTCGAGGCCGGCGTCCTCGCCGAAGAGGCCTGCGGCCGGCCCGACGCCGTAGCGCAGGAGCAGCCAGCCGATCCCGACGATCGCGAGCCCGGCGAAGATCATCTTTCCGGCGACCGACTCCAGCACCGACACGAGCGCCAGCACGATGCCGAGCGCGGCGAGCGGGTAGCTGAACAGCACCAGGTACCAGCCGCCGAAGCCCTGCGCACCGGCGTCGGAGGCGAGGTCCCACAGCTCCGGCAACGAGATCGACTCGCCACCCGCGGCCGCCGCGGACACCCACGGCAGGACGAGCATGCAGAGGATCTGCACCACGATGCCGAGCAGGCTCAGGACCAGGCCGAGGCCGGGCACCCGGAACTTGAACCCGCCGTCGTCCGGATACTCCGGCGGGGGCTCCGGGCGGCGGGCCGCCGGTGGTCTCGGCGGTGGCCCGGGCTGGCCGTACTGCGGCTGCTGCTGGTAGCCGGGGTCCTGATGAGCGTCCTGGTACGAGTCCTGGTACGGATCCCCCGACGGCTGCCGCTGCTGGTACTGCTGGGGGTACTGCCGCGGCGGGTGCTGCCGTCCGTAGGGGTCCTGGCGCCCTGGCTCGCCCTGGTACGGGCCGGATGGGGACATGCGGGCACCGTACCGGCCGTGCGCCCGATGGCAAGGTCAGCCGGGTACCGAGTCCGCCCAGAACCCCCGAACGAGCTGGGCGAACTCCTCCGCGCGCTCGATTTGCGGCATGTGTCCGGTGTCGGCGAACAGGTGCGTGCGGGCGTGCGGCAGCAACACCTTCGCCGCCTCCAGGTGGATCGCCGGCAGGACCAGGTCGTGCGAGCCCCACACCACGAACGTGGGCACGGCCGCCGCCGCGGTCGCGGTGAGCACGGCGTCCCGCCAGGGCCTGCTCACGCCCCGGAACGTGCCGAGCGAGCGGCACAGGTCCAGCATCACCCGGGCCCCGTGCGGTCGCTTGGCGAGCTCGAACGTGCGGGCGATCCGCGCCTCGGTGACGAAGCTCGAGCTCCGGAAGATCGCGCGCTCGGTGCGCCGCGCGCCGCCGCGCGACGGGTGCAGCAGGAGCCGGCCCAGCGGGCGCAGCGCGAGGATCCGCAGCGCGATCGTCACCTCGCTGCCGAACCCGGCGCTGTTCGCCAGCACGAGGCTGCGCACCCGGTCCGGGTAACGCAGCGCGAGCAGCATGGCCACCGCGCCGCCGAGAGAGTTGCCGATCACGTGCGCGGGCCGGGTCTCCCCCACCTCGTCGAGGAAACCGGCGACCGCGTCGGCGAGCCCCGGCAGGGTGGACTTACCGGGCAGCGGGTCGGACTCGCCGAACCCGGCCATGTCCACGCTGTGGACCCGGAGCGCGGCGCCGAGCAGGTCGTGCTGCTCGGCGAAGTCGTCGAGGCTGCGGCCGATCCCGTGCAGCATCAGCACGGGCGGACCGTCGCCGGTCACCCGGTAGCGCACCCGCCGCCCGGCGACCAGCACCCACTCGTCGACGGCGGTCACCCGCTCTGTCCACTGAGGACGGAGACGGGAGCGCGGTCGAACCGCATGTCGTCGTCCACCGGGCCGTAGCGCATCAGCAGCACGTCGCGCGGGTAGTTCTGGTGGAGCCGCCACGGCGCGGCCGGGCCCTGCTTGGGCAGCTTGTCGATGCTGCGCAGCACGTAGCCGGAGCGCAGGTCGACGAGCGGCACGGTGGCCTCGGTGCCGGCGGGCGGCTCGGGCGTGCTCGTCCGGTAGCCGTGCGCGGCCATGTGGTTGAGGAGCCGGCACACGTAGCGGGCCACCAGGTCGCTCTTGAGCGTCCAGGAGGCGTTGGTGTACCCGATGGTGAGCGCGAAGTTCGGCACGCCGGAGATCATCATGCCCTTGTAGGCCAACGACTTCCCGAGCTCGACCGCCGCACCGTCGACGGTGAGCGACATGCCGCCGACCGGCAGCAGGTTCAGCCCGGTGGCGGTGACCACGATGTCGGCCGGCAGCTCCTGGCCGCCCGCGACCGTGACGCCCGACTCGGTGAAGCCCTCGATCCGGTCCGTGACGATCGACGCCCGGCCGCTCGTGACGGCCTTGAACAGGTCGGCGTCCGGCACGAAGCACAGTCTCTGGTCCCACGGGTCGTACCGCGGCGCGAAGTGGGTGTCGACGTCGAAGCCCTCGGGCAGCAGGCTCATCGCGCCCTTGCGCAGCAACGTCTTCATGACCTTCGGGGCCCGCCGGCTGAGCTGGAACACGGCCAGCGCGCCGAGCACGTTCTTCCACCGCACCAGCGGGTAGACCCACTTCGCGGGCAGCCGGTCGCGCAGCAGGTCGGCAAGCGGGTCCCGGGACGGCAGCGACAGCACGTAGCTCGGCGAGCGCTGCAGCATCGTGACGTGCCCGGCGGTCTCGGCCATCGACGGCACGATCGTCACCGCGGTCGCGCCGCTGCCGATCACGACGACGCGCTTGCCCGCGTAGTCGAGGTCCTCCGGCCAGTGCTGCGGGTGCACGACCGGGCCGGCGAACTTCTCGATGCCCGGGAGGTCGGGGGTGTAGCCCTTGTCGTAACGGTAGTAGCCGGAGCAGACGAACAGGAACCGGCAGCTGATCGTCTTCTCGGTGTCCCCGTGTCGCACGTGGACTGTCCAGAGGCCGTCGTCGGTCGACCACTCGGCGCCGGTGACCTTGTGGTTGAACCGGATCTGGCTGTCCACACCGAACTCGCGGGCGGTGTCCCGGACGTACTCGCGGATGGATCCGCCGTCGGCGATGGCCTTGGCCTGGTTCCACGGACGGAACGAGTAGCCGAGCGTGTACATGTCCGAGTCCGACCGCACGCCCGGGTAGCGGAAGAGGTCCCAGGTGCCGCCGATCGCGTCCCTGGCCTCGAGGATCGCGACCGTCCGATCGGGACACCCGCGCCGCAGGTGGCAGGCGGCGCCGATGCCGGAGAGCCCGGCACCCACGATCAGCACGTCGACGTGGTCCACAGACATGACGTCCCCATCTCTGTCGAGCCTTGCCGGTCACGTTATCGACAGGGTGTCGAGTGAGTCAACACGGTGTTGAGCGAGCGGCCGGGAGCGGGGTAGCGTCTGGGGCATGCCCGTTCCCGCCAGGTCCGTGCGCGGCCGCCGCCCGGCCCGGCCCTCCGGCGACGACCGGGAGGTCGCGATCCTGGCGACGCTGGAGCGGCTTCTCGCCGCGCGGGGGATGCACGAGATCTCCACCGACGACCTGGCCCGCGGCGCGGGCATCTCGCGGCCGACATTCTACTTCTACTTCCCGTCCAAGGACGCGGTGCTGCTCGCGCTGCTGGACCGGGTGGTGCAGGAGGCCGACGCGGCCGTCGACGCGGTGCCCGACGTCCTGGCGAGCGACCCGCCGAGGTACTGGCGCGACTGCATAGCCGCGTTCCACGAGACGTTCCGCGCGCACCGGCCGGTGGCGCTGGCCTGCGCGGTGGCCCGGGTGACCAACGGCGAGGTGCGCGCGCTGTGGGCACGGGTGATGGAGTCGTGGACCCTGCTGGTGACCGAGGCGATCGAGGGCGAGCGCGAGCGCGGTGCGGCCCCGCCGGGCCTGCCGGCCCGCGACCTCGCGGTGGTGCTGAACTCGATGAACGAGCGGGTCCTGTACGCGACGTTCGCCCAGGACGGCCCGACAGTGGCCGAGGAGGACGTGGTGGACGTCCTGCTGACGGTGTGGCTGAACGCGATCTACCAGACCACGACCCCACCGCCCGCGCCGTAGCCGCATGCCCTGAACGACGCGCAGGGGACCCCCAACGTCCCGAAGGCGGCGTTTGGTCTTAGGGTACTGCCGGCTTGATCCACGTCGGCAACAGCGGACGCCACCGGTTCGCCGTGTCTCGCGCCACGAGTTCCCCACCGCGTCAATGACGATCACCGCGACCACCGCGCGCACATGATCGGTATTGCGCGGATCGAGCACCAGCAACGCGAGCAGCGATGCGAACACGCCGTGACCGGCCACCGGTCCCACGCGGACGCGCTCGTCGAGCGCTACTCCGCCGGCCGCTCCATCCGCGAGCTAGAACGCGGCCACGGGCTACAACCCGGCGCGCTCGCCAACCACCTCAAACCATCGGTACGCGGAGGGTTCCCCCGACTGGAGATCCTCGAACGCTTCGCCGAAGTCCTCGACGCCCCGCTCAAAGAGGTCACCGCCGCGTTCGCCAAAGACGCCCGGCTCGAACTCTTCGACAGCGAACCCCTCAGCCCCGACACCGAACAACTGGTCAACCTCTACCACCAGCTCGACCCCACCCGCAAAGACCTCGCCCGCGCCACCCTCCGCGCCATCCTCGACCAACAACACGCCGAACACCCCGAGACATGACACTCCGCCGCAACACCCGAGGAACACGACGCATCAAGGGAAGAGATACCCGTTGTCCGCCAGGTCCGGCCGCCGCGTCGACAGGCTCATCCAGCGCTACGCACCCGACACGTCGATCAAGGAACTGGAACGCCAGAACAACCTCGCCCCCGGCGCATTGAGTAACCACCTCAAACCCGCCAGCAGGGGAAGGTTCCCCCGCCAACCCATCCTCGAACGCTTCGCCGCGGTCCTGCGAGCCCCACTCAGGGAAGTCACCGCCGCCTTCGCCGCCGACGCCGGACTCGCCCTGGTCGCCGACCCCCTACCCGCCCACGCCCAACAGGTCCTGGACGACTACCTCGCCCTCGACACCAAAGACCAGGCACTCGCCCGCGCCATCCTCCACACCATCCGCCACCGCCCCGAACCCGACCAGCACAGCACATGAAACGGGACGGCTCATGGGCCGCCGTGGTCGTCTGCGATGCCTACAGCGCGTCGTTGTCGTACCGTTCGTGGTAGCGCGGAGCCGGTCCCACGCGGCACCGCGAAGGAAGAGCGCCCCACCGTCCGGGTTCTTCGAGTCCCGGACCGCGGCGTCGGCTTGGAGTGGTGTGACCTCGACGGCCCCTCGCTTCAATAGCAACGAGCCCCGGCCAACCTACGTGCCGGGGCTCGTGTTTCTGGGTCGGCGGTTAGCGATCGAACCG
Organism: Actinophytocola sp.; assembly: GCF_009379765.1. Classification (GTDB taxonomy): domain Bacteria; phylum Actinomycetota; class Actinomycetes; order Mycobacteriales; family Pseudonocardiaceae; genus Actinophytocola. Next base: position 18,975 of record NZ_WHTD01000045.1, on the reverse strand, counting down.
CCCGGCCTTGACCAGGTTCAGCATGCTGTCCAGGTCAACGCTCAAGGTCGGCCCTGTGACGTTCTTGCTGTCTCGCACCATGCCGGAGTGGGTTAACTCGACGCAGCTGGTCTCTTCGCCGCTGTAGCTCGACTTCTTCCAGCCGTTGGGTGCCTTGCTCATGTCGTCTCCTTGATGACTTTGGCGATGAGCCCCAGCGACTCTTCGGGGCTGAGAGTCACTTGGTGAATCCGGTCGATCGCTTCGAAGTACGCCTGAACGTCGTCGTCGTCGAAGATGAAGGCCGACGACCTGTGGTGTTCCACGTGGACGATCGGCTTGGCCTTGGGGAAGGTGAGTACGACGAACGGCCCCAGTAGTCCTGGATGCCACCGGGTGTTCGCGGGCATCACCTGGATGGTCACGTTCGGCAGCTCGGCGGTCTTGAGCAGATGGTCAAGCTGCGCGGCCATCACGTCCGGTTCGGCAATCGGCTGCCGGAGGGCGGCTTCGCCGATCAGGGCGGTGAACTCGGCTGGGTTGCGCCGCGTCAGGACGTCGCGCCGACCGAGCCTCATCGCCACGCGCGTGTCCGCTGTCGGCCGGTCGCCCATGATCGACCGGGCGTAGTCCCCGGTCTGCAACAGGCCGGGAATCACCAGTGGACCCACCTCGGCGATCGTGGTGGCGACCTTCTCGAACCACATCAGGGCTGCGAGCTGCTCGGCGATGCCGGGAATGCCGACTTCCAGCCAGTTGGGTTGACCGGCAGACCGCGCCATGTCCAGCAACCGGTCGAACTCGTCACCGGTCACCTCGATGGCCGTGAGATACCTCGCGACGTCCTCGGTCGTGGGGATCTTCTTGCCGTTCTCCCACAAGCTGATCTTGGCGTGGCCGATGCCCAGCTTCTTGGCCAGTTCCCGGACGCCGATACCGGCCGCCACGCGCGCCTCGCGCAGCTCAGCGCCGAGGAAGCGGGCTCGCGGGTTGTAACTGGTTCCGGCCATGCGCACAGGATATCGAGAACCGGCGGCAGAGAGTGACACCACCGGCCCCTAATCGGACCATTGCGTAGCGGTGTCGAACCAGCGACACTGGTTCCGAACCACTATGGTTGGTTCGACACCGGCACTCTAGCCTCAAGGACGACCATGGACCAGAACCATCTGACGCGATCCATCGAGTGCCGAGACGTCGGTGGACGTCGGACTGCGCTGCGTGTCTATGCCGAGCCCGGAGCCATCTTCCTCAAGGCGCCGGCCGGCGAAGTGGCCCACCTCGACCCGCCTCAGATCGAGACAGTAAAACAAGCGCTCACAGATGCTCTCGTAATCGCCGTTCGAGGCGACCAGCCATGAAAGCCGTGGAACCCGGCGCTGCCCACCGTGCTCGCGCGTCGGAGCTACCCATGACCGGGCGCTACTTCGAGTTGTTCGGCATTCCCTGCGTGCAGTGCGGCCAACCTGCTCACCACATCGAGGTTCACCCCAACGGCGTGCGAACGGTCCACGTGGAGCCACGAAACCGGCCGTGCGACGCGGTGCGCCCTCGCAAGCAACCGGACGGATGCGGTTCTGAGCGGCCCTCAATCCTCCCGCACGCTCCCGCGTCCGTCCGGTCCCCAACTCCGAACTGAACGACCTCGACCGGCACGTCACGTGGACCGTTCACTCCAGAAGGAGGTTCAGCGGCGGATGGACATCAACGACAGCAAGCCCCCGATTGTGTGGGGTCACTCGATCCTCGAACCCGACCGTGGGCACGTCCGCGAACCCGACACCCACATGATCGACGGGGCGGTGGTGGGTTTCGCGATCTGCGGCGCCTGGCTCATCGGCGACCTGCCCGTGCAGGACGGGGACTTCCCCCGCTGCTCGGCCTGTATGACGCTGCTCGACGAGCGGCAACGCGGTGAGGCAGGACGGTGACCGACCCGGAGATCCCGATCTCGCCGGCCTTGGGTGCCTGGCTGGCGCTGCGCCGCGTGGACCGGGGCAGTGTCGTGTTCGACGACGGTTTCGGGATGTTCTTCGACCGGGGTCGGCGGGTGCCGACCTACCTGTACGCGCCGTTCCACGACCTGGTCGCCCGCGGCTACCTCCTGCTCCACCACCCAGCGGGTGTGCGTTCCTACCTCGTGGTCGACGCGACCGAGGCGGGTCGCGGACTGTACGCCGACCTGTGCGAGGCCCGGCGACTGTGGGTGGCCGACCGCGACCGGACCACGGAACAACGACGCGGGCGACAGCGCGCGACGTCCGGGGATCGCCCGCGTTCGCGACAACCATGGCATGGGTGGCCAGCGTGGATCACTGCTTGGACTGTCGTCGCCGGGCGGCGCTGCATGTGCGGACGTCCCGGTCGCAACGGGACCTCGGTCTCTGTCGGCGGATAGCTGCGGGCGGGACCGTTGAGGCGAAGCAGGTCAGACGAGAGGGAGGTTCGACATGCCGTACTGGAACCACGGCTTCGGCTGGGGCTGGTTCGGGCTGCTGATGGTGATCGGGACGATGGTGCTCTTCTGGTGCGGTCTTGGCACGATCGTTTTCGTTCTCGCGCGCCGGTCCGGCCGCGTTGGCGCCGGCCCGACCCGGGACGCCGACAAGATCCTCGACGAGCGGTTCGCGCATGGCGAGATCGACGACGAAGAGCTCGAGCGGTGCCGGGACGTGCTGCACAACAGACACTGAGCGCATCCGCTCGAAATCCACGCGCGGAGCACGGACCCATGTCATCCGGAAAGACCGTCAGAACACGTACTTGGACATCGGTTCTCCCACCGTGGTCATCGGTGCTGACTCCATCCCACGGGCCGGCCTCCGGTGAGCACGCGGACGGCGTTGGTCATCAGGACATGCCGCGCGTGAGCTCGGCGGAGCGGGGGCGGGCGATCACGACAGGGCAGCCGCTTCGGCGGATGAGCGTTCGACCCACCGAGCCGAACAGACCGGAGGCAAGCCGCCCATGTCCGCGGGATCCGAGCACGAGGAGGGCGGACGTGCGGGACCGCTGGGTGAGCACGTCGCGCGGGTCGCCGGCTACGACGTCGTGGGCGGCGTCGACGCGCGGATAGAGGGCCCCGAACCCTGTGAGAGCGCGGGCGAGCCCGGGCAGGATGCTCCCGTCGTCGTGACCATCGAGAACGCAGTGCAGGACACGTAGTGGTCGGCGAGTCCGGTCGGCGGTGGCGAACGCGTAGGCCATGGCCGCCTGGGACGTGCCGGACTCGTCGAGCGCGACGACCACCGGCATGTCGGCCCGGATGTTCAGGTCTGAGTGGGGCACGACCACGAGCGGGCAGGGTGCGGTGGTCAGTAGCGTGCCGGGCACGGACCCGATGATCGCCTCGGTGAACGGGCTCTGGTCATCGGCGCCGACGACCAGCAGGTCGGCGTGGGTCGCCGCGGCGAGAAGCACGTCGGCGGGCCTACCGCCGACGACCTCGGTGGTGATCCACAGCCCGGGCCGGTGCTGCTCGGCGTACTTCGCGGCCTGGGCGAGCGTGTCGTGCGCGTCGCGCCGGAGCTCGTCCGCGGCGTCGGAGGGCAGGTAGCGCTCCGACGCCGCGCGCTGCGGGACCGCGGTCACCAGGCGCAACTCGGCGCCGCGGGCGGCCGTTTCATCGACCGCCCAGCGGATCAGCTGCGGCCGGGTGTCGAAGGAGGACACCCCGGCGACCAACCGACGGTTTTCGACGTTCATCGGGAGTCCGCTCGGACCACGGCGACCGGGCATTCGGCGTGGTGCAGCAGGGACTGGCTGACCGAACCGAGCCCGAGACCGGTGAGCGCACCACGACCGCGCGAACCGACCACGACGAGTTGGGCGCCGGCGGCGTGCCGGAGCAATGCGTGGGCCGGTCGGTCACGCTCGAGAACCTTGCGCACCACGATGTCGGGGAACTTCTCGACCCAGCCGGAGAGGGCCTTGTCGAGCTGCTTCGCCTCCTGGGCCTCGACCCACTCCCAGTCGATCGTCGACGGCAGGGCGGCCCAGGTTGCCGCGACGCTCACGTCGACCCAGGTGTGGATCGCGACCAGCGGAACACCGCGCGCGGACGCGGACTCGAAGGCGAACCGCACCGCGGCGTCGCTGAGCGACGAGCCGTCGACGCCGACCACCACCGGGCCGCCGTCGGCCGCTGTTCCGTCCACTGTGGAGGCGGGACTGACCACGACCGGGCAGTGCGTGTGGGCGGACAAGGCCACCGCGACCGAGCCGAGGAGCAGCCCTGTGAACCCGCCGAGCCCGCGGGAGCCGAGCACCACCAGCTGCGTCGTTGTCGACTCGCCGACCAGGACATCGGCGGTGGCTCCGTCACGAAGTTCGGTGGTGAGCGCGACTCCGGGCCCTGCGGTGCGGGCCGTGTCGGTGGCCTGGCTGAGCCAGTGCCTGCCCTGGGCGAGGACAGCGTGGCGGTAGTCGGGTGGCGGGGCGACCTGCTTCGGGTGCTGCACCGGCACGAGGTAGCAGACGTGCACCAGGTGCAGCGGCGCGTTGCGGCGTTCGGCCTCCTTCGCGGCCCAGCGCACCGCCTGCAGCGCGGACGCGGAACAGTCCACACCGACGACGACCGGGTGCTGTTCGGTTCCGACGTTTGTCATGACATGCCCTCCTCGATGGTTGCGAATGTGGTGTCGAGTTCTGTGATGACCCCGGCCGTCAGTGGTTGCGCTTGTTCCAGTCCCGCTCAGCCCGTTCCCACTCCAGGCTCCAAGCGCGGTATCGGCGGCGGTTGAGCAGGCGGTGGATGCCGACCTGGGCGAGGGTGAGCAGACCTGCGACGGTGACCCAGCCGAAGGCGGCGGTCATGACGCCTGCGGCCGCCGCGTCGGTCGAGGTGACCGGCGCCTCGACCACCCTGCCCTCATCGTCGAGCCAGATGTCGACCTTCGCGCCGGCCTTGAGCCCATTGTCAGCGCGAACCAGGCCGGTCGCCGCAGTGCCGTTCGGCAGTCTCCACTCGGCCGACACCTTGGACGTGCTGGTTGTGTTGTCGTGAACGGTCACGACGGCGTCCGGTGCATCCTCGGCCAGGACGGCGACCGCTTCATGCCGGGTCCGGCCCTGCTCCTGGCCCTTCTCGCTGATGTCCGCATAGATCACCGACCCCAGGGTCAGCATGATCGGCAGGAGGAGCAGGCCGATGGACAGCACGACGACCAATGAGCGCGCCTCGACACGGTCAGTGCCCCGTACCAGCGGGTTGCCGCGCGGTCGTAGGAGCCTGACCAGCCGCGTCATCGGCGAGCTCGCCATATTCGATGAGCTCGACGTGCCGCTCATCGCCGCCCCCGGTGTGCGGCGATCTCCCGCTGGACCTCGTCGGCGCGAGTGGACTGCCGGGCGCCGTCCACGTCGAGTTCGGCCTGCTCGATGATCAGCCAGTCTCCTGGTTGGGCATGCATCGTAATCCTCCGACCGTGTCGGACCGTTCGCTTTCGCCTAATGTTCTGCGGAGTTGCCTCGTCGCCGGCAGGGACCGAGGTCCTCGGTCCCTGGGCCCAACGCACTCAGTTGCGCGGCCGACGTGGACGAGCCGCGAGCGCGACCGCCACCCCTCCGCCGAGCAATATCACGACGCCCCGAGAGCACCCCGATCGCGACGGGCCACAAGGCCGGCGTGGAGGCCGCGAAGCCGATGTCCGCACTGACTCCGGGGCGTGCCGAGGCATTCATCACCACGAGCGACCAGTCTCCCGGCCGCGGCCTCCAGCGGAGGGTCAGCGGGCCGGTGCCGGACGCCGTGTCGGCCCAGATGTCCGTGCCCTGCGACATTGTCGGCGGCGCGAGCCCGCGGGACAGCCGCTCCGTGCGCAGCGTCTGGTGGCGACGGACAGGGCCCCTCGGAGGTGCCCGATGGGCCTTTGGTCGCACCACGTAAGGCGCAACGGCACTCCCCACCTCCGTCGTGGGACGCGACCGTGGATGCATGACACGCGTACTAGTGGCTTTCGCCAGCAAGATGGGCTCGACCAAAGAGATCGCCGAGGCGATCGGCGCCCGGCTGACCGAGCGCGGCTGCCAGACGGAGGTCCGCTCCGCCGAGACCGTCGACTCGGTCGACGGCTACGACGCCGTGGTGCTCGGCAGCGCGGTCTACGCGACGCGGTGGCGGCCCGAGGCCGTACGGTTCGTCCGCCGGCTCCGATACCAGCTCGCGTCCCGGAAGGTGTGGCTGTTCGAGAGCGGCTGGCTCGGCAAGCGGCCGAGCACCATCACCGCCACCCAGGGCGCGAGACACCGCGCGAGCCGGGTCAGCGCGCCGACCCCGACCGTCTTCGGCGGCCGGCTCGACCCGGACCTGGCCACGGGCGTCATGGACCGTGCGTTCGCCAAGCGGATGTCCGGCGACGCCCGCGACTGGGACGAGATCGGCTCGTGGGCCGACGGCGTCGCGGACGCTCTGGTCACTCAGCACAAGTGAGGAAGGAGACCGGCCGATGACCATGAACGCGTACACGCCGGACCATCACACACTGCTCGGCGCCATCGGGTTGGCCAACCGCGCACCGTCGGTGCACAACACCCAACCGTGGCGCTGGCTGCTCGGCGACGCGTCGATCCACCTGATGGCCGACCAGACTCGCCGGCTGTCGGTCGCCGACCCCGATGGGCGAGACCTGCTGCTCAGTTGCGGTGCCGCCCTGCACCACCTGCGGATCGCGCTCGCGGCACTCGGCTGGCGCGCGATCGTCCACCACATCCCCAACCCCAGCGACCCTACCCATCTCGCCGCGGTGGAAACAGCTCAGCGCGTTCCGTCCGAAGAGGACATCACACTCGCCGGCGCGATCTCCCGCCGGCGCACCGATCGGCGCCGCTTCTCGTCGTGGCCCGTCCCTGACGGGCACCTCGACCAGATGGTCCGCCGCTGCGGCGAGGCAGGCGCCCTGCTCGTGCCGGTGGACGACGCCACGACCCGGCGGCAACTCACCCGCGCGATCGACCGTGCCGCACATCTGCAGCAGGACGACCCCACCTACATCCAGGAGCTCGCCGCCTGGAGTGGCCGCAGCAAAGTCGCGGAGGACGGCGTCCTCAGCGGCAGCGCCCCATCGGCGCGACGCATCCACGGTGACACCACCATGCGCACCTTCCCGGGCGGCACCCTCGCCGACGCCCACACCGGGCGCGGCGAGCCCGACGGCGGTGAGCTGCTGGTCCTTGCCACCCTCACCGACGACCCCGTGTCCGTACTTCGCGCAGGCGAGGCGGCCAGCGCCGCGCTGCTCACCGCCACCGACCTCGGCCTGGCCAGCTGCCCCCTGTCGCAGCCACTCGAGATCGCCGACACCCGCGCCCTGATCCGCGACCAGGTCCTCGACAGCGCGGCATACCCCCACCTGATCCTGCGCACCGGCTGGCTGCCGACCGCGGCACCCCTGCCACCGCAAAGTCCGCGCCGCCCAACCGACCGCACGATCGACTACCTACCCGGCACCCGACGCCCGACTCACAGCGAGAGGTGAGTCGATCCTGCGCTACACCGGCGCGGGGCTGGCCGGTTCACATCATCGGCAAGGCACACCGCGCACCGACCACGAACGGAGCGAACTCGCCACCACCGGGTATGTCACCCTGGATCGACGGCGGACCAGCGCTCCACATGCGCATCAGCGGACCTGCCCCGATGGACCCCGCGCCGCTGACGCGGGCACGGCGAGGGCTACGTGTCCGTCGTGGGATTGGGCAGCGGCACGGTCCAGGTGAGCGTGGTGCCGTGCCCGAGTGTGCTGTCGATGATGAAGGTGCCACCGTGTTTCTCCGCGCGTGCGCGGAGGTTGGCCAGGCCGCTGCGGCGGGTGGTGTCGCCCATGCCGCGGCCGTCGTCCTCGATGCGGGCGGTGAGGGTGTTGGGGGTGGCAGTGATCTGGACGGTGGCCGTGGTGGCGTGGGCGTGGCGGGCGGTGTTGGACAGCGCTTCGCGGACGACGGCGGTCAGGTCGGCGGCGACGGCGCCAGGGACAAAGGTGTCCAGGGGCCCGTCGAGCCGCAGCGCTGGGGTGAAGCCGAGTGGGTGGGTGGTTTCGCGGGTGATCTCGGTGAGTGTGCGGCGCAGGCTGGGCAGGGCCTGCTCGCCTGGTGCGGACTGATTGTGCAGGTCGAAGATGGTTTCGCGAATGTCGCGGACCACCTGGTCGAGCTTGCGCACCGCGTTCATCAGCCGGTGTTGCTGATCGGTGGCGGCTGTCGAGGCGATGCTGTGCAGGGACATGCCGGTGGCGAACAGCTCCTGGATGACGTGGTCGTGCAGGACTCGGCCGATCCGGTCCCGATCCTCCAGCAGTCGCAGCTCCTGGGTGTAGGTGCGGTGCTCTGCGAGTTGCTGGGCCAGCGCGGCCTGGGAGGCGAACGCGGCGAGCATCTTCAGGTCACGCTGATGGAAGCAGTGCCTGCCAGGTTTGTTGGCGACGAGTAACACTCCCGTCGGTGGCTGGCCGAGCGGAGCGATCATGCCGGGACCAAGGTTCGCGGCCCAGGCTGTGCCCGGAGTGCGGCCACGCTCGTCCTTGCCGATGTTGTCGCTCAGCAGTGGTTGCGCGATGGTCATGGCCAGCTCACACAGCGACCCGTCCGCGGGTAGCTTCTGCCCGAGCACGTCCCCGGCGCCCTCGCCGACCGCGGCGTGCACGTCGAGCGTCCCGGGCTCATCGGTCTGGAGGATGACGGCGGCGAGGTCGGCGTTCGCGACGGTGTGGGCCTGTTCGGCGACCAGCCGCAGGACGTCGTCGGTGTCGCTGCCGGCGAGCAGGGCGGCGGTGATGTCGACGCTGGCGCGTTGCCACGCCGCCCGGCGCTCGGCCTCGGCGTAGAGGCGTGCGTTGTCGATGGCGACCGCGGCGAACCCGGCCAGCGACCGCACGAGTTGTATGTCTTCGTCGGTGAACTCGGGGCTGGGTTCGTCCGCGTCCTGCTTGTCGGTCAGGTAGAGGTTGCCGAACGCCTGCCCGCGGATGAGGATCGGCACCCCGAGAAAGGACCGCATCGGGTGGGGTTCGGTGATGAGCAGACCGAGAATGCCCTGCCCGCGGGGCAGATGCCCGATCCTGGCGGCGTCTTCCTGGTCGATGCCGTTGTACACGAACTCGTCCACGGTCCTTCCGGACCGAGCACCCCCAACGCGGCGAACTGGGCGTTGACCAGGTCCTTCGCCGCGTCCACCACGTGGCGCAGCACTACTGCCAGGTCCACGTGGGAGGCCACCAGATGGCTGGCCCGCAGCAGCGACCGCAAGCGTTCCTGCGTGTTCCGAACAGTGTGTGCGTGGGTGACCAGCACCTCGATCGCGCGGTCGAGTTCCAGCCGCGCCGCATCCGGGAACTCGAGCGGATCGGACACGTCTCCACCATAACGCGCACAGACCTTCTTCGCGTCCCTCGACTCCACCGTCAAGGGACTTCCGACCCTGCGTTCACCGGGGTGGAGCGGGCATGCTCGAAGGTGATGCGTTGTACCCGTTCCGTCTTGGGAGTCGCCATGACCGATCGACAGCGGCTCGAGGTCCTGGACCGCGAACGGTGCCTGGGGTTGCTTGAGACCGTGCGGGTCGGACGGCTGGTGTTCACCGAGGACGCCCTACCCGCGGTGCAGCCGGTGAACTTCCGAATGCACCAGGAACGGGTGGTTGTCCGGGTCGCCGGCGGCGCCAAGCTGGCCGCCGCGACCGGGAACACCGTGGTGGCCTTCCAGGCCGACGAGCTCGACCCCGACCTACGCAATGGGTGGAGCGTGACCGTGGTCGGCCACGCGAACCTGATCACCGACGTGACCGAGCTGGTGGAGCTGTCCGGCACCTTCCTGCAGCCGTGGGTGGACGGCCGCCGCGACCACTTCATCCGCATCGAGACCGAGAAGGTGACCGGGCGCAGGCTGCATGCGCCCGTTCCCGCCCAACCCGGCGCATAACCGTCCGCGGCGCTGGAGGCAGGCGGGCGCTACCGGAGCGTGACCGTATCGGTCATTTCACGCGATCCCATCCCCGCCGGGGTGCCCGGTTACCCAGGCCGGTGTCGCGGCTGCGGTAGACGATGTACGGGCGGGTGAGGTAGCCCAGCGGCATGGAGAAGACGTGCACGAGGCGGCTGAACGGCCAGAACGCGAACAGCGCCCACGCGGCGAACGCGTGCAGTTGGAAGCCGAGCGGCGCCCCGGCCATCAGCTCAGGTTCGGGCTGGAGGTAGAAGATCGACCGGAACCAGGGCGAGACCGATTCCCGGTAGTCGTGGGGGTCGCCGGTGAGGTTGCCCAGCACCGTGGTGCCCAGGCCGAGCACGATGGTGCCGACCAACAGCACGTACATCACCTTGTCGTTGCGGGTGGTGGCCGAGAAGACCGGGCCAACGGTGCGGCGGCGGTAGACCAGGATCGCCGCACCTGCCAACGTGCAGGCGCCGGCGAGGACCCCGAGGCTGACGGCCAGCGCGTGGTAGGTGGTCTCGCTGATCCCGCCGGCCTCGGTCCACGACTTCGGGATGAGCAGGCCACCGATGTGGCCGAGGGCGACGAGCAGGATGCCGAAGTGGAACAGCGGGCTGCCCAGCCGCAACAGCCGGTTCTCGTAGAGCTGGGATGAGCGGGTGGTCCAGCCGAACTTGTCATAGCGGTAGCGCCAGACGTGCCCGACGATGAACACCGCGATCGCCACGTACGGGACGACGACCCACAGCATGATGTCCAGCGTGCTCATCGGGGGCCTCCCTGCGGCATGTACTCAGGCGGGGCGAACGGGGCGAGGCCGACCTCTTCCTCGGGTGGACCTTCCGCCGCTAGGCGTGCGACCGCCTCGTGTTCGTGCCGGCCCAGCGGCGGCAGGGTCGCGGACACGGAGTCCAGCACGCCCGCCCACGGCGAGCCCGCCTCGCGCAGGCCGAGGCGCATCATTTCCAGGCCGGCGCGGTGTTCGATGAGCAACCGCTGGCCGGTGGCCGGATCGCCGGTGGCAGCGAACTCCAGCACGACCGCCAGGTGGTCAGGCAGCTCTGCGTTGTCCGCACTGTCGTCGAGGTTCAGACCGGCGGCGCGGTAGGCATGTTTGAACCGCAGCAGCGCCATGCCGCGTTTGCGGGTGTCCCCATAGGCGAAGTAGGTCAGGTAGGGACTGAACCGCTTGCGGTGGTCGAACGTCGCGACGTAGTCGGCCGCCAGCGTGGTGAGCGGGGTGCGGTCGAGGTGGTCGAGAACGGTGTGCAGCGGCGCGCCTAGCGCAGTGGGCAGGGTTGCCGTCGCGGCCCGCAGCAGCGGGACCCGGTCCAGCAGCCGCTGGTCGGGGTAGCTGATCAGCAGTGACTGAACCTGCCAGGCGGTGACCCGGTGCGTATCGGTGATGGTCACGGATTAGGCTCCACGTCGCCTGCCGGGTCGCCGCCCGGATCGCTGTCGTTCGGGTTCGTCTTCTGCGGGAAGAGGCCTTCCGGGCGGTCCTTGCCATCCCAGTTGAGCAGGTTGACGCGGCTGCCCTTGTCGACGGGGCCGCCGATCGTGTCGGTGGTCTGCCTGTCCCGCAACATGCGGAAGTTCTCCACCGCGATGGGCGAGACACCGCCGGAGGACTCACCGAAGGGGCCGGAGCCGCCCATGCCGGGGCCGCCCTCGTAGTCGAGGCTGCATTCGGTGGCCAGCTCTTCCAGGCCGTGGGCCTGTTCGGCGTGTGCGGGCGGGATGACGTAGCGCTCGTCGTACTTGGCGAGCGCGAGCAGCCGGTACATGTCGTAGATCTGCTCGCCGGTCATGCCGACCTTGGTGGCGATGTTGTCCTGGGGTTCGCGGCCGAGGTTGATGTCACGCATGTAGGAGCGCATGGCAGCGAGCCGGCACAGCACGGCGTTGACCGGCTCGACATCGCCCGCGGTGAACAGCCGTGCCAGGTACTCCACCGGGATGCGCAACGCGTCGATCGCGGCGAACAGGTTGCCGTGGTCCTCCGCGTCGTGACCGGTGTCGCGGACGACGTCGACCACCGGCGACAGCGGCGGGATGTACCAGACCATCGGCATGGTGCGGTACTCCGGATGCAGCGGCAACGCCACTCTGAACGTGTTGATCAAAGAATAGATCGGCGAGCGTTGCGCGGCCTCGATCCAGTCCCGCGGGATGCCCGCCCGTCCGGCCTCGCGGACCACGGTCGGGTCATGCGGGTCGAGGAACACCTGCCGCTGCGCCTCGTACAGGTCCTGCTCGTCCGGAGTGGACGCCGCCGCCAGGACCCGGTCGGCGTCGTAGAGGACCAGGCCGATGTAGCGCAGCCGTCCCACACAGGTTTCCGCGCACACCGTGGGAATGCCGACCTCGATGCGGGGGAAGCAGAAGGTGCACTTCTCGGCCTTGCCGGTGCGATGGTTGAAGTAGACCTTCTTGTACGGACAGCCGGACACACACATCCGCCAGCCCCGGCAGCGGTCCTGGTCGACCAGCACGATGCCGTCCTCGCTGCGCTTGTAGATCGCCCCCGAAGGACACGAGGCGGCGCACGACGGGTTGAGGCAGTGCTCACAGATCCGCGGCAGGTAGAACATGAAGGTCTGCTCGAACTCGAACTTCACCTTGTCCTCGATGCCCTTCAGCAGCGGGTCCTGGTGGCCGTGATCGGGTGAGCCACCGAGGTTGTCGTCCCAGTTGGCCGACCACGTGATCTTCGTCGGCTCGCCGCTGATCAGCGACCGCGGCCGCGCGACCGGCGTGTGCTCCTGCAGCGGTGCACTGGTGAGATTCTCGTAGTCATAGGTCCATGGCTCGTAGTAGTCGTTGATGCTGGGCAGCTTGGGGTTGGCGAAGATGGTCAGCAGCTTGCGCAACCGGCCGCCGCCCTTGAGCTTCAGGCGGCCGCGCTTGTTCAGCGCCCACCCGCCGCGCCAGCGTTCCTGGTCCTCGTAGGTGCGTGGATATCCTTGCCCTGGGCGGGTTTCGACGTTGTTGAACCAAACGTACTCGACGCCGGAGCGGTTGGTCCACGCCTGCTTGCAGGTGACCGAGCAGGTGTGGCACCCAATGCACTTGTCCAGGTTCATGACCATCGCCATCTGTGCCATCACTCGCATCAGTACGTCACCTCCTGGCTCCGCCGGCGGATGACCGTGACCTCGTCGCGCTGGTTGCCGGTCGGTCCCAGGTAGTTGAACGCGAACGACAGCTGCGCGTACCCGCCGATCAGGTGCGACGGCTTGATCAGCAGCCGGGTTAGCGAGTTGTGGATCCCACCCCGCTTCCCGGACGTCTCGCTGCGCGGCACGTCGATCAGCCGGTCCTGGGCGTGGTGCATGTAGACAGTGCCCTCCGGCATCCGGTGCGAGACGATCGCACGCGCGACGACGACCCCGTTGCGGTTCACCGCCTCGATCCAGTCGTTGTCGGCCACACCGATCTTCGCCGCGTCCTGTGTGGATATCCAGATCGTCTGCCCACCTCGGGACAGGCTGAGCATGAACAGGTTGTCCTGGTACTCGGAATGAATCGACCACTTCGAGTGCGGTGTGAGGTACCGGACGGTAATGCCCAGCTCGCCTTTCTCCCCGATGCGTGGTTCACCGAACAGGGCGGTCATGTCCAGTGGCGGGCGGAACACCGGCAGCTGCTCCCCCATCTCGGCCATCCAGTCGTGGTCGAGGTAGAAGTGCTGCCGGCCGGTCAGGGTGTGCCACGGTTTGAGCCGTTCGACGTTGATCGTGAACGGCGAGTAGCGGCGACCGCCGGTCTCCGAGCCGGACCACTCCGGGGAGGTGATCACCGGGACGGGCGCGGCCTGGGTGTCCGCGAAGGTGATCTGCTTGCCCTCGTGCTCGGCGGCCAGGTCCGCCAGTTCCGTGCCGGTGCGCTGTTCGAGGGTGCGGAAGCCTTGCGTGGCAAGGTGCCCATTGGTAGTGCCAGACAACGCGAGGATGGCCTCGCACGCGTGCACGTCCCGGACCAGGGAAGGACGGCCGTCTGCGGGCCCGCCGCGGACGGCACCGTTCTTGTGTCTGAGGTAGTCCACTTCGCGGTCCACGCGGAAGGTGACGCCCTTCGTGGTGGCGCCGAGCGAGTCGGCCAGCGGGCCCAGGGCACCCATCTTCGCCGCGATCGCGGTGTAGTCGCGCTCCACGACCGTGAGCCTCGGCATGGTCACACCCGGCACCGGTTCACACTCCCCGGTCCGCCAGTCCCGCACCACGCCGTGTGGGGTGGCCAACTCGTCAGGAGTGTCGTGCAGCAACGGCGTCGCGACCACGTCCTTGCGTACGCCGAGGTGTTTCTCCGCGAGCCGACTGAAGACCTCCGCGATGGCCCGGAACGCCGCCCAGTCGGTGCGGGTCTGCCAGGGCGGGGCGATCGCCGGGTTGAACGAGTGCACGAACGGGTGCATGTCAGTCGTGTTCAGGTCATGCTTCTCGTACCAGGTCGCCGCCGGCAGCACCACATCGGAGAACAGCGTGGTGCTCGTCATGCGGAAGTCCAGCGACAGCAACAGGTCCAGCTTTCCTGTCGGCGCACCGACATCGGGTTCACGTAGCGACGAGTCGGTTCCCAGCAGATGCTTGAGGAAGTACTCGTTGCCCTTGGCTGAGGAACCAAGCAGGTTCGCCCGCCACACACTCAGCACCCGCGGGAAGTTCTCCGGCGAGTCCGGGTCCTCACATGCGAACCGCAACCGCCCGGCCTTCAGTTCCTCAACCACATAGTCCGAAGCGAACCCGCCCGAACGTTCGGCGTCGTCCGCCAGGTTCAGCGGGTTGCGGTCGAACGTCGGGTAGGACGGCATCCAGCCCAGCCGCGCGGACAGCGCGATCAGCTCGGCGGTGCTCTTGCCGGCCATCTGCCCGCCGGCGGTGGCGCCCGCGAGAGTGTCGGCTCCGAACCGGTCGTAGCGGAACTGGTCGGTGTGGAGATACCAGTAGGCGGTCTGGATCATCTGCCGCGGCGGCCGCGACCAGTCCAGCCCGAACGCCAGCTGCGACCAGCCGGTGATCGGGCGGCACTTCTCCTGCCCGACGTAGTGCGCCCAGCCACCACCGTTGACGCCCTGGCACCCGGTGAGCGTGGTCAACGTCAGAAACGCGCGGTAGATGGTGTCCGAGTGGAACCAGTGGTTGGTCCCGGCACCCATGATGATCATCGACCGGCCACGGGTCTCCTCGGCGTTCGCCGCGAACTCCCGGCCGATCCGCGCGGCGGCCTGCGCCGGCACGCCGGTGATCGCCTCCTGCCACGCGGGCGTGTAGGGCTGCTGGGCGTCCTCGTAGCCGGTCGGCCAGGTGCCCGGCAGCCCGTCGCGGTGCACACCGTACTGCGCGAGCAGCAGGTCGAACACCGTCGTGACCAGGTGCCCACCGACCCGCCGGGCCGGCACCCCGCGCCGCAGCGGGCTGGTTGTGCCATCCGATGCGTCGAAACGCGGCAGATCCACGACCACGGACTCACCACCCAGGACGGACAGCAGCGGGTCCATGTCACCGAGGTCGAGGTTCCATCTGCCCGCGCCCTGCTCCCCATAGCGGAAGCCGAGCGATCCGCCCGGCACCACCGGCTCACCCGCGGCGCCGAGCAGAACGGTCTTGAACGCCGCGTTCTCGGTGCCCGCGTGGTCGTCGAGGTCGGCGGCGGTGAGGAACTTACCCGGACGGTAGGCATCCCCGTGTTCATCGAGGCGGACCAGGAACGGCAGGTCGGTGTACCGCTTGACGTAGTCGGTGAAGTACGAGAACTGCCGGTCGACGAAGAACTCGCGCAGGATGACGTGTCCCATCGCCATGGCGAGCGCGCCGTCGGTGCCGGGGTGGGCGGCGAGCCACTCGTCGGCGAACTTGACGTTGTCGGCGTAGTCCGGGGCAACCGCCACGACCTTCTGGCCGCGGTAGCGGGCCTCGGCCATCCAGTGCGCGTCCGGGGTCCGGGTGACGGGCAGGTTCGAGCCCCACATGATGAGGTAGCCGGCGTCCCACCAGTCACCGGACTCGGGCACGTCGGTCTGGTCCCCGAACACCTGCGGCGACGCCACCGGCAGGTCGGCGTACCAGTCGTAGAACGACAGCATCGACCCTCCCAGCAACGACACGAACCGCGCGCCCGAGGCGTGCGAGACCATGGACATCGCGGGGATCGGCGAGAACCCGGCGATCCTGTCCGGGCCGTACCGCTTGATCGTGTGTACGTGCGCGGCGGCGACCAGCTCGGTCGCCTCGTCCCACGACGCTCGCACGAGCCCGCCCTTGCCGCGGGCCGCCTTGTACCGCCGGGACAACTCCGGGTCCTCGACAATGGATTCCCAGGCGAGCACCGGGTCACCACCGGCGCGGGCCTTGGCTTCCCGGTACATCTCCAGCAACAGGCCACGCACGTACGGGTATCGCACCCGTGTGGGTGAGTAGGTGTACCAGGAGAACGCCGCCCCGCGCGGGCAGCCGCGCGGCTCGTACTCGGGGCGGTCCGGGCCGACCGACGGGTAGTCGGTCTGCTGGGCCTCCCAGGTGATGATCCCGTCCTTGACGTACACCTTCCACGAGCAGGACCCCGTGCAGTTCACCCCATGCGTCGAACGCACCACCTTGTCGTGACTCCACCGGTCCCGGTAGAACTCGTCGGCCTGCCGCCCGCCGATCTTGTGCAACACGCGCAGGTCGTCGGATACCTCGGCACGGGTGAAGAACCGGCGCGTCCGCACCAGCGCGTCCCACAGTTCCGTGTCCAAACCCGTGTGGCCGGAGGATGGTTCGGTTGCGGAGCTCACGTGTCGGTTCCTCCTGACAGTCGCTGGCAGGTTGATCGACGGAGCCAACTTGACCCTAGTGGTCAACCCGCGAGGTCGCAGATCGCTTGCCGGCCGTCGCCGGGCCTATCGGGTCGGGGTGGGTGCCGGGGTTGTCGTACCGACACGGGCGCGGACCGCCTCGATCGCCTCCCAATCAGCGGTGCCGAGGCTGGCCAACGCTGCGGGAAAGGCAGCGTCCTGCTCGGCGAGAATATGCTCCCGCAACACGTGCAGCGCGTCCATCAGCCGTGCCGGCCAGGTCGAGTCGGCGGGTACCTCGTCGGCGGCCTCGCCGAGGACACCGTCGATGTACCGGTGCTGGGCGATCAGTTTGGCGACGTGGTCGGGGAACTCGGCGGCCAGCGGCGGGAACAGGCCTTGCTCCTCCACCGCGGTGTGCGGGCCGAGCACCGCGGCGATCTGCCTGGCAAGGCGCGCCGTCGCGGCGTGATCACCGGTGACGTGCGCCGACCGCACCCGGCTGATCAACGTGACGATGTCGTCGTGTTCCCGGGTCAGGTCGGCGATCGCGGACAGCGCCTGGCGGCCGCAGTATTCACACACGCCGCGACCCCACCGGCTCGACGGAGCGCCGCAAAGTGGCCCTCACCCTGGTCAGAGTGAAAGCGAGGGTGGCTGCGGCGACCACCGCCAACGCGGCCAGCCCGAGACCGTAGGAGCCGAACGCGCCGTAAAGGGCGCCCATCACCAGCGGCGGGACGAACCCACCCAGTCCACCGGCGGCACCAACCACCCCGGTTACCGAGCCGACCTTGTTCCCCGGCGCGAGCAACGCGACGAGTGCGAACACCGCGCCGCTACCCACGCCCAACACGGCGGCCATGGACAGGAACGCGATCGTACCGATCGGCATCAGGGCCGGAGTGAATGCCTGCACCGCAGCACCGGCGGTCACCACCGAGAACACCGCGACCAGCACCCGCCCCGGACCGAGACGATCGGACAACCAGCCGCCCACCGGGCGCATCAGCACGGCGAGCAGCACGAACCCGGCCATCCGGTTCGCCGCGTCGGACTGCGTGAGCCCGTATGCGGTCTTCAGATAGGCGGGCAGGTAGACCGAGAACGCCACGTACCCACCGAAGGCCACCGCATACAGCCACGACGCCTGCCACGTCACCGGCAAACGGGCGGTGTCACGCAGCCGACGAGTCACCGACTCAGCGGGCACGACCCGCCCCGGGGCGTCCCGCAACAGCAACACCGCGACGACCGCGTAGACCGCAAGCACCACCGCTGTGACGACGAACGGCGTCGCCACCCCGCCGGCGTCGACCAGTCTCACCGTGGTCAGCGCACTGATCGCCGTGCCACCCATACCCGCCCCGAAGACCCCGATCGCCAACCCACGCCGCTTCGGCGGGAACCACGCGTTGACGAACGGCACCCCGACCGCGAACGAGGTACCGCCCAGACCGAGGAAGAACCCACCGACCAACAACGCGACCAGCGTCGAATGCCCGCCCAGGCCGAGGAACAGCACCGGCACGATCGTGACCGCCGAGATCAGCGGGAACATCACCCGCCCACCGAACCGATCCGTGAGCGCCCCCACCGGAATCCGGCCCAATGACCCGACCATCACCGGCACGGCCACCAACAACGCCTGCTGGAACGCACTCAACCGCAGCGCGTCCTTGAACAGCGGCCCCAGCGGGCTCAGCAACGCCCACGCCCAGAAGTTCACCGCGAATCCGACCGTCGCCAAGGCCAGCATCATGATCCGGCGACGTCCGGTCGAGGCATTACCGTCCGCGTGCGGCGGCTGCGTAGCCGCACATGTTTCTGCATTGTTCGTCGAGGTCATCGTCGTCCCAGTCCGTCACTCGCGCAGTCGCGTCCAGCCCGCCGAATCAGCGAGTACCTCCAGCGTGCGGCACCCGCCCATCGCCCCAGTAGAGCCGAGAGCCGTCCTACGGTGGGACCAAGGTCCCTACAACCGTCAACGATCACCAGGATTCCCGCGGGCGAGGTGGCCCAACAAGGACACCAGCCGGGTCAGCACCGGTCCCAACACAGGTTGCGCCCGTCCCACTGGTCAGGCGTCGAGCATGGGGGTTGGTCGGAAGAACGCCCGCGCGGGCCGCTTGACAGACGGCGGACAGGATATTGGGGTCTTCGATGTTAGCCGGGCTTGGCTCGTCGCCAGGTCGCTCGGATGGTTGCGCAGCGTGATCGTAGTCGTTGGTTGATGGGGTTGCGGAAACCGAAGGCGTTGCGGGCCTCCAGTTTGATCAGCCGGTTGACGCCTT
>NZ_WHTD01000100.1 GCF_009379765.1 Actinophytocola sp. | reverse complement strand
GTGCGAGCGAATCAATGTCACAGGGCGACCGCGAGCGGCCGGGCCGAGCCTGCGAGGTGCGGACATGAGCGAGCGTGCGAGCGAATCAATGTCACAGGGCGACCGCGAGCGGCCGGGCCGAGCCTGCGAGGTGCGGACATGAGCGAGCGTGCGAGCGAATCAATGTCACAGGGCGACCGCGAGCGGCCGGGCCGAGCCTGCGAGGTGCGGTCATGAGCGGGTCCAGCCGTTTGATGGATACCCAGTCCGGGACCGGGCTGAGCCAGGAGTTCCTGGTGCCCCCGGCGATGCTCGACGCGGTCAGCCCCAGCGGCGACCGCGGCGGCATGATGCTCGGCTCGGGCCTGCAGGGCGAGCCGCTGACCATCTCGGCGCTGCGCCCGGCGCCGACCAGGATCGTGCTGGTCGGCGGGCTGTACATGGCGCGCCAGGTGGCATTGCGGGCGATGGCGGTCGGTGCCTGGGTGGTCGTCGCCACCGGCCGGCCCGCCGCCTGGCAGGTGCTGCAGAAGGCCGCCGGCAACGGCCCGGACGGGCGTCCGGCGCCGCTCGTGCAGATCCGCAGGCTCAGCCCGGTGGAGCTCCCCCGGCCGTCCGAGGACGGGCCGCTGCTCGTCGTGCACGACGGCGGGCCGACGCCGCAGGAGCTGTTCCCGCCGCGGTCGCCGTGGCAGACCACGGTGTACGTGCTGCCTTACATGCACCCGCAGGCCGGCGCCACGGCCAACGCCGCCGACCTGGTGCTGCTGCAGCGCCTGCCGGTGGGCCAGGCGCAGCTTGCCGCGCGCATCTGGCGGCTGCCGCCGCCGATGGTGCACCAGCTGACCACGCTGGCCGACGACCAGGTCGTCGCGCTGGGCCGGAACCTGTGGAAGCCGCTGCGGCTGGTCACCACCGGTAAGGAGCAGGCGATCCTGGGCCCGGTGCGGCGCGGCGACTGAGGGCGGAAGACCCGTTTCGGGACGCGGCAAACAGCCGCTTCTGTTGACCTTGATGGTTCAACTTCTTCCCAGGGGAGCCAAACTGTTGACGATGCCCGACTTTTGTCGGGTGCGTCCCATGCCCTGCGCGGACGATCATTGACACCGTTCGCCATGCGAACGGAAGTTTCCCCACACTCCGCCGGTGCCTTCGAGGGCTGGTACCGGCGGCGTCCCTGCATGAGGAGAAGCATGGAACAGTCACGTGGCAGGTCGGGCGTGCGAATCACGGGACTCGTGATAGCCGCGGCGACCGCCGCCGGGCTCGCCGTGGTCGCGGCCGGGCCGGCGAGCGCGGCCGAGGGCCAGGTGCTCGGCGCCGACTCGGCGACCGCGGTCGAGGGCAGCTACATCGTCAAGTTCAAGGACGGCGCGGCGGCGCGGGCCGCCACCACCGCGGCCGAGTACGGCGGCACCGTCACCCAGACCTACTCCGCCGCCTTGCACGGCTTCGCGGCGTCGATGAGCGAGCAGGCCGCGAAGCGTCTGGCCGCCGACCCGGCGGTCGAGTTCGTGCAGCAGAACCAGACCATGACGCTGGTCGCCGACCAGCCGAACCCGCCGTCGTGGGGCCTGGACCGCGTCGACCAGCGCGATCTGCCGCTGGACAACAACTACGCCTACGCCACGACCGCGAGCAACGTGCACGCGTACGTCATCGACACCGGCATCGAGACCACCCACCCCGAGTTCGGCGACCGCGCCTCGTCCGGCTACGACGCGGTCGACGGGGACAACGACGCCACCGACTGCCACGGCCACGGCACGCACGTCGCCGGCACCATCGGCGGCGCGAACTACGGCCTGGCCAAGGAGGTCTCGCTGGTCGCGGTGCGGGTGCTGAGCTGCTCGGGCTCCGGCACCACCGCGCAGGTCGTCGCCGGCATCGACTGGGTGACCGCCAACGCCGCCAAGCCCGCGGTGGCCAACATGAGCCTCGGCGGCGGCGCGGACGCGGCCATCGACTCGGCCGTGCAGGCGTCGATCGCCTCCGGCGTCACCTACGCGATCGCCTCCGGCAACTCCAGCGCCGACGCGTGCGGCTTCTCCCCGGCCCGGGTGCCCGAGGCCATCACCGTCAACGCGACCGACAGCGCGGACGCGCGTGCCTACTTCTCCAACTTCGGCACCTGCACCGACATCTTCGCTCCCGGCGTGGACATCACCTCGAGCTGGCTGTCCGGCGGCACCAACACGATCAGCGGCACCTCGATGGCCACCCCGCACGTCGCCGGCGCGGCGGCGCTGTACCTGGCCGACCACCCGAGCGCGGCCCCGGCCGAGGTGGCCACCGCGCTGACCGGCAACGCCACCCCGAACAAGGTGACCGACCCGGGCACCGGCTCGCCGAACGTGCTGCTTTACACCGGCACCGGTGGCGGCGACCCCGACCCCGAGCCGGGCAACTGCGACGCGGTGGCCAACGCGACCCGCGTCGCGATCCCGGACGCCGGCCCCGCGGTGACCAGCGCGACCGCGATCTCCGGCTGCGAGGGTGCGGCCTCGACCGCGTCCACCGTGGCCGTGGACATCACCCACACCTACCGCGGTGACCTGGTGATCGACCTGATCGCGCCGGACGGCTCCGCGTACCGGCTGAAGGACGCCGGCTGGGACAGCGGGGACAACGTCAACGAGACCTACCCGGTGAACCTCGGCTCCGAGGCCGCCAACGGCACGTGGACGCTGTCGGTGCAGGACGTCTACTCAGCCGACACCGGCACCCTGAACGGCTGGACGCTCGACCTGTGACCCGACCCTTCTGACCCGACCGCTCTGCCGACGCCCCCGTCCCCCGGCGGGGGCGTCGTCCTGTGTTGGGCCCGCGGGGTGTGGCGGGACGCGGCAGGTGGGCGAATCCGCTGGGCCACATGGGCCAACTTGTTCCCAAGGCTTATGCAAAACGTTCATAAGTCGCGGAGCGAACGCGGTCGACTCTCTTGCGTCACGGCGATCTCACGACAAATGTGGAAAGCGTTCGCTTGCGAACAACCCACTCATTTCTCCATCCACAGTCGACCCCATCGAGGGCTGGGGTCGGGCTGTGCCCTGCAAAGGAGACAAGCAATGGGAGAGTCACGGGTCATCTCGAAGAGACGTGTCCTCGGGGCCTCGCTCGCCGCGGCGTCGGCCGCCGTGCTGAGCGTGAGCTTCGGGGCCACGGCGGCCCAGGCCGCCGAGGGCCAGGTCCTGTACGCCGGCTCGGCGGACGCGATCAAGGGCAGCTACATCGTCGTGTTCAAGGACTCGGTGGTGTCCGCGCAGAGTGTCGACGACCAGGTCACGAACGCGGCCGAGAAGTACGGCAGCAAGGTCGACTACACCTACACGGCCGCGTTGCGCGGCTTCGCCGGTTCGATGAGTGAGCAGGCCGCGCGCCAGCTCGCCGCCGACCCGAACGTGGCCTACGTGCAGCAGAACCGGACCGTGCGGATGACGACGGACCAGCTGAACCCGCCGTCGTGGGGCCTGGACCGGGTCGACCAGCGCAACCTGCCGCTCGACAGCAAGTACTCGTACTCGACCACCGCGAGCAACGTCAAGGCGTACGTGATCGACACGGGTATCCGCACCACCCACCAGAACTTCGGCGGCCGCGCGACGTGGGGCACCAACACCACCGGCGACGGCAACAACACCGACTGCAACGGGCACGGCACGCACGTAGCCGGCACGATCGGCGGCTCCAGCTACGGCCTGGCGAAGGCGGTCCAGCTGGTGGCGGTCAAGGTGCTCGACTGCTCCGGCTCCGGCTCCTTCGCCGGTGTCGCGGCCGGCATCGACTGGGTGACCCAGAACCACACCTCCGGCCCGGCCGTCGCCAACATGAGCCTCGGCGCCCAGGGTTCGGACACCGCGACCGAGAACGCGGTGCGCAACTCGATCGCCGACGGCGTCACCTACGGCATCGCGTCCGGCAACTCCAACGCCAACGCCTGCAACTTCACCCCGGCCAGGGTGACCGAGGCGATCACCGTGAACGCCTCCACCCGCACCGACGCGCGTGCCTCGTTCTCCGACTACGGCACGTGCACCGACATCTTCGCGCCCGGCCAGGACATCACCTCGTCGTGGAACACGAACGACTCCGCGTCCAACACCATCAGCGGCACCTCGATGGCCACCCCGCACGTGGTCGGCGCCGCGGCCCTGTACCTGGCCGCCAACCCGACCGCATCGCCGGCGACCGTGCAGTCCGCCATGAAGGCCGCGGCCACCCCCAACAAGATCACCAACCCGGGCACCGGCTCGCCGAACCTGCTGCTCTACACCGGGACCGGCGTCGTCGAGCCGCCCGGCCCCTGCCCCGCGGCGTCCAACGCGAACAACTTCACGATCAACGACAACTCGACGGTGAGCAGCCCGATCACGATCTCCGGCTGCACCGGCAACGCCAGCGGGTCGTCCACGGTCGAGGTGCACATCGTGCACACCTGGAGCGGTGACCTGGTCGTCGACCTCGTCGCGCCGGACGGCACGGTGTACAACCTGCGGAACCGCTCGGGAGGAAGCGCCGACAACGTCAACGAGACCTACTCCCGCAACCTCTCCAGCGAGGTCGCCAACGGCACCTGGAACCTCCGGGTTCGCGACGCGGCAACCTACGACACGGGCTACATCGACACCTGGACGCTCGACCTGTGACATAGCCCTGTGACACAGCCCTGTCACACAGGCCGCTGACCTACTGAGCGGCGTGTCCCTTCGGGGACGCGCCGCTCAGTGCTTCACGCGGACGTTGCGGGTGAGCTCGGCGCGGGCGGCCAGCTCGGCGTCCGGGGGGTAGTCCACGCCGGTCAGGGCCAGGCCGTGCGCGGGGGCCACGGTCACCTCGCTCGAGCGGCTCGCGGCGGTGAGCAGGGTGCTCGGCCACCCGACCGGCTTGCGGCCCTCCCCCACCGCCAGCAGCGCGCCGACGAGGCTGCGGACCATCGAGTGGCAGAACGCGTCCGCGGACACCGCCGCGGACAGGACGCCGTCGTCGGCCCGAGTCCAGGCGAGTCGCTGGAGCTCGCGGAGCGTCGTGGCGCCCTCGCGGCGCTTGCAGAACGCCACGAAGTCGTGCTCCCCCAGCAGTCCCGCGGCCGCCTCGTTCAGCGCGACCAGGTCCAGGGCGCGGGGCCAGGAGACGGTGTCGTTGCGCCGCAACGGATCCGCGGCCCACGGCCGGTCGCACACCCGGTAGACGTAGTGGCGGCGCAGGGCCGAGAACCGGGCGTCGAAGGCCGCCGGCGCGGGCCGGACGTCGAGGACGCGCACGTCGGCGGGCAGGGCGCGGGCCAGCCGCTCGCGGAAGCCATCGGGGACGCCCGCGAGGTCGCAGTGGGCCACCTGGCCGGAGGCGTGCACGCCGGCGTCGGTGCGGCCGGCGACCGTGAGCCGGACGTCCTGGCGAAGGACCATCGACATCGTGTCCTCCAGCACGCCGCAGACCGTGCGGCGGGAGGGCTGGCGGGCCCAGCCGGAGAAGTCCGCGCCGTCGTAGGCGATGTCCAGCCGGAAGCGGGCGAGCCCGCCATCCCCGGTGGGGATGACGGGCTCGCCGGAAGGAAAGCTCAGGACTCGTCCTCGTCCTGCTGCGACGGCGGCAGGCTGAAGCCGGCCATCTGCGCGTCTTCCTCGGTCTTGAACCACACCTCGGCGACGGTGCGGTCGTAGAAGGCACTGCCCGGCGTGTGGTACCGCATCGAGTCGGCGTTGCCCTTGATCGGGAAGCCCTCCGGCTCTGAGCCGTCCTCCAGCGCGGCGCGGCTGCCGGCGCCGTAGGGGTGCTCGTCGTCGGACGAGCTCTCCTCAACCTCGACCTCCGCGGCCGGCGTGGCCGCGTCGTCCACAGTGGACTCGTCGGTCTCGTCGGCGGCCGGGGCGTCGGCCTTCTTCTGGTCGGCGGCGAACTTGGTCTTGCGCGCCGCCTCGGCCTCGGCCGTGACCGTCTTCTCCTGGACCAGCTCGATGATCGCCATCGGGGCGTTGTCGCCCTTGCGCGGGAGCGTCTTCAGGATCCGGGTGTAGCCGCCGTCCCGATCGGTGAAGAACGGGCCGATCTCGGTGCACAGCCGGTGCACGATCTCCTTGTCCCGGATCACCTTCATGATCATCCGGCGGTTGTGCAGGTCGCCCCGCTTCGCCTTGGTGATCAGGCGCTCGGCGAACGGCCGCAGCTTCCTGGCCTTGGCCTGGGTGGTGGTGATCCGGCCGTGCTCGAACAGCGAGGTGGCGAGGTTCGCCAGCATCAGCCGTTCGTGGGCCGGGGAGCCGCCCAGGCGGGCGCCCTTGGTTGGCGTGGGCATTACAGCTGCTCCGTCTCCGCGTAGTCCTGGCCATCGTCATGCCCGCCGTCGCCGCCGGCATCGCCAACCGTGTCCGACCAGCCCTCGTTCGCGTAGTCCGAAGCGGCGGTGGTCGGGTCGAACCCGGGCGGGCTGTCCTTCAGCGCGAGACCGAGGCCGACGAGCTTCATCTTGACCTCGTCGATCGACTTCGCACCGAAGTTGCGGATGTCCAGCAGGTCGGCCTCGCTGCGCGAGACGAGCTCACCCACGGTGTGGATGCCCTCGCGCTTGAGGCAGTTGTACGAACGCACGGTGAGGTCGAGGTCCTCGATCGGCATCGCGTAGGCGGCGATGGTGTCCGCCTCCTGCGGCGACGGACCGATCTCGATCCCCTCGGCGTCCACGTTGAGCTCGCGGGCCAGGCCGAACAGCTCGACCAGCGTCTTGCCGGCCGACGCGACCGCGTCCCGCGGGGTGATCGACGGCTTGGTCTCGACGTCGAGGATCAGCCGGTCGAAGTCTGTGCGCTGCTCGACACGCGTGGCCTCGACCTTGTAGGTGACCCGCAGCACCGGCGAGTAGATGGAGTCGACCGGGATCCGGCCGATCTCGGCGCCCGCCTGCTTGTTCTGCACGGCCGGGACGTAGCCGCGACCGCGCTCGACCACGAGCTCGATCTCCAGCTTGCCCTTGCCGTTGAGGGTGGCGATGTGCAGGTCGGGATTGTGCACGGTGACGCCGGCGGGCGGCACGATGTCGCCCCCGGTGACGTCGCCGGGGCCCTGCTTGCGCAGGTACATGGTGACCGGCTCGTCCTCCTCGGAGCTCACGACGAGCTCCTTGAGGTTGAGGATGATGTCGGTGACGTCTTCCTTCACCCCCGGCACGGTGGTGAACTCGTGCAGGACACCGTCGATGCGGATGCTGGTGACCGACGCGCCCGGGATGGACGACAGCAGCGTGCGCCGCAGCGAGTTGCCAAGCGTGTAGCCGAAGCCGGGCTCCAGCGGCTCGATGGTGAACCGGGAGCGTGTCTCGTTGACCGGCTCCTCGCCGAGCGAGGGCCGCTGTGAAATCAGCACTTTCTTGTTCCTTTACCTCAGGGGCGACCGCTATTTGACGCCCACCGGGATGGACCGGGAGGCGGCCTGGGCCGCCTCCCGGGTAAATCACTTCGAGTAGAACTCGACGATCAGCTGCTCCTGCACGGGCACGTCGATCTGTGCGCGCTCGGGCAGCTGGTGCACGAGGATCCGCATGGTGGTCTGCACGACCTGCAGCCAGCCGGGGATCGGCCGGTCGCCGAAGGACTCCTTGGCCGCGAGGAACGGCAGCGTGTTCAGCGACTTGGGCTTCACGTCGACGATGTCGAACTTCGACACCTGGAAGCTCGGGACGTTGACCCGCTTGCCGTTGACGACGAAGTGGCCGTGGCTGACCAGCTGCCGGGCCTGCCGGCGGGTGCGGGCCAGGCCCGCGCGGTACACCACGTTGTCCAGCCGGGACTCGAGCAGCTGCAGCAGCGCCTCACCGGTCTTGCCCTTGGTGCGCGCGGCCTGCTCGTAGTAGCGGCGGAACTGCCGCTCCAGCACGCCGTAGGTGTAGCGGGCCTTCTGCTTCTCCTGCAGCTGCAGGAGGTATTCGCTTTCCTTGATGCGGCCGCGGCCGTGCTGGCCCGGCGGGTACGGGCGACGCTCGAAGGCACGGTCGCCGCCGACGAGGTCGACCTTGAGACGACGCGACTTGCGGGTCGCGGGGCCGGTGTAACGAGCCATGGTTCTCTACTCCTCCCTTGCCCTAGACCCGGCGGCGCTTCGGCGGCCGGCAGCCGTTGTGCGGCTGCGGGGTGACGTCCTGGATGGTGCCGACCTCGAGACCGGCCGCCTGCAGCGACCGGATCGCGGTCTCCCGGCCGGAGCCGGGGCCCTTGACGAACACGTCGACCTTGCGCATGCCGTGCTCGGCGGCCTTGCGCGCGGCGTTCTCGGCGGCCATCTGCGCGGCGAACGGGGTCGACTTGCGGGAGCCCTTGAAGCCGACGTGGCCGCTGGACGCCCACGCGATCACGTTGCCGGTCGGGTCGGTGATCGACACGATCGTGTTGTTGAAGGTGCTCTTGATGTGCGCGTGGCCGTGCGAGATGTTCTTCTTTTCCTTGCGCCGGACCTTCTTGACGCCGGCGCCACTGCGTGACTTGGGTGGCATGTCTGTAGGTGTCTCCTGTTAACGCGAAGTCTGGGGAGTGGCGGCGGACTCTTCGTCCGCGCGGTGACCTTCCCGGATGCGCGTGCCGGCATCCAGGTAGAGGTCGCGGAGAGCCTGCGGGCGGGCGCTCTTGGGCGCCACCTGCATGGCCACGAACTGACGGTTGCGTCGCCTCTGGGTGACGACGGATACCACGCTGCCGCGACTCTTGGTCACTTCTTCCCAGCCTTCTTCTTGCCGGCGACCGTCTTCTTGGGGCCCTTGCGGGTGCGGGCGTTGGTCTTGGTCCGCTGCCCGCGGACGGGCAGACCGCGGCGCCACCGCAGGCCCTGGTAGCAGCCGATCTCGATCTTCCGGCGAATGTCGGCGTTAACCTCGCGACGGAGGTCACCCTCGACGCGGTAGTTGGCCTCGATGTGGTCACGAAGCTTGGACACGTCCTCGTCGGACAGGTCCTTGGCGCGCAGGTCCGGACTGATCCCGGTGGCGACCAGCAGCTCCTTGGAGCGGGTACGGCCGATGCCGTAGATGTAGGTCAGCGCGATCTCCATCCGCTTCTCGCGGGGGAGGTCGACGCCAGCAAGTCGTGCCATGTCTCCTCTTGTGTGTCACTCCCAGGTCTGCTCCCCAACCGTCCCGCGCCGAGTGGCGCGGGCCCCGGCCTGGTCCGGGGGTGAACCGAGCCCGAGTGGCTCGGCAGGTGTGGGGAGGGCATCTTTGTTGGTGCGTCTACCTGCTGGTGCTCGGCCCGCTCAGCCCTGGCGCTGCTTGTGGCGCAGGTTCTCGCAGATCACCATGACCCGACCGTGGCGGCGGATCACCTTGCACTTGTCGCAGATCTTCTTGACGCTCGGCTGGACCTTCACGTCTTGTGTTTCTCCTGATACGGCCGGCCGAGGCCGGTCACTTGTAGCGGTAGACGATTCGGCCGCGGGACAAATCGTAGGGCGACAGCTCCACGACCACCCGGTCCTCAGGCAGGATGCGGATGTAGTGCTGCCGCATCTTGCCGCTGATGTGCGCGAGGACCTTGTGTCCGTTCTCCAACTCGACACGGAACATCGCGTTGGGGAGCGGCTCGACCACACGGCCCTCGACCTCGATGGCCCCGTCCTTCTTGCCCATGTCCTCCGCGTTTCGTGCTCTACTGCATGGTCATACGCATACCGCCCTGCATGAACCCTCACGGGCGAAACGCATGACGGATACGGCGCAACAGGCTGCGCCACCGATCTAGTGTACGCGGACCACGCGACGAGGAAAAATCAGCCCCCGGTTACGAAGAAATGCCAGCCGAACCACCACCAGGTGAGCACCAGGAGCACGAGCGCCGGGCGGTTGTGCACGGTCGCGCCGAGCAGCTTGCGCACCGTCGGCGTGCTGGCGTTCTCCCGCCTGCCGAGCAGCTCCAGGACCACGAACGCGCCGCCGAGCAGGGCGAACACCGTCACGGTCAGCGCGTGCATCTCGGTGCCCTCAGCATCAGCCTCGCGAGGAGGACGCCCGCGGCCAGCCAGCCGACGACCATCGCGGCCCGGCCCGGCCCCTGGGCGAACAGGGGTTCGAGGACGGCGCTCAGCGTGGGGTGGTCCGGGTCGGCCGTGGCGGGGTCGCTCTGCTGGAGGAACGACGCCAGCTCCCAGAGGCAGACAGCCACCCCCACGGCGGCCCACGGCCACCACCGGCCCACATCGGTGCGCTCGGCGCCGCCACCTGTCCGCAGCGCCAGCAGGAGCATCGGCGGACCCGTCGCGGCCACCACCACCGCGACCGGCGCGGTGCCCGGTTGCCAGTTCGCGACCAGCCAGCCCGCGGGGACCGCCGCCAGCGCCGTGGCCGGCGGGAGGTCCGTAGCAGGTGGTGGGCTCGGTTCGGTCAGCTCCGCGATGGCGAGCGCGGTGGCGGTCGCCAGGAAGATGGCGCCGTCGACGGGGGCGCCCCGGCCGATGTGGAAGCAGCCGGCGATCACGATGATCAGGAAGGGCTTCGTCCGCCACCAGGGTCTGGTCGTGGCTTCTGGCTCCAGCACACGGCCATCTTGCCGCGGGGGACACTAGGGAGCGGTGAGGACCCAAGGACCGTCCTCGGTGACGGCCACCGTGTGCTCCCAGTGCGCGGCCCGCGAGCCGTCGACCGTGATGACCGTCCAGCCGTCGTCCAGCTCCAGGGTCTTCTCGCCGCCCAGGGTGAGCATCGGCTCGATCGCGATGGCCATCCCCACGCGCAGCCTCGGGCCCTTGCCCGGCTTGCCGTAGTTCGGCAGGAACGGCTCCATGTGCATGGCCCGGCCGATGCCGTGGCCGCCGTACTCCCGGATGATCCCGTACCTGCGTTGGTCGGACCGCTCCGACTCGTGCACCGCGGTCTCGACCGCGTGCGAGATGTCGGTGAGTCGGCCGTCCGCGCGGACGGCCTCGATACCGGCCAGCATGGCGGATCTCGTCGCCTCCGACAGAGCCTTGTCGGTGGGGCTCGGCTCGCCGACGGACACGGTGACCGCCGAGTCGCCGTGCCAGCCGTCCAGGATGGCGCCGCAGTCGACGGAGATGAGGTCGCCGTCGGCCAGGACCTGGGTCGGGCTCGGGATCCCGTGCACGATCTGCTGGTTCACCGAGGCGCAGATGCTCGCGGGGAAGCCGTGGTAGCCCTTGAAGCTCGGTACCGCCCCCGCGTCGCGGATGGTCTGCTCGGCGATCTCGTCGAGCTCCGCGGTGCTGACGCCGGCCCGGACCGCCTCGACCACGCCGGCCAGCGCGGCGGCCACCACCAAGCCGGCCGCACGCATCGCCTCCAGCTCAGCGGGCGCCTTGAGCTCGATCATCCGACCCCGCCACGACTGGATGGACAGCCGCAGCGAGTCGACCGGCCCACTGCGCGTCACGTCCGATCGCGGAGTGCGCTCAACA
This sequence comes from Actinophytocola sp., assembly GCF_009379765.1. Lineage (GTDB taxonomy): Bacteria > Actinomycetota > Actinomycetes > Mycobacteriales > Pseudonocardiaceae > Actinophytocola. The sequence goes on along the minus strand of NZ_WHTD01000100.1, from coordinate 17,891 downwards.
CCCGGTTGGTGATCTCGTCGACCTCGCCGACGCCGTCGACCGTGACGAGGATGTCCCGGTAGTAGTCGAGCAGCGGCGCGGTCTCCGCGCGGTAGACCCGCTGCCGGTTGCGGATGACGTCCTCGTTGTCGTCCGCGCGCCCACGGGCCAGCAGGCGGCCGACGACGACCTCATCGTCGACCTGCAGCTGCACCACCGCGTCGAGCTTCTTGTCCGACTCGGCCAGCACCTTGCTGAGCACGTCGGCCTGGCCGACGTTGCGCGGGAAGCCGTCGAGCAGGAACCCGTCGACGGTGTCCGCGTCGTCGAGCCGCTCGACCAGCATCTGGTTGGTGATCTCGTCCGGCACGAGATGACCCTCGTCCAGGTACTTCTTCACCTTGCGGCCGAGCTCGGTCGCCGCGCCGATGTGCGCCCGGAACAGCTCGCCCGTGGAGATGTGCGGAATGTCCAGCCTGGCGCTCAGCGCGTCCGCCTGGGTGCCCTTGCCCGCGCCCGGCGGGCCGACGAGGACCATTCGCGTCACTTGAGGAACCCTTCGTAGTTGCGCTGCATGAGCTGGCTTTCGATCTGCTTGACGGTGTCAAGACCGACGCCAACCATGATCAGTACGGCGGTTCCACCGAAGGGGAAGTTCTGGTTCTGGCCGTCCCCGGTGATGTCCAGGAAGAAGTTCGGCAGCACGGCGATGATGCCGAGGTAGATCGACCCGGGCAGGGTGATCCTGCTCAGCACGAAGCTGAGGTACTCGGCGGTCGGCCGGCCCGGGCGGATGCCCGGGATGAAGCCGCCGTACTTCTTCATGTCGTCAGCACGCTCGTTCGGGTTGAACTGGATGCTGATGTAGAAGTACGTGAAGAAGATGATCAACGCGAAGTACGTCGCGATGTGCACCCAGTCCGACTGGCTGGTCAGGTGGTCCGCGACGAACCGGCTCCACCAGCTGTTGGTGTTGCCGGTGAGCCGGGTGACGAGGTCGGGCAGGTACAGCAGCGACGACGCGAAGATGATCGGGATGACGCCGGCCTGGTTGACCTTCATCGGGAGGTAGGTCGACGTACCGCCGTACATGCGGCGGCCGACCATGCGCTTGGCGTACTGCACCGGGATCCGGCGCTGGCCCTGCTCGAGGAACACGACGCCGACGATGATGAGCAGACCGAACACGCAGACGATGGCGAACACGAGGCCGCCCGCGTTCTGCAGGATGTTGCCGCCCTCGGCCGGGATGCGGGCCGCGATGTTGACGAACATCAGCAGCGACATGCCGTTGCCGATGCCGCGCTCGGTGATGAGCTCGCCGAACCACATGATCAGGGCGGTGCCGGCGGTCATCGTGACGACGATCATCGCCAGGTTGAACGTGGTGTTCTGCGGGATGATCGGGTCCTGGCACTCACCGAACAGCTGGCCGCGGTCGGCCATCGCCACGATGCCGGTGGCCTGCAGGATCGCGAGGCCGATGGTGAGGTAGCGGGTGTACTGGGTGAGCTTGGCCTGGCCGGCCTGGCCCTCCTTGTGCAGCTGCTCGAAGCGCGGGATGACCACACGCAGCAGCTGGATGATGATGCTCGCGGTGATGTACGGCATGATCCCCAGCGCGAACACCGACAGCTGCAACAGCGCACCGCCGCTGAACAGGTTCAGCAGCTGGTAGATGCTCTGGTCGTCGACCCCGTCGATACATTTCTGGATGTTGGGGTACGACACTCCTGGCGAAGGCAGCATCGCGCCGACCCGGTAGACCGCCACGATCAGGAGGGTGAACAGGATCTTGCGCCGTAGATCCGGCGTCTTGATCGCCGAGACGAAAGCGCCTAGCACGCAAGAACCTCCTCGGCGTCACCGGCGCCCACGCCGGTGATCGGCTTTGCCGGTTGGAAGACCGGCCGGAACTCAACTCTGGCCGCCGGAGCGCTGGCAAGCCAGAACCGCTTCGGGGGACACTCCACCCGAAGCGTGTCAACGACAATAACAGCATGGCCGGGCGCGCTTGCACCCCCTCGGCACAGCGGGATGACAGTACGCCGCCCGGCCCAGCCATGCGCCGTTCGGTCCAGGCCGAAGGACGGTAGTGCCGGAGCGTCCGGCACGGTGGGATGGCGGCATGCGTATCCACCGATCGGCGGCCGCCGTGCTGGTCGTCACCGTCGCCGCCGGCCTCGCCGCGGCCACTCCCGCCGCGGGCGAGCCGGCCGGCCGCGACGTGCGGATCACCGTCATGGAGACCTCCGACCTGCACGGCAACGCGCTGAACTGGGACTATTTCAAGAACTCCGAGTACGACGACAGCGCACACAACGACGTGGGGCTCGCCAAGGTCTCGACGCTGGTGAACCAGATCCGGGCCGACCGCGGCCGGGCGAACACCATGCTCGTGGACTCCGGCGACACCATCCAGGGCACGCCGCTCGACTACTACTACGCCAGGGTCGAGCCGGTCACCGAGACCGGCGAGACGCATCCGATGGCCAAGGCGATGAACGCCATCGGCTACGACGCGGTGACCCTCGGGAACCACGAGTTCAACTACGGCCTGCCGATGCTCGCGACCTGGGTCAGGCAGATGAAGGCCCCGGTGCTCGGCGCGAACGCGGTCGACGCGCGGACCGGGCTGCCCGCGTACCTGCCGTTCGTGCTGAAGACCATGAAGGTCAAGGGCAAGCGGCCGGTGAAGGTCGGCGTGCTCGGGCTCACGAACCCGGGCATCGCGATCTGGGACAAGGCCAACGTCGAGGGCAAGCTGCGGTTCACCGACCTGGTGGAGTCGGCACGCTTCTGGGTTCCGGTGATGCGGCTGCTCGGCGCGGACGTGGTGATGGTGACCGCGCACGCGGGCGACAACGGGATGTCGTCCTACCAAGGCGACATCCCGGTGGAGAACGCGTCGGCGATGGTGGCCGAGGAGGTGCCGGGGATCGACGCGGTGCTGTTCGGGCACGCGCACAACGACGTGCCGGAGAGGTTCGTCACCAACAAGGCGACCGGCCGGCAGGTGCTGCTGACCGAGCCGGGCCGGTGGGGCCAGCGACTGTCCGTTGTGGACTTCACACTGACCGAGTCGCGCGGCCGCTGGAAGGTGGCGGACAAGTCGTCGACGACGCTGAACACCAACACCGTGCCGGACGACCCGAAGATCACCGCGCTGCTGGCCGACCAGCACACCGCGACCGTGGACTACGTGAACCAGCCGGTGGCGCGGTCGACCGAGGAGCTGTCGGCGGCGACCTCGAGGTACGCGGACACGGCGATCCTCGACTACATCCAGCAGGTGCAGACCGAGACCGTGTCCGCCGCCCTCGCGGGGACCCCGCAGGCCGACCTGCCGGTGCTGTCGATCGCGGCGCCGTTCTCGCGGACCGCGGTGTTCCCGGAGGGCGAGGTGTCGGTGCGCGACATCGCGGGCCTCTACATCTACGACAACACGCTCGAGGCGGTCACGCTGACCGGCGCGCGGGTGAAGGACTACCTGGAGTACTCGGCGAAGTACTTCAACCAGACACCGGTCGGCGCGCCGGTCGACCCGGAGACGCTGACCAACGCGGGCGGGGAGCCGGACTACAACTACGACGTGCTGTCCGGGGTGACCTACGACGTGGACATCTCCAAGCCGGTCGGGTCGCGGATCGTCGGGCTGGCCCACGACGGCGCCGCGGTCACGCCGGGCCAGGAGTTCGTGGTGGCGGTCAACAACTACCGCCGCTCGGGTGGTGGCGGGTTCCCGCACATCAGCGAGGTTCCGGTGGTCTACAACGCGCAGGTGGAGATCCGCCAGGCGCTGATCGACCACGCCGCGGCCGCGGGGACCATCGACCCGGCGACGTTCTTCGTGCCGAACTGGCGGCTGGTGCGGGAGGGCGAGCCGGTCTTCTGACCGCTACTGCCGGTCCGCGGCACCCGCCTGCTCCGGGCCGGCCGGCGCACCCGAACCAGGCGCCGCGGTCGGCTCGGCCGGCGGAGCCGGCTGGGTCGTAGGGCTCGGCTCGGCCGCTGGGCTCGGGTCGGCGGGTTGGCTCGGCGGGCTCGGGGTGGTCGGTGGCACGGGCGGCGCCGGTCGTGGGTACCCGGGTGGCGGTGGGGTGACCGGGCGCGGGTTCGGGTAGCTCATGGTGCTCGGTGGCGGCGCGGTGGCGTCGGCGATCGGGGCCATCGGCGGGGGCGTGAACGGGGCGTGCGGCCGTTGCTGCGCCACGGGCGGCGGCGCCTGGCCGGGAAGCGCCACGGGGATCGGGAAGCCGTGCCGGGGGGTCGACATGTCGGCCTGGTACGGGCTCACCTGGTACCCGACCGGCACGGTGCGGCGGCGGGGCCGCAGGAGGGCCAGCACGGCGGCCGCGATGGCCAGGGCGACCGCCACGAGCAGGAACCACAGACCCGGGCCGAGGGACTGCTCGACGGTGACGCCGTCGGTCGTGATGCCGACCGGCCGGAAGCTGCCCGCGAAGCTGGCGAGCTCCATGCCGACCGCCCAGACCACACCCGCGAGGAACGCCGTTCCGGCGACCGTGACCACGGCCGCGCCGCGGGTGGTGCCCGGCGTCGCCGCGGCGCTGGCGGCCAGCGCGGACATCGAGGCCGCGCCGAACAGCAGGACGGCGGCGAACACCAACGGGTAGCCGGAGGTGGGCACGGCGCCGAACGGGTCACCCCCCTCGACATCGAAACCCCAGCTCGTGACCGACAGCGAGAGCTGGGTCTCCCCGTCGATCTTGAGCTCGCCGGTGAAGAGGTCGAGGAACGACCCGACCATCCCCCCGACGGCCGCGAGCAACGCGCAACCGGCCGCGGCGAGCCGGAGCCGGGACGCCGAGCGCGCCGCCGGCACCGACGGCAGGTCCAACCCAGACATGGCCCCCGTTGTGTACATACCCGAAGCCTGACACGCGAACCGGCCGGCAGGAAGATCGTTCACGGGAATGCCGGCAGGTACAGGCCGCGAACGCGGCTCGGCCCCCGGTGCCGAGGCATCCGGGGGCCGAGTCGGGTTGTCCCGCGGTACTACAGCTTCGTGACGCTGCCGCCGGCCGCGGCCAGCTTCTCCTCTGCGCTCTTGGAGAAGGCGTGCGCGGTGACGTCGAGCTTGACGCCCTCCAGGTCGCCGTTGCCGAGGACCTTCACGAGCTGGTTCTTGCGAACCAGACCCGCGGCGACGAGCTCCTCGACGCCGACCGTGCCGCCGTCGGCGAACAGGCGGGCGATGTCGCCCACGTTCACCGGCTGGTGCTCGGTACGGAAGCGGTTCTTGAAGCCACGCAGCTTGGGCAGCCGCATGTGGATCGGCATCTGGCCACCTTCGAAGCGCGCCGGCACGTTCTTGCGTGCCTTGGTGCCCTTCGTACCGCGGCCGGCGGTCTTGCCGCCCTTGCCACCCTCACCGCGGCCGACGCGGCGCTTCTCCGTCTTCGCCCCGGGTGCGGGGCGCAGGTGATGGATCTTGATGGCCATGCTCACTCCTCGCTGGCGCTCGTCGGTCGCACGGCCGGTGGCGCTGTGTTGACTGATGAGCTCGCAAGCTCGCTCATGCGTCGTCGACCTCCTCGACGGTCACCAGGTGGCGGACCGTGTGGATCAGGCCGCGGACCTCCGGGGTGTCCTCCCGGACGGTGGACTGGCGGATCTTCCGCAGGCCCAGCGTCCGCAGCGACTCACGGTGGTTGCGCTTGGTGCCGATGATGCTCTTCACCTGGGTGACCTTGAGCTGTGCCATGGCGTCACACCCCCTGACCGGCGACCCGTGCCCGCAGCATGCCGGCCGGGGCCACGTCCTCCAGCGGCAGGCCGCGACGAGCCGCGACCTCCTCCGGACGCTGCAGGCCCTTCAGCGCCGCCACGGTGGCGTGCACGATGTTGATCGCGTTGTCACTACCGAGCGACTTGGACAGCACGTCGTGCACGCCCGCGCACTCCAGCACGGCACGCACCGGGCCACCGGCGATGACACCGGTACCGGCGCTGGCCGGCTTCAGGAGCACGACACCGGCGGCACGCTCACCCTGGATCGGGTGCGGGATGGTGCCGCCGATCCGCGGGACCTTGAAGAAGCTCTTCTTCGCCTCCTCCACGCCCTTGGCGATCGCGGCCGGCACCTCCTTCGCCTTGCCGTAGCCGACACCGACCATGCCGTCGCCGTCGCCCACCACGACCAGCGCGGTGAAGCTGAACCGGCGACCACCCTTCACGACCTTGGCGACCCGGTTGATGGCCACCACGCGCTCGATGTGCGGGGTCTTGTCCTGGGCCGCTCCGCCACGGCCCCCGTCGCGACGGTCCCTGCGGTCACGACGGTCACCGCGGTCGCGGTCCCCGCCCTGGCCACCCTGCTGGCCGCCGCCGAATTGCCGTGAACGTCCCGGCATCAGGCGATCCTTCCCGTCTTGTGCGTGTTCATCAGAACTCCAGCCCGCCTTCGCGAGCGGCGTCGGCGAGCGCCGCGATCCGGCCGTGGTAGTCGTTGCCACCGCGGTCGAACACGACCTTGCTCACGCCCGCGTTCTTCGCCCTGGCGGCCATCAGCTCGCCGACCTTGGCCGCGCGCGCCTTCTTGTCGCCGTCCATCGCCCGCACGTCCGCCTCGAGGGTGGACGCCGACACGATGGTGTGCCCGGCCAGGTCGTCGACCAGCTGGACGACCATGTGCCGCGCCGACTTGGTGACGGCGAGACGCGGACGCTCCGGCGTGCCGCCGACCTTGCGGCGGACCCGGAAGTGCCGGCGCGCCTTGGAGACCCGGCGCCGGGTCGAGATGTCCCTGCCGACGGGCTTCCGCTTGGTGGGCGAGACCTGCTTGTCAGGGTCGACCTTGGTTGCAGTCGCTTCGCTCATGATCACTTACCCGTCTTTCCGACCTTGCGGCGGATCTTCTCGCCCGCGTAACGCACGCCCTTGCCCTTGTACGGGTCGGGCTTGCGCAGCTTGCGGATGTTGGCCGCTACCTCGCCGACCCGCTGCTTGTCGATCCCCTGAACGGAGAACCTGGTGGGGCCCTCGACCACGAAGGTGATGCCCTCCGGCGGCGTGACCTTGACCGGGTGGCTGTAGCCCAGCGAGAACTCCAGGTCCGAACCCTTGAGCAGGACGCGGTAGCCGACGCCGTGGATCTCGAGCTTCTTCTCGTAGCCGTCGGTGACCCCGACGACCAGGTTGTTGACCAGCGACCGGGTGAGGCCGTGCAGCGCACGGCTGCGGCGCTCGTCGTCCGGGCGCTTCACCGCGAGCGTGCCGTCCTCGTCACGCTCCACGGTGATCGGCTCGGCGATCATGTGCGCGAGCGTCCCCTTGGGACCCTTCACACTGATCTGCTGGCCGTCGATGGAGACGTCCACTCCGGACGGAACGGGGACCGGCAGCTTTCCGATGCGAGACATGTTCCTACTCCCCTCTCGTCACCAGACGAAGGCGAGGACTTCCCCGCCCACTCGCTGCTTGTTGGCCTGCCGGTCGGTCAGCAGCCCGGAGGACGTGGAGATGATCGCCACGCCCAGGCCGCCGAGAACCTTGGGCAGTCCGTCCGACTTGGCGTACACCCGCAGGCCGGGCTTGGACACCCGGCGCAGACCGGCGATGCTGCGCTCGCGGTTCGGGCCGTACTTCAGGGAGACGACGAGGTTCTTGCCCTTCTCCCCGTCCTCGCTCCGGTAGCCGGCGATGTAGCCCTCGCGCTGCAGGATCTCGGAGATGTTCGCCTTGATCTTGGAGTGCGGGAGGACGACCTCGTCGTGGTACGCCGAGTTCGCGTTGCGCAGACGCGTCAGGAAGTCTGCGATCGGGTCGGTCATCGTCATGGTGACCTGTCAACCTTTCTCGCCATGGTTCCCACGAGGGGCCTGTGGCGATTTGCTTTACCAGCTGGACTTGGACACGCCGGGCAGCTCGCCGCGGTGGGCCATCTCGCGAAGGCACACCCGGCAGAGGCCGAACTTGCGGAACACGGCACGCGGGCGGCCGCACCGCTGGCACCGGGTGTACCCGCGGACCTTGAACTTGGGCTTCTGCGCGGCCTTGTGGACCAGAGCTTTCTTGGCCATTGGCTCAGTTCTCCCTGAACGGGAAGCCCAGGCGCCGCAGCAGCGCTCGGCCCTCCGCGTCGTTGATCGCGGTGGTGACCACGGTGATGTCCATCCCCCGCTGACGGTCGATGGAGTCCGGGTTGATCTCGTGGAACATCGACTGCTCGTTGAGACCGAAGGTGTAGTTGCCGTTGCCGTCGAACTGCTTGGGCGACAGGCCCCGGAAGTCGCGGATACGCGGCAGCGCGATGGTCAGCAGCCGGTCCAGGAACTCCCACATCCGGTCCCCGCGCAGGGTCGTCTTCGCGCCGATCGGCATGCCCTCGCGCAGCTTGAACTGCGCGATGGACTTGCGGGCCTTGCGGATCTCCGGCCGCTGGCCGGTGATCAGCGACAGGTCCTTGACCGCGCCCTCGATGAGCTTGCCGTCCCGCGCCGCGTCGCCGACGCCCATGTTCACCACGACCTTGACGACGCGGGGAACCTGCATGACGTTGGCGTAGGAGAACTCCTCCTGCAGCCCGGCCGTGATCTCCTCGCGGTACCGGGTCTTGAGGCGGGGAGTGATCTTCTCTTCCGACGACCTGCTTGCAGGGTCGAGCTTCTGCACAGTAGTCATGATCAGACCTCCTTCGCCTTTCCGTCCTTGTCCTTGCCGTTCGGGCCGCGGACGACGCGGACCTTGCGGCCCTCGTCGTTGACCTCGTAGCCCACCCGGACGGCGTGCCCGTCGACCACCAGCATCACGTTGCTCACGTGGATGGCGGCCTCCTGGGTGACGATGCCGCCGGTCTGCGCACCACGCTGGGTCTGGCTGATCCGGGTGTGCTTCTTGATCCGGTTCACGCCCTCGACGAGCACCTTCTGGGTGGTCGGGTAGGACTGGATGACCTTGCCCTTGGCGCCCTTGTCCTTGCCCGCGATGACGACGACCGTGTCGCCCTTCTTGATTTTCATCGCCCCTCCTCGCTGGCGCTCGTCGGATCAATGAAAATCAATTGATTGCCGTGTCCAACGATTCGCACGCTTCGCTCGCTCATGAGTCAGAGCACCTCCGGAGCCAGCGAGATGATCTTCATGAACTTCTTGTCGCGCAGCTCGCGACCGACCGGTCCGAAGATGCGGGTCCCGCGCGGCTCGTTGTCCGGCTTGATCAGCACGGCGGCGTTCTCGTCGAAGCGGATGTAGGAGCCGTCCGGCCGCCGCTTCTCCTTGGTGGTGCGGACGATGACCGCCTTGACGATGTCGCCCTTCTTCACCCCGGCGCCCGGCATCGCATCCTTGACCGTGGCGACGATGATGTCGCCGATGCCCGCGTAGCGCCGCGCCGAACCGCCGAGCACGCGGATGCAGAGGATCTCCTTCGCACCCGTGTTGTCGGCGACGCGCAGCCGCGATTCCTGCTGGATCACTTTGCCCTCTCCAAGATCTCCACCAGCCGCCAGCGCTTGGTCGCCGACAGCGGACGGGTCTCCATCAGGAGCACGCGATCACCGACACCGGCGGAGTTCTCCTCGTCGTGCGCCTTGACCTTGGTCGTGGACCGGAGCACCTTGCTGTAACGCGGGTGCTTCTTGCGGTCCTCAAGCGAGACCACGATCGTCTTGTTCATCTTGTCCGACACGACGAGGCCCTCCCGGACCTTGCGCCGGCCGCGCGCCTGCTGCGGCGCGTCGACAGTCTCATTCGTCTCGCTCATGCCGCACCTTCGCAGTTATTCATCGCGATCTTGCGCGCCGCCGCCATCGCGCCGGCAGGGCTCTGCTCGCTCATATGTGCTCCGTTGCTGGCCGCAGCCCTGCCACCGCGATGGCGGGCCTTCGGCCGGGGCGCGCTCACTGGTCGCCCAAATCGCCGCGCCGTCATCCGGCTACCGCCTCCTCGTCGGGAGAAACCTCGTCCGGCGACACCGACAGGCCCAGCTCACGCTCACGCATGACGGTGTAGATCCTGGCGATGTCGTGCCGGACCGTGCGGAGCCGGCGGTTGTTGTCCATCTGCCCGGTGGCCATCTGGAAGCGAAGGTTGAACAGCTCTTCCTTCGACTCCCGCAGACGCAGCACCAGCTCCTCGTCGTTGAGCTCGCGCAGCTCGGATGCCTGAGTACCCGCGGCCATCAGAAGTCACCACCCTCACGCGTGACGATGCGGCACTTCATCGGAAGCTTGTGGATCGCGCGGGTCAGTGCCTCGCGCGCCACAGTCTCGTTCGGGAAGCTCAGCTCGAACATGACCCGACCCGGCTTCACGTTGGCGATCCAGTGCTCCGGCGAACCCTTGCCGGAACCCATGCGGGTCTCGGCGGGCTTCTTGGTGAGCGGCCGGTCCGGGAAGATGTTGATCCACACCTTGCCGCCACGACGGATGTGCCGGTTGATGGCGATACGAGCGGACTCGATCTGCCGGTTGGTCACGTAGGCCGACGTGAGCGCCTGGATACCGAAGTCACCGAAGGTGACCCTGGTGCCGCCCTTGGCAGCCCCGCCCCGCTTGGGGTGGTGCTGCTTGCGGTGCCTGACCTTGCGTGGGACGAGCACTGCTCAGCCCTCCCCGTTGCTCGCGCTGCCGGTCCCGTTCACCGACGGGGTCTCCGGCGCGACTGTGTCTGCCGCTGCCGCGGCCTCGGCCTGCGAGGCCGCGCTGGTGGCGTTGGCCTCCGCGGCGGCGCGGGCCGCTTCGGTGCTGGTCGCCGTGGTGCCCGAGGCACCCGAGCGGCGAGCCCTGGTGGGGCGCTCCCGGCGCGGCGCACGCTCCTGCGGCGCCTGCGAGCGGGCGTCGGCCTCACGCCGGCCGCCGACCACGTCACCCTTGTAGATCCACACCTTCACGCCGATCCGGCCGAACGTGGTGCGGGCCTCGAAGAAGCCGTAGTCGATGTCGGCACGCAGCGTGTGCAGCGGCACCCGACCCTCGCGGTAGTGCTCGGAGCGGGACATCTCGGCGCCGCCGAGACGGCCACCGCACTGCACCCGGATGCCCTTGACCTGTGGGCTGCGCATGGCCGACTGGATGGCCTTGCGCATCGCCCGGCGGAAGGACACGCGGTTGGACAGCTGCTCGGCGGTCACCTGGGCGACCAGCTGGGCGTCCGCCTCGGGGTTCTTGACCTCGAGGATGTTCAGCTGCACCTGCTTGCCGGAGAGCTTCTCGAGCTCGCCCCGGATACGGTCGGCCTCGGCACCCCGGCGGCCGATCACGATGCCCGGACGGGCGGTGTGGATGTCGACGCGGACCCGGTCGCGGGTGCGCTCGATCTCCACCTTCGAGATCCCGGCGCGCTCCATGCCCTTCGAGAGCAGGCGACGGATCTTGACGTCCTCGGCCACGTATTCCGCGTACTGCTTGTCGGCATACCAGCGGGACTTCCAGTCAGTGGTGATCCCGAGCCGGAAGCCGTGCGGGTTGATCTTCTGACCCACTAGCTGGCACTCCTCTTCGCGCTGGACTTGCGACCGGCCTTGGACTTTCCGGCAGTCGCCTTCTTCACCGGCTCCGGCTTCGGCCGCGACTCCACCTCGACGGTGATGTGGCTGGTCCGCTTCCGGATCCGGTAGGCACGGCCCTGAGCCCGCGGGCGGAACCGCTTGAGGGTCGGACCCTCGTCCACGTATGCCTGGGTGACCCAGAGCGTCTCCGGGTCGAGGTCCAGGTTGTTCTCGGCGTTGGCCACCGCGCTCGCCAGGACCTTGGCCACCGGCTCGCTCGCCGCCTGGGGGGCGTACCGGAGCACGGCCAGGGCCTCCTCGGCGCTGCGGTCCTTGATGAGCTCGACCACGCGGCGCACCTTCATCGGCGTGGCGCGGACGTAGCGAGCCCGAGCCACCGCGCGCGGGAGTTCTTCCTCCAGCGCGAGGGCGTCGTTACGGGCGTTCATCGCTTTATCCCCTTATCTAGCGCCTACGCGCCTTGCGGTCGTCCTTCACGTGGCCCCTGAAGGTGCGGGTGGGGGCGAACTCGCCCAGCTTGTGCCCGACCATCGACTCCGAGACGAAGACCGGAACGTGCTTGCGGCCGTCGTGCACCGCGATCGTGTGGCCCAGCATGTCCGGGATGATCGTGGACCGGCGGGACCAGGTCTTGATCACGGTCTTCTTGCCGGACTCGTTGAGCGCGTCCACCTTCTTGAGCAGGTGGTCGTCGACGAACGGGCCCTTCTTCAAACTCCTAGGCATCTCTCAACTCCCTCCTACTCAGTCTTCCTGCGACTCTGCGCGCACCGCAGCCACGCCGGCAGGACCGTCCACACGATCAGCCATCTTCCGTTCCACATCGCCCTGCCACCGTGACAGCGGGCCTTCGGCCAAGGCGCGCTCAGTGGTCACCTCGAGTGCCGCAACGAGACTCACGTTTCCACTCCCTCAGCGCTTCTTACCGATCCGGCGACGACGGACGATCATCGCGTCGCTCGGCTTGCCCTTGTGGCGGGTACGGCCCTCCGGCTTGCCGGCGGGGTTCACCGGGTGCCGGCCACCGGAGGTCTTGCCCTCACCGCCACCGTGCGGGTGGTCCACCGGGTTCATGGCGACACCACGGACGGTCGGGCGCTTGCCCTTCCACCGCATGCGGCCCGCCTTGCCCCAGTTGATGTTGCCGTGCTCGGAGTTGCCGACCTCGCCGACCGTGGCGCGGCAGCGCACGTCCACGTTGCGGATCTCGCCGGAGGGCATCCGCAGCTGGGCGAACCGGCCCTCCTTGGCCACCAGCTGCACGCGCGCGCCTGCCGAGCGGGCGATCTTGGCGCCACCACCCGGCCGCAGCTCGATCGCGTGGATCACGGTGCCGACCGGGATGTTGCGCATCGGCAGGGAGTTGCCCGGCTTGATGTCCGCGCTCGGCCCGTTCTCGATCCGGTCGCCCTGACGCAGCTTGTCCGGCGCGATGATGTAGCGCTTCTCGCCGTCCGCGTAGTGCAGCAGCGCGATGCGCGCGCTCCGGTTCGGGTCGTACTCGATGTGCGCGACCTTGGCCGGCACACCGTCCTTGTCGTGCCGGCGGAAGTCGATCAGCCGGTACGCACGCTTGTGGCCGCCACCCTTGTGTCGCGTGGTGATCTTGCCGTGCACGTTGCGGCCGCCACGGCCGTGCAGTGGGCGGACCAGCGACTTCTCCGGCGTCGACCGGGTGATCTCGGCGAAGTCGGAGACACTGGACCCACGACGCCCCGGCGTCGTCGGCTTGTACTTGCGAATGCCCATCTCTACGCAGTCCCTTGGATCTCTACTCGCCGGCTCAGGCCGGGCCGCCGATGATCTCGATTCGCTTGCTCTCCGGGGAGAGGGTCACGATCGCTCGCTTGGTGTCCTTGCGCTTGCCGTACCCGGTGCGGGTGCGCTTGCGCTTGCCCCGCCGGTTCAGCGTGTTCACGCTCACGACCTGGACGCCGAACACCTTCTCGACCGCGATCTTGATCTGGGTCTTGTTGGCGCCTGGCGCGACGACGAACGTGTACTTGTTCTCCTCGAGCAGCCCGTAGGACTTCTCGGAGATCACCGGCGCGAGCAGCACATCGCGGTGGTCGGGGATCACTTGTCGCCCTCCTCAGACTTCCGCTGCGACGGCGGCAGCTGGAAGCCGGCCTTCTCGGCATCCTCGGCGCTGGCGAACCAGACCTCGGCCTCCGTGCGGTTGTAGAACGAGGTGCCCGGCAGGTGGTAGAGCTTCGAACTCTCGTTGCCCTTCACCGGGAAACCCGCAGGCGCCGAGCCGTCCGCCAGCGCGGCGTGGCTGCCGGCGCCGTAGGGCGCCTCGTCGGCCACGACCTCGCTCGAACGGGCGGTCGCCTTCGCGGCGCGACCCCTTGCCGGGCCGGCCAGGAACGCGTCCAGGGCGCTCTTGGTGAACACCACGTCGTCGTTGACGAGCACGTCGTAGGTGTTGAGCTGGTCCGGGGCGATCACGTGGACGTTCGGCAGGTTGCGCACCGAGCGCCAGTTGGTCTCGTCGGCGCGGGCCAGCACCACCAGCAGGTGGCGGGCCTCGCTGACCGAGGCCAGGACCTCGCGGGCGGTCTTGGTGGACGGCGTGTCGCCGTCGACCAGACCGGTGACCACGTGCACCTGGCCGGCGCGGGCCCGGTCGGAGAGGGCGCCACGCAGGGCGGCGGCCTTCATCTTCTTCGGGGTCCGCTGGTCGTAGTCCCGGGGCGTGGGGCCGTGCACGATGCCGCCGCCGGCGAACTGCGGGGCACGGGTCGAGCCCTGCCGGGCGCGGCCGGTGCCCTTCTGCCGGTAGGGCTTCTTGCCACCGCCGCGGACCTCGCCGCGGGTCTTGGTGGAGTGCGTGCCCTGGCGGGCCGCGGCCTGCTGGCCGACGACCACCTGGTGCATCAGGGCGATGTTGGCCTGCACGTCGAAGATCTCGGCGGGCAGCTCGACCGTGCCGTCGGTCTTGCCGGCCGGGGTCTTGATCTCGATGCTCGTCACTTCGCATCACCCTTCGCGGCGGTCTTGAGGAACACCACGCCGCCCTTGGGGCCGGGCACGGCGCCCTTGACCAGGATCAGACCCTCCTCGGCGTCCACCCGGTGGACGGTGAGGTTCTGGGTGGTGATCCGGACGTGGCCCATCCGGCCGGCCATCCGCAGGCCCTTGAACACGCGGCCCGGGGTGGCGCAGCCGCCGATGGAGCCGGGCGAGCGGTGCTTGCGCTGGGTGCCGTGCGAGGCGGACAGGCCCTTGAAGCCGTGCCGCTTCATGACACCCGCGGTGCCCTTGCCCTTGCTGGTGCCGGTGGCGTCGACCACGGTGCCGGCCTCGAACACCTCGGCGGTGATCTCCTGGCCGAGCTCGTAGGTGTCGGCGTCGGTGGTGCGCAGCTCGGCGAGGAAGCGGCGCGGGGTCACGCCGGCTTTCTCGAAGTGCCCCGTGCGCGGCTTGTTGACCTTGCGGGGGTCGATGGCACCGAACGCCAGCTGCACCGCGATGTACCCGTCAGTGTCCTGGGTACGGATCTGGGTGACCACGTTCGGGCCGGCCTTCACGACGGTCACCGGGACGATCCGGTTGTTCTCGTCGAAGACCTGGGTCATCCCGAGCTTGGTGCCCAGGATCCCTTTCATCTGCCGCTCAGACATTGGTCGATCCTTTTTCTCCCGACGTCCATTCGTGTCGAGCTGCGTTGAGGGAGTCGCTCGAGCAGCCGCTCATCCCGACTCCGTCGGGAGCTTCGCTCCGTAGCGCATCGGCTCCGCCGATATACATGAGTGGGGCCTCACTGAATGTTGACGTCGACGCTGGCCGGGAGATCGATGCGCATGAGAGCGTCGACCGTCTTCGGCGTCGGGTCGAGGATGTCGATCAGACGCTTGTGCGTGCGCATCTCGAAGTGCTCGCGCGAGTCCTTGTACTTGTGCGGCGAGCGGATGACGCAGTACACGTTCTTCTCTGTGGGCAGCGGCACCGGCCCGACGACCCGAGCGCCCGTGCGGGTAACCGTCTCCACGATCTTGCGCGCGGACGCGTCGATCGCCTCGTGGTCGTAGGCCTTGAGCCGGATGCGGATCTTCTGTCCCGCCATGGTGGCTTGCCGTCCTTGTCTCAATACTCGTGCCGCTCCGGTCCACGCGGTCGGGTGTGTCGCGCCCTTCGCACAGACCGGCCCCTCAGACATTTGCCTTTCGGGGGTGGTCATGATGGCCCGCCAGCGGCTTCAACCACTGCGAACCCGCCCGCGCATGGACAACCCGAAGACCGTCCTCGACGAGCAACCTGTCAAGGATGCCACACGCGTGTGCCGGCACCCAAACCGGGGGGCCCCACGTGCTTGACCTGGGGCCCCGTGGCCCGAAACTACTTGATGATCTTGGTGACCCGGCCGGCGCCGACGGTCCGGCCACCCTCACGGATGGCGAACCGCAGACCTTCGTCCATCGCGATCGGCTGGATGAGGTTGACCGTCATCGCGGTGCTGTCGCCCGGCATGACCATCTCGGTGCCGTCGGGCAGGGTGACCACACCGGTCACGTCCGTCGTCCGGAAGTAGAACTGCGGACGGTAGTTGTTGAAGAACGGCGTGTGCCGGCCGCCCTCGTCCTTGCTCAGGATGACGACCTGCGCCTCGAACTCGGTGTGCGGCGTGGTGGTGCCGGGCTTCACGACGACCTGGCCGCGCTCGACGTCCTCGCGCTTGGTGCCGCGCAGGAGCAGGCCCACGTTCTCACCCGCACGCGCGTCGACGAGAATCTTGCGGAACATCTCGACGCTGGTGACGGTGGTCTTCTGGGCCTTCTCCTTGATGCCGACGATCTCGACCTCTTCCATCGGCTTGAGCACGCCACGCTCGACGCGCCCGGTGACGACGGTGCCACGGCCGGAGATGGTGAAGACGTCCTCGACCGGCATGAGAACGGCTTCTCGATCTCGCGCAGCGGCTCGGGGATGTTCTCGTCCACCGCGTCGAGCAGCTCGATGACCTTGCTGCCCCACTCGGCGTCGCCCTCGAGCGCCTTCAGCGCGGAGACCCGCACGACCGGCAGGTCGTCGCCGGGGAACTCGTACTCGGTGAGCAGCTCGCGCACCTCGAGCTCGACCAGCTCCAGGATCTCCTCGTCGTCCACCATGTCGGCCTTGTTCAGGGCCACCACGATGTAGGGCACACCGACCTGGCGGGCCAGGAGCACGTGCTCCTTGGTCTGCGGCATCGGACCGTCGGTCGCGGCGACCACGAGGATCGCGCCGTCCATCTGGGCGGCACCGGTGATCATGTTCTTGATGTAGTCCGCGTGACCCGGGCAGTCCACGTGCGCGTAGTGCCGCTTCTCGGTCTCGTACTCGATGTGTGCGATCGAGATCGTGATACCGCGCTGCTTCTCCTCCGGCGCCTTGTCGATCTCGTCGAACGGCGTGAAGGGATTCAGGTCCGGGTACTTGTCGTGCAGAACCTTGGAGATGGCCGCGGTCAGCGTGGTCTTCCCATGGTCGATGTGACCGATGGTCCCGATGTTGACGTGCGGCTTGGTCCGCTGGAACTTCGCCTTCGCCACTTCTCTCGTCCTCCTGGACTTGTATCTCTCCGCCGTCTTGGTTAGGACGACAGCTAAATGGGGTCAGTTGTGCGGAACCATAGAGGGCGCTACCCACGCAGCCCGCACCGGATGCAACTACTCGCCGGTTGCCTTGGCGATATCAGGCTCGGCTCAGGGCTCGCTCCGCTCCTCGCTCGCTAGCGCTCACTGCGATGCTCACTCACCCGTCGCCTTCGCGATGATCTCCTTCGCGACGTTCTGGGGAACCTCCGCGTAGGAGTCGAACTGCATGGAGTAGTTCGCCCGGCCCTGGGTCTTCGACCGCAGATCGCCGACGTATCCGAACATCTCCGACAGCGGCACCAACGCCTTGACGACGCGGGAGCCACTGCGCTCCTCCATGGCCTGGATGTGGCCACGGCGAGAGTTCAGGTCACCGATGACGTCGCCCATGTACGTCTCGGGCGTGGTCACCTCGACCGCCATCATCGGCTCGAGGAGCACCGGGCTCGCCTGCCGCGCGGCTTCCTTGAGCGCCATGGAGCCGGCGACCTTGAACGCCATCTCGGACGAGTCGACCTCGTGGTAGGCACCGTCGAGAAGGGTGAGCTTGAGCCCGACCAGGGGGTAACCCGCCAGCACGCCGTACTGCATGGCGTCCTGGGCGCCGGCATCCACCGACGGGATGTACTCCCGCGGGACCCGACCACCGGTGACCTTGTTCTCGAACTCGTACAGCGCGCCGTCCGTGGTGGCCAGCGGCTCGAGCCTGATGACCACCTTGGCGAACTGGCCCGACCCACCCGTCTGCTTCTTGTGGGTGTAGTCGTACTTGTCCATCGTGCGGCGGATCGTCTCGCGGTAGGCCACCTGCGGCTTGCCGATGTTGGCCTCGACCTTGAACTCGCGACGCATGCGGTCGAC
>NZ_WHTD01000154.1 GCF_009379765.1 Actinophytocola sp. | reverse complement strand
CGACGCCGCCCGCACGTCATAGGCCCGCACCTTCGCACCCAACCGGCGCGCGGTCGCGATCGCCTGCAGACCCGCCACACCCGCACCGAGCACGAGCACCTTGGCCGGCGGAACCGTACCGGACGCGGTCATCGACAACGGAAAGAACCGCGGCAACCGCTCCGCGGCCACCAGCACCGCCCGGTAACCCGCGACGAACGCCTGCGAGGACAACGCATCCATCGCCTGCGCACGCGAGATACGCGGCACCAGCTCCATCGCCAACGCGGTCAGCCCGGCGTCGCGCAGCACCCGGACCAGCTCGAGCTCCTGCGCCGTCGGCAGGAACGAGACCGTGATCGCGCCCTTGGCGAGCCCGCGCACCTGCCGGGCGCCGAGCGGTTGCACCGAGAGCGCGACGCCGGCGCCGTTCAGCGCGTCGTCGTCGACCGCGGCGCCCACAGCTCGGTAGTCGTCATCGCCGAACCCCGCGGCCTTGCCGGCACCCGGCTCGACCGCGACATCCTGGCCCGCGTCGACAAGGCGCGAGACCAGACCCGGAACGAGCGCGACCCGCCGCTCACCCGGCCTCGTCTCGCCAACCACAGCGATCTTCACGAATGGCACCATAGCTTACGAACTGCCGGATTTCGGTTCCCCGCGGTCCGCTCGGGCCGGAGTCTGGTCAACCCACCGCGGGAGCACATTTCGCTCAGGTGCGCCGGGAAGTGTGGTCGGCAGTCGTTTCGCCGACCATGGAAGGACTTCCGTGTCCGAGAGCGCTGTTGTCGCGACCGCGATCCGCACCCGCGGACTGACCAAACACTTCGGTACGACCATTGCGGTCGCCGACCTCGACCTGACCGTCACGCCCGGCGAGGTGTTCGGGTTCCCCGGGCCCAACGGCGCCGGCAAGTCGACGACCATCCGCCTGCTGCTCGGCCTGATCCGGCCTTCGTCCGGCAGCGCGGAGATCTTCGGCGAGCCGGCCGCGGACGTGCGCCGGGCGCACCGGCACCTGGCCTACGTCCCGGCCGGCGTCGCGTTGTGGCCCACGCACCCGCCTGCTGCGCTCGCTCGCCGGGTTCGCCGTCCTGCTGACCGTGCTCGGCATCGCCGGGCACACCCGCCGCGACCTCACCACCTGACCCACCACCGACCCGAGTGATATAGCTTTGTTGGGCAATCGCCCAGGGCGGACGTCCAGGAGGTCGGGCATGGCGACGGCGGCGGACCGGGGCCGGGAGGTGCGGTCACGCCTGCTCACCGCGGCCGTCGAGCTGATCGCCGAACGCGGCTGGACCGCGGTGAGCACCCGCGTGCTCGCCGAGCGGGCGGGGGTGGCCGCCGGCCTGGTGCACTACCACTTCACGTCACTGCAGGCGTTGCTCACCGAAGCGGCCGTCGGCGTGATGCGAGAGGTCGCCGACTCCCTGGGGCCACTGCTCGACCGGGCCGAGACACCCGCAGACGCCCTGCGACTGCTGATGGCCTCCCTCGACGGCTACACCGGCAGCGATCCGGTGTCGACGGTGTTCAGCGAGACCTACCTGGCCGCCGCCCGCGACCCCGGTCTGCGTGACGCGGTCGCCGGCATCGTCACCGACTTCCGGACCCGGCTCGCGACCTGGCTCGGCGCACACGGCGTGGCCGAACCGCGCGCGACCGCCGCCGTCCTCGCCGCGGCCACCGACGGCATCCTGCTGCACCGGGCACTCGATCCCGCGATGACCGCCGAGACCGTCACCCCGATCCTCAACCGAATCGTCGCGATGGGAGGAACCACATGGCACTGACGGACCGCAAGCCCACCGGGCTGCTCCGCCTGGCACTCCGCACCCCGATCTGGCTCTACCGCGCCAGGTTGGGTTGGCTCACCGGCCACCGGCTGCTCTACCTCGCCCACCGCGGCCGGCGCACCGGCGCCCGCCGCGAGGTCGTCGTCGAGACCGTGAGCTTCGACCCGACCGTCCCCGAGGTGATCGTCGTCGCGGCCTGGGGCAAGAACCCCGACTGGTACCGCAACCTCCGGGCCGCCCCCGCCATCGAGGTCCGCCTCGGCACCCGCCGGTGGCCCGACCCCGGCCACCGCTTCCTCGACAGCACCGAGACGCTTCGCACCCTGCAGGCCTACCAGCGCGCGCACCCCGGCGCCTGGAAACGGCTCGCCCCGCTGCTGGGCTTCCCCGCCGACCCGGCGGACCCCCGGTGGCCCGAGGTGGCGGACACGGTGCACGCGATCGCCTTCACCCCACACCGGACCGGGCACGAGGACTAGTGTCGCGTGACCCTGAAACCTTTACGCCGCTGCGGCCAACAGCGGCCCCTGTCTGTGTTACGGCGTTGGAGAAAAGCCCAAAGCACATCCAGTACGAGCGGCTTTCCGCCGCCTTGCCAGGAGCCACCTGGATCACGAATCCGCTTTCCCAAGATCCACGAGACACGACCTGCCGCCGCGGGCACGGCACGAGTCAGTCCATCGCCAGGCTGGAGCGGCGAACGATCAGCTCGGGAGTGAACAGCACCTTCTCGTGCTGGTGATCGGGCTCCCTCGTCTCCCGCAGCAGCAAGGCCGCGGCCGAGCGACCGAGCTGGCGCCGGGGCTGGCGCACCGAGGTGAGCGGAACGGCGGCGGCACTGGCGAACTCGATGTCGTCGTAGCCGACGATCGCGAGATCCTCCGGCACCCGCACCCGCATGCTGACGCACTGCTGCAGCAGGCCGAGCGCGAGCAGGTCGTTGGCGCAGAACACCGCGGTGGGCCGGCTGCGGGACGGCAGGCCGGCCAGCCGCTGGCCCGCGTTGCGGCCCTCACCGACGGTGAGCGCGTTGGTCTCGATGTGGGTGAGCCGGTCCGGATCCACACCGGCCTTCGCGAGCGCCTTCAACGCTCCCTCCCGGCGGTCACGGACCTGGCCGATGGACGTGGGCCCGCCGACGAAGGCGATCCGCTCGTGCCCGAGCTCAATCAGGTGGTCGATGGCGACCTCGCCGCCCAACACGTCGTCGACCGCGACCGAGCAGTGGGTGTCCGCCTCGCGCGTGCGGTCGACGATGACGAGCGGTGTGCCGCGGCGCGGCAGCTCGTCCAGGATCGGGGCGTTCGCGTCGGACGGGGTGATCAGGATGCCCTGCACCCGCTGCTGCTCCAGGCGGCTCAGGTAGGACAGCTCCCGCTCCACCCGGTTGTCGCTGTTGCACATGTACAGCGAGAGGTCGTTGGCCTCCGCCTCCTCCTCGATGCCGCGCGCGACGTCGGTGAAGAACGGGTTGCCTCCGTCCAGCATCACGTAGCCGAGCGTCCGGCTCCGGCCGGCGCGCAGCTGCCGCGCCGACTCGTTGCGCACGAAGCCCAGCTCGGTCATCGCGGCCTGAACCCGTGCCTGCGTGGTCGCACTCACCGTGTGCGGCCGGTTCAGCACGTTCGACACCGTGCCCACCGACACGCCGGCGAGCGCGGCGACATCACGAACACTGACCGCGCGCTGCTCGGATGCCGTCATCTGGACTGCCCCTCGTTGAAACGTTACCGAACCTGGTCGGAGCTTAGCCTTCTGTGCCCAAACCGCGGTAGAACTGCGACGACACAGTCGTTAGCGCGCCGTGTCTTGACGGTTGTGATGGTGGCCATATACGTTCCGGGGGGTAGCTTCATTGAAACCTTTCATTAATCTGGAGGTGCCGCGATGGCGCGGCAGGACGCCACTCCACTGCTGGAGGTTCGCGAGGTCGCCAAGTCCTTCGGCGCCGTGGCCGCGGTCCGCGGTTGTTCCTTTCGTCTGTACCCCGGCGAGGTCCACGCGCTGGTCGGCGAGAACGGCGCGGGCAAGTCGACGATCGTGAAGATGCTGGCCGGTGTGCACCGCCCGGACACCGGGACGCTGCTGGTGTCCGGTGAGCCGGCCGAGTTCACCGGTCCGGGCGACGCCAAGGCCGCCGGGATCGCGGTGATCTACCAGGAGCCGACCCTGTTCCCGGATCTCTCGGTCGCCGAGAACATCGCCATGGGCCGCCAGCCCCGAGGTCGCCTCGGCGTCATCGACCGCGGCCGGATGCGCCGCGAGGCGGCGGAGCTGTTCACCCGGCTCGGCGTGCGGATCGACCCCGGCCGGCCCGCCCGCGGCCTGTCGATCGCCGACCAGCAGATCGTCGAGATCGCGAAGGCGATCGGCGGCCGGGCCAGCGTGCTGATCATGGACGAGCCGACCGCGGCCCTGTCGACCGTCGAGGTCGAGCGGCTCTTCGCCGTGGTGCGGGCGCTGCGCGACGAAGGCGCGGCGACCCTGTTCATCTCCCACCGCCTCGAGGAGATCACCGCGCTGTGCGACCGGGTGACGATCATGCGCGACGGCGCCCATGTCTCCACCGATCCCATCGGCGAGCTGACGGTGGAGGAGATGGTGCGCCGCATGGTCGGCCGCGACCTCGACGCGCTGTTCCCCAAGCAGGACGTCGAGCCCGGCGCGGTCGTGCTCGAGGTCGAGGGGCTGAGCCGGGACGGCGTGTTCCGCGACGTGTCATTCGACGTGCGAGCGGGCGAGATCGTCGCGCTCGCGGGTCTGGTCGGCTCCGGGCGGTCGGAAGTCGTGCAGGCCGTGTTCGGAGTGGACGGTCGGGACGCGGGAACCGTTCGGGTGAACGGAAAGCGCGTCCGCGCGGGGTCGTCGCGATCGGCGATGGCGGCCGGGATGGCACTGGTGCCCGAGGACCGGCGGCAGCAGGGGCTGGTCATGGACCTGTCGATCCAGCGCAACATCACGCTCCCCCGCTCCGGCGCGCTGGCACGGCTCGGCTTCCTGGGCGGCGGCGGGGAACGCCGCGAGGCCGCGCGGTGGACCGAGCGGCTGCGCACCAAGTACGGCCGGCTCGCCGACCCGGCCGGCACGCTGTCGGGTGGCAACCAGCAGAAGGTCGTGCTGGCCAAGTGGCTGTCCACGACGCCGCGGGTGCTCATCGTCGACGAGCCGACCCGGGGCATCGACGTGGGCACCAAGGCCGAGGTGCACCGGCTGATGTCCACGCTCGCGGCCGACGGGGTTGCCGTGCTGATGGTGTCCTCGGAGCTGCCCGAGGTGCTCGGCATGGCCGACCGCGTGCTGGTCATGCGGGAGGGCCGGATCGCCGCGGAGATCCCCCGCGCCGACGCGACCGAGGAGTCGATCATGTTCGCCGCCATGGGCCAGGGAGCGGTCACATGAGCGAGCCCATGTCACAGGCTCGTGAGCGGGCCGCCGGTGTCTGGACTGACGAGCAGCGGAGCGAGCGAGGAACGAGCGAGTGAGCAGCGCAGGAGGGAAGACACCGGAAACAGGCCCACGAACCGGCGAGCGGAGCGAGCCCATGTCACAGGCCGCCGGTGTCTGGACTGACGAGCGGCGCAGCGAGGAACGACCGAGCAGCGCAGGAGGGAAGACACCGGGAACAGACCCACGAACCAGCGAGCGGAGCGAGCCGATGTCACTGCTCGGCTCGGTCCTGCGGGCCCGCGAGCTGGGCATCGTGCTGGCGCTGGCCGTCCTCGTCGCCTACACCGCCGTCGCCAACCCGCGGTTCCTCTCCGCGCAGAGCGTTCGGGACATCCTGCTCGGCACCTCGATCCTCGCCGTCCTCGCGGTCGGCCAGGCGATCGTGATCATCACCCGCAACATCGACCTGTCGGTCGGGTCGATACTCGGCCTGACCGCGTTCGCGGTCGGCACCGTCGTCCAGGACAACCCGGGTCTGCCCGTGCCGCTCGCCCTGCTCCTCGGGATGGCCATCGGCGGGGTCTGCGGCCTGGTCAACGCGGCCCTCGTCCGCTACGGGCAGGTCCCGGCCCTGGTGGTCACCCTCGGCACGCTGTACGTGTTCCGCGGCATCGCCTACATCTGGGCCGGCGGCCAGCAGATCACCGCCGACGAGCTGCCCCGGCGGTTCCTGGCGTTCGCGAACGAGACCGTACTCGGCGTGCCCTGGCTGGTGATCATCGCGCTCGTGGTCACCATCGCGGCAGGGGTGTTGCTGCGCAACTACCGGGTCGGCCGCGAGCTGTACGCGATGGGCTCCAACCCGGAGGCGGCGACGCTCGCCGGGATCAAGGTCGGCCGCAACCTCATCGGCGCCTTCGCGGTCAGCGGTGCCCTTGCCGGCCTCGCGGGAGTCCTGTTCGCCGTGCGGTTCGGCACCATCGACGCCGCCGCGGGCACCAACTACGAGCTCAACGTCGTCGCCGCCGCGGTGGTGGGTGGGGTGGCGGTCTTCGGCGGCAGCGGGACCGTGTGGGGTGCGGCGCTCGGCGCGCTGCTGCTCACCGTCATCGGCAACGCCCTCGCGGTCCTCGACATCAACCAGTTCTGGCAGAACGCCATCGTCGGCGCCCTGATCCTGTTCGCGATCGGGGTGGACCGGCTCGTCGCCGTGCGCACCGCGCGGGCGCTGCGAACGAGGACACGGAAGAAGAGGAACTCCCATGTCCGGTAGCGAGATCCGGGCGAGCCGGCCGCTCGCCCGGCTGGCGAGCTGGGACGGCGCGATCATCGTCGTGGCCGTGGTGGCCCTCATCGTCGCGAGCGGTGTGGTGGAGAACTTCGCCACCAGCCGCAACGTCACATTCCTGGTGCTGGACCTGCTGCCCATCGCGCTGCTGGCGCTGCCGATGACGTTCATCATCGTCACCGGGGAGATCGACCTGTCGGTGGCCAGCACGCTCGGCCTCACCTCGGCGGTCATGGGCGCGCTGTGGAACAGCGGGATGGCGATCGAGACGATCATCCCGCTGTGTGTCCTGCTCGGCGCCGTGCTGGGCGCGGTGAACGGTCTGTTCGTCACGGTGTTCAAGCTGCCCTCGCTCGCGGTCACGATCGGCACGCTGGCCCTGTTCCGCGGCCTGGCTCTGGTCGTGCTCGGCGACTCGGCCGTGGCCGACTTCCCGGTCCGGTTCACCGCGTGGGCCACCGGGACGATCGGCGACACCCCGATCCCCAACGTCCTGATCCTGCTGCTCGTGCTCGCCGCGGTATTCGCCGTGGTGCTGCACGCGACCCCCATCGGCCGGGCCGTGTTCGCGGCCGGCGCGAGCGAGCAGGCCGCACGGTTCTCCGGCATCCGCGTCGCCCGGCTGAAGTTCTGGCTCTTCGTGGCCAGCGGCGCGGTCGCGGGGCTCGCCGGCGTGCTGTGGACCCTGCGCTACTCCAGCGCCCGCGCCGACAACGGCGTCGGGCTCGAGCTCGCCGTCGTCGCGGCCGTACTGCTCGGCGGCGTGTCGATCTTCGGCGGCAAAGGCACCATGCCGGGCGTGCTCGCGGGTGTGCTGCTGCTCGCCACGCTGCAGAACGCGCTGCGCCTCGAGGACGTGACCAACGAGGCGCTCAACATCGTCACCGGCTCGCTCCTGATCGTCTCCGTGCTGCTGCCCAACATCAGCCGCTCGGTCCGCGCCGCCGCACAGCGACGGCGCCTGCGACGAACCCCGATCCCCCAACAGTGAAACCCGCCCCTGAACCACCGACCCCCTCAATGACGTCCCCGCGTCGAGAAAGGCGACACCGATGTCCCGATTCCGGACCGTTCGCGTCCTGACCGCACTGGCCTCGGCGACCACCCTCGCCGTCGCGCTCACCGCCTGTGGTGGCACGACGAAGGAGGACACGGCCGACGAGGGCGGCGGCGCCGAGTCCACCGGCACCGCCAACCCGGAGGCGACCCTGCAGGAGGGCGTCAAGATGGCCTTCCTGCCCAAGCAGCTGAACAACCCGTACAGCGATATCGAGGTCAGCGGCGGCGAGGAGGCGCTCGGCGAGCTGAAGGGCGAGTACAAGCTCGTCGGCCCGAACGACGCCAGCGCCTCCTCCCAGGTCAGCTACATCAACACGCTGATCCAGCAGCAGCAGGACGTCATCGGTATCGCCGCCAACGACCCCAACGCCGTGTGCCCGTCGCTGAACCAGGCGCGCACCGCGGGCATCAAGATCGTGGCGTTCGACTCCGACGCGGCCAAGGACTGCCGCGACGTGTTCATCAACCAGGCATCCACCCAGGGCATCGGCGAGAAGCTCGTGGAGATGACGAGCAAGCTCGCCGGGGGCTCCGGTGAGATCGCGATCCTCTCGGCGACGGCGAACGCCACCAACCAGAACGCGTGGATCGAGGTGATGAAGACCGAGCTGGCCAAGCCGGAGAACAAGGGCCTGAAGCTGGTGAAGATCGCCTACGGCAACGACGAGGACCAGAAGTCCTTCCAGGAGGCGCAGGGCCTGCTGCAGTCCTACCCGAACCTGAAGGTGATCGTCTCGCCGACCACCGTCGGCATCGCCGCCGCGTCGCGCTACGTCAGCTCCTCGAACTACAAGGGCAAGGTCGCGATCACCGGGCTGGGCACGCCGAACCAGATGCGTGAGTACATCAAGGACGGCACGGTCAAGGAGTTCGCGCTGTGGAACCCGGCCGACATCGGCTACCTCGCCGCGTACGCGGGTGTCGGGCTCGTGTCCGGGCAGATCACCGGCAAGGAGGGCGAGAAGTTCACCGCCGGCAAGCTCGGCGACTACACCATCGGCAAGGACGGCGAGATCGTCCTCGGCCCGCCGACCGTGTTCGACCCGAGCAACATCGACGACTTCGACTTCTGAGCAGAGCCTGACCAAATGCCCCGCTACTGCTTCCGCTTGCAGGTCCGGCCGGAGCGCCTCGCCGAGTACGTCGAACGGCACCGGGCGGTCTGGCCGGACATGCTCGCGGCGCTGCGCGACTCCGGGTGGCACAACTACTCGCTCTTCCTCGACAGCGGCGACGGACTGCTGATCGGCTATGTCGAGGCCGAGTCACTCGACGCCGCGCAGGCGGCCATGGCGGCCACCGAGGTGAACCGGCGCTGGCAGGCCGAGATGGCGCGGTTCTTCACCGGCAGCGGCATTGACACCGACGGCCGGCCCCCGGACGAGGGGTTCCGGTTGCTGACCGAAGTGTTCAACCTGGACGAACAACTCTCCCGTACTGATAGCGAAACGGCGTGATCCGAGTGTCTGACCTGCCCGCTGTGAAGCAAGCCCTCGCAAACCAAGCGATCGAGACACCGTCCTGGGCGTTCGGCAACTCCGGCACCCGGTTCAAGGTGTTCGCCCAACCCGGCGTGCCGCGTTCGCCGGAGGAGAAGATCGCCGACGCGGCGACCGTGCACCGGTTCACCGGTGTCGCGCCGTCGGTCGCCCTGCACATCCCGTGGGACCGGGTGCCGGACTACGCCGCGCTGGCCCGGTACGCCCAGGACCTCGGCGTGCGGGTCGGTGCGATCAACACGAACGTGTTCCAGGACGACGACTACAAGCTGGGCTCGGTCACGAACCCCGACCCGGGGATCCGGCGCAAGGCGACCGACCACCTGCTCGAAGCCATCTCGATCATGGACGCGACGGGGTCGCACGACCTGAAGCTGTGGTTCTCCGACGGGATCAACTATCCCGGGCAGGACGACCTGCGCGACCGGCAGGACCGGCTGGCCGCGGCGCTGCGCGAGACCTACGACCGGCTCGGCGAGGACCAGCGGATCGTCCTGGAGTACAAGCTGTTCGAGCCGGCGTTCTACGCGACCGACATCCCGGACTGGGGCACGTCCTACGCGCACTGCGTGGAGCTCGGCCCGAAGGCGACGGTCTGCATCGACACCGGCCACCACGCGCCCGGCACGAACATCGAGTTCATCGTGGCGTTCCTGTTGCGGCAGAACAGGCTCGGCGCGTTCGACTTCAACTCCCGCTTCTACGCCGACGACGATCTCATGGTCGGCGCGGCCGACCCGTTCCAGCTGTTCCGGATCATGTACGAGATCGTCCGGGGCGGCGCGCTGGACCCCACGTACGGCATAGCTTTCATGCTCGACCAGTGTCACAACATCGAGCAGAAGATCCCCGCGGTGATCCGCTCGGTGATGAACGTCCAGGAGGCCACCGCGAAGGCGCTGCTGGTGGACCGGGACGCGCTCGCCGCCGTCCAGCGGTCGGGCGACGTGCTCGAGGCCAACGCCGTCCTGATGGACGCCTACAACACCGACGTGCGCCCGCTGCTCGCCGAGGTCCGCGCCGACGCGGGCCTGGACCCCGACCCGGTCGCGGCCTACAAGCGCAGCGGCTACCAGCAGAAGATCCAGGAGGAGCGCGCCGACGGCGCACAGGCGGGTTGGGGAGCATGACTCCAGCCGAGGAGCTGGTGGCCCGCAGCAACGCGCTCGGCGCCGACCCGCGCAACACGAACTTCGCCGGTGGCAACACGTCCGCGAAGGGCAGCGCGGTCGACCCGGTCACCGGCGAGCCCACGGAGCTGTTGTGGGTCAAGGGATCCGGCGGTGACCTCGGCACGCTGACCGAGTCCGGGCTGGCCGTGCTGCGGCTGGACCGGCTGCGCGCGCTGACCGGCGTCTACCCCGGGGTCGAGCGCGAGGACGAGATGGTCGCCGCGTTCGACTACTGCCTGCACGGCCGGGGCGGCGCGGCGCCGTCGATCGACACCGCCATGCACGGCCTGGTCGACGCGGCGCACGTCGACCACCTGCACCCGGACTCCGGGATCGCGCTGGCGACCGCCGCCGACGGCGAGGCGCTGACCAAGGAGTGCTTCGGCGACCGGGTCGCCTGGGTCGACTGGCGGCGCCCGGGATTCCAGCTGGGCCTCGACATCGCGGCGGTGAAGGCCGCCAAACCGCGGGCGATCGGGGTGATTCTCGGTGGGCACGGGATCACCGCGTGGGGCGCCACATCGCAGGAGTGCCAGGCGAACTCACTGGACATCATCCGCACCGCCGAGCGGTTCCTGGCCGAACGCGGCGTCGCGGAGCCGTTCGGTGCGGTCGTGCCCGGCTTCGAACCGCCGCCCGCCGAGGAACGGCACGCGCGCGCCGCCGCGCTGGCGCCGGTGATCCGCGGGCTCGCGTCCACCGACAGCCGCCAGGTCGGCCACTACACCGACGCCGACTCGGTGCTCGACTTCCTCGCCCGGGACAAGCTCGCCGCGCTGGCCGCGCTCGGCACGTCCTGCCCGGACCACTTCCTGCGCACCAAGGTGCGGCCGCTGGTGGTGGACCTGCCCGCGACCGCACCGGTCGAGGACGTCGTGGCGCGGCTGCGGGAGCTGCATGAGGCCTACCGCGCCGACTACCGCGCCTACTACGAGCGGCACGCCGACGCGGACAGCCCGCCGATGCGCGGCGCGGACCCGGCGATCGTGCTCGTGCCGGGCGTCGGCATGTTCTCCTTCGGCCGCGACAAGCAGACCGCCAGGGTGGCCGGCGAGTTCTACGTCAATGCCATCAACGTCATGCGCGGGGCCGAGGCGGTCTCCCGCTACGCGCCGATCGACGAGCGGGAGAAGTTCCGCATCGAGTACTGGGCACTGGAGGAGGCCAAGCTGCGCCGGATGCCCGCGGCCAAGCCGCTCGCGGGCCGGATCGCGCTCGTCACCGGCGGCGGGTCCGGCATCGGCAAGGCCATCGCCGAGCGGCTGGCCGCCGAAGGAGCATGTGTCGTCGTCGCCGATCTCGACCCGGCGGCCGCGGAGTCGGTGGCGGCCGGGATCGGCACGAGCGACGTGGCCGTGGCCGTCACCGCGGACGTGACCGACGCCGCGGCCGTCCGTGCCACCGTCGACGCGGCCGCGCTGGCGTTCGGCGGGATCGACCTCGTGGTCAACAACGCGGGCCTGTCGATCTCCAAGTCGCTGCTCGACACCACCGAGCGGGACTGGGACCTGCAGCACGACGTGATGGCCAAGGGTTCCTTCCTGGTCTCCCAGGCCGCCGCCCGGGCCATGATCGACCAGGGCATCGGTGGCGACATCGTCTACATCTCGTCGAAGAACGCCGTGTTCGCCGGTCCCAACAACCTCGCCTACGGCGCCGCGAAGGCCGACCAGGCCCACCAGGTGCGGCTGCTGGCCGCGGAGCTCGGCGAGCACGGCATCCGGGTCAACGGCATCAACCCGGACGGGGTGGTGCGCGGCTCGGGGATCTTCGCGGGCGGCTGGGGCGCCCAGCGCGCCGCGGTCTACGGCGTGCCCGAGTCCGAGCTCGGCGCGTTCTATGCCAAGCGAACCCTGCTCAAGCGGGAGGTCCTGCCGGAGCATGTCGCCGCCGCGGTGGTCGCGCTGACCACCGGCGACCTCGCCCTCACCACCGGTCTGCACATCCCGGTCGACGCCGGGGTCGCCGCCGCCTTCATCCGCTGATAGGAGACTGCTCATGACACCCGAGGGCTCCCCAACCGCACCCAAGGGGACCGTGACGCAACCCAGCCACAAACACGTGCCCAGCCAGAACCCTCCGGCCCCAACGCAACCCCAACTTTTAATTCCGGGGAGGCGGACTAGCATCGGCCTGGTCGCCGGCGGGCTCGGTGCCTACTGGCCCCAGTTCCCGGACCTGCTCCCCCAGCTGCGCCGGTCCGCGGAACAGGTGTCCACGCGCCTGGGCGGCATGGACTGTGACGTCGTCGACGTCGGGTTCATCTCCGACGAGCGCGACGGCGCCGTGGCCGCCGAGAAGCTCCGGATGGCCGACTGCGACCTCATCATCGGCTTCCTCACCACCTACATGACCGCCTCGATGCTGGCCCCGGTCGCGCAACGCTCGGGCGCGCCCGTGCTGCTGATCAACCTGCAGCCGAGCGAGGCGATGGACCACGAGACGTTCGACACCGGCGCGTGGCTCGCCTACTGCGGCGCCTGCCCGCTCCCGGAGATGGCGAACGCGTTCCGCCGCTGCGGCGTGGAGTTCCGTTCGGTGTCGGGACATCTGGGCGACGAGCGGGCTTGGGCACGCATCGGACGGTGGGTCAAGGCCGCCGGGGTGCGCGCGGCACTGCGGCACGGCCGGCACGGGCTGCTCGGCCATCTCTACCCCGGCATGATGGACGTGTCCAGCGACCCCACCCTGGTGACCGCCCAGCTCGGCGGCCACGTGGAGATCCTCGAGATCGACGACGTGCGGGTGCGCGTGGAGAAGGTCACCGACGCCGAGACCGCCGCCCGGGTCGAGCTGGCCCGGTCGATGTTCACCCTCGACGAGTCCGTTGTGGACGAGGACCTCGCGTGGGCGGGCAGGGTGTCGGTCGCGCTCGACCGGTTGGTCGACGACTTCGGGCTCGACTCGCTGGCCTACTACCACCGCGGGCTCGACGGCGAGACCCACGAGCGGGTCGGCGCCGGGCTCACCCTCGGCGCGTCACTGTTGACCGCCCGGGGCATCCCCGCCGCCGGCGAGTACGAGCTGCGCACATCACTCGCGATGCTGATCATGGACCGGCTGGGTGCGGGCGGCTCGTTCACCGAGTTCCAGGCGCTCAACTTCCGCGACAACGTCGTCGAGATGGGCCACGACGGACCCGCACACCTCGCGATCAGCGCCCGCAGGCCGCTGCTGCGCGGCCTGGACATCCTGCACGGCAAGCGCGGCTGGGGCGTGTCGGTCGAGTTCGACGTCGCCCACGGCCCGGTCACCGCGTTCGGCCTCGGCCAGCGCCGCGACGGCGTGTTCACGATGGTGGCCGCGGAAGGCACCGTCGTGCCGGGCCCACTCCTGAAGATCGGCAACACCACGTCCCGAGTGGACTTCGGCTGCGACCCCGGCGAATGGACCGACGCCTGGTCGGCTTCCGGCGTCGCCCATCACTGGGCGCTGGGCACGGGCCACCGCGTCGGCGAGCTGACCGCGGTGGCCGACCTGCTCGGTCTGGAGCTGACGGCCGTCCGGCCGTGAACCTGCGGCTCGCCGCGGTCGACCTCGGCGCGACCAGTGGCCGTGTGATGATCGGCGAGATCGGGCCCGACTCGGTGTCGCTGCGGGAGGTGCACCGGTTTGCCAACGGTCCGGTACGCCTCGGCGCCACCCTGCACTGGGACATTGTGGGCATCTACCGGGAGACCCTCGCCGGGCTGCGGGCAGCCGGCGGGATCGCCGGGATCGGCATCGACTCGTGGGCGGTCGACTACGGCTTGCTCGACCGCGACGGCACCCTGCTCGGAAACCCCGTGTGCTATCGCGACTCCCGCACCGACGGCATCGCGGCGACCGTCCACTCGAGCGTGCCCGCGACCGACCTCTGGCGTGTCACCGGACTACGTGAGCTGCCGTTCAACACGATCTACCAACTGCTGTCCGAAGTAGACGGTTCCCGGCTCGCCGCGGCCGAGACGATGCTGCTGATCCCCGACCTGCTCGGCTACTGGCTCACCGGAGCTGTCGGCGCCGAACGCACGAACGCCTCCACCACCGGCCTGTACGACGCCCGCCGCCAGGAGTGGGCCGACCTCGCGACCCGGGTCGGCATCCCGCCTCGGCTGCTGCCACCGTTGCGCTCCGCCGGCGACCTCGTCGGCAAGACGACACCGGGGGTCACCGCGGAGCTCGGCGCGGGCTCACCGGTACCGGTCGTCGCGGTCGGGTCGCACGACACCGCGTCCGCGGTCGTCGGCGTGCCCGCCGCACCGGACAGCGACTTCGCCTACATCTCCTCCGGCACCTGGTCGCTGGTCGGCATGGAGCTGGCGGAACCGGTCCTCACCGAGCAGGCCCGGCTGGCCGGGTTCAGCAACGAGGCGGGCATCGACGGCACCACCCGGCTGCTCCGCAACGTCACCGGCCTGTGGGTCCTGTCGGAGACCCTGCGCACATGGGACCACCCGGTCTCGCTGGAGGACGCGCTCGCCGCCGCGTCCGACGCGCCGGCATTCGGCCCGATGATCGACATCGACGCCCCCGAGCTCCTGCCACCCGGTGACATGCCCACCCGCATCGCCGACGCCTGCCGCGCCACCGCGCAGCGCCCACCCGAGGGAGTCGGCGAGACCACCCGGTGCGTGCTGGAGAGCCTCGCCATGGCCTATCGCAGGACGGTCCGCCGGCTGACCGAGGTGACGGGCCGCCCGGTCGACGTGGTGCACCTGGTCGGCGGCGGCACCCACAACGAGCTGCTCTGTGCCTTGACCGCCGACGCCTGCGGGGTGCCCGTGGTCGCCGGGCCGGTGGAGTCGGCCGCGCTGGGCAACGTCCTCGTCCAGGCCCGCACCCTCGGTCTCGACCTGCCGGACCGCTGGGCGATGCGTGCCCTCGTCCGCCGCTGTCTGCCGACCCGCACCTACCTCCCCACGGCGAGATCGTCGTCCTGGGACACCATCGAGTCCCGATGCGCCACGCTCGGCCTGTGGGACCGGGCTCAGCCACGACCTGACGTACATCGGGGGTGCGCGACGTGATCCTGCCGCGACCCGGTGGCTGGCACGGCTAGTGTCGCGTGATCCTGTTCCTTTGCGTCCGCTGTGGATCCACGTGGTTCCTGGCAAGGCGGAGGAAAGCCGCTCGTACTGGATGTACTTGGGCCTTCCGACAACGCTGTAACGCAGACAGGGGCCGCTGTTGGCCGCAGCGGCGTCAAGGTTTCAGGGTCACGCGACACTAGGGGGCTTCCGGCGGCGACGTGTTCCGACCTCGACGTGGACACGCTCGCCGAATGTGCTGGCCGACCCACCCGGCGGACCGACCGGTGCCCGGAGTCGGGCCGCAGGCGTCTTTCCCACGAGCGGGCCGAGTACCTGGTCAAGCAACCGACGAAGACCCTGGTTGTCCGGAGGCGGGTCGGGTTCGCTACCGGATCCCGGTGGCGGCCTCGGCGAGCGCCGCCAGCAGCGCGGTGGTCGGGGGCGCGTCGGGCGGCTCGCCGTAGGTCGCCGCATAGACGTGCCGGCGCGACGCCGGCAGCTCGCTCGCCACGATGCCCGTGACGCGGTGGACGCGCAGGGCCAAGCCCGGGATGGTCGTCACCCCCAACCCGGCGGCCACCAGCGTCTGCATCACGACCATGTCATCTGAGGTGTAGCCGATTCGTGGCTCGAAGCCCTCGTCGGCGCACAGGGACAGCAGATGGCTGCGGCACCGTTCGCAGCCGGCGATCCACGTCGCGTCGCGCAGCGCGGCAAGGTTGCCACCTCGGCGGGTCGACAGCAGGTACAGCGAGTCGTCGAGCAGATGGTGCAGGCGCACGCCGTCCGGTTCGGGCTCGGTCTCGTCGTAGCGGAAGATGACCGCGACGTCGATCGCGCCTGTGCGCAGCAGCTCGAGCGCCTCGGGGGGATGCGTGTCGGTCAGGCTGATCTGCAGGCCCGGATGCCTGCTGGCCAGCGCCGCCACGGCTCGCGGCACGAGTGACCCGATGGCGGAGGAGAAGCCGGCCAGGCGCACCCGCCCGGCAGTCAGCCCGACGTGGGCGGACAGCTCGGCGTCGGCGGCATCGATCCGCCCGATGATCTCGGCCGCCCGGTCGGCCAGCAGCTGCCCCGCCCGGGTGAGCCGGATGCCGCGCCCGACCCGTTGCAGCAGCTGCGCGCCGGTCTCGACCTCGAGCCGGGCGAGGTGGTGGCTGACCGACGGCTGCGAGTAGTGCAGGTCCTTTGCGGCGGCGGTGACCGATCCGTGCCGGGCGACGGCGTCGAGGACGCGCAGCCGGGTGACGTCGAGCATGCATCAATCCTATCTATGAATCAGCACAAAACTAGGCATTGGACGTATGGGTCTATCGGGCGCACGCTCATGGCATGAGGACACAGGCCCGCCCCATCACCGAGCTGAGCCAACTGGTTGCCGGCGTCCGCACCGACATCGCCGCACACGCCGCCTGGTCGGACACCGCGCAACTCGTCGCCGAGCGGCTACGCCGGCACCTACCCGGCCCGGACGTGCTGACCGCCGAGCAGCGCCTCGGCTCGCCGGACGGCTACCGAAGCCACACCCTGCACGTCGAGCCCGACGGCTCGTTCTCGATCGTCGCGCTGGTGTGGCGACCCGGCCAGGTGACGCGCATCCACGACCACGTGACGTGGTGCGTGTTCGGCGTCATTCAGGGCGTCGAGCACGAGGAACTGTTCGACGCCGAGCTGAACCTGGTCGGCCGCAGCGACAACCACGTCGGCGACGTCAGCGGGTTCGCGCCGCCCGGCGACATCCACCGGGTCCACAACACGGCTCAAAACACGGCGATCTCGATCCACATCTACGGTACGGACGTCACGCGTATCGGCTCGAGTGCCCGGCGCTTCTACGACTGAGCCCGGACTTCCCCGAGCGGCTACGAACGGAGCCGGCATGGGTGTCATCGACGGAACTCCTGGTACAACGGCGACTCAGTACCGCTCGTTCTACCGGGAGTTCTTCCACATACCGGCCATCTCATGCCAACCAGGATCAGCTCAGGGTGTGGGCTCCGCCCCGGTTCATCCGGCGTTTCCCGGCACCGTCGTGAGCGGACAGGCCACGTTCGAGTGGCAGTCGTCGAATCCTTTGTAAGGCTGTGCTCGCCGATGGCCAGTAAAAACCCCTGGCGCCGGGAGCGGATGCCCGTTCGCGGCAGCGACCTCGCTGGTGCCCCACCTCGGCTCGATCGGCCGCGCCGTCGGGACAGGCCGTCGGCGCGGCACCGCTGCCATCCAGGCGAGCAGGATGGGCTTGCGCAGCAGGATCTATGTGATGTCATTGACATGACGGAGCGCGGCGGCGAGCAGCTGAGAGACCTTCCGCTGCCCTTCCGTGTCTGGCAGTGCGCTCTGCCAGGCGTTCACGGCATGCCAGCCCTGATCGGTGAGCGGCGGCAGCGGGGCTGCGAGCTCCACGCCGGTCGGCAACTCGGGAATCTTGACCAGCAGCCAGGATGTACCCAGCGCAGCGACCGCGACGATACCGTCCGCTGCCAGAACCGGTACGCCGAACAGAGGGATGAGCGGGCAACCGTCCGGCGCCACCAGTTCGAGCCGCTCAACCAGGTCAGGATGCGTGTGCAGCTGCCACTCACCGAGAACGTGATCGCCCGGCCCACCGGGTCGACAGGCGTGCTCCCGCAGATAGCTGAGCAGATCTTGGTTCTGCGGGAGATCTGGGCGCACCAGTTCGGAGACCACGGTATTTACCGTAGCCCGAAACGGCAGCACCTCGATGTGGTCCCTGGCGGTGCGTCATGGACTGTCACACGCCGCGATGATCAGCAGCTACCTCCGACCAGGTGCCGAGATGCCGAGAAGGTCGAACCCACACCCGGTGCTGGATCTCATCCCCGCGTCGCGCCGGTCGACCGCGGGGAAGAGTGCGACAGCCTGCTCCGAGCCGCCGCGGCCACCCGGCCAGCAATCGTCGGCAGTCACATGCTCGATCTGCAGCACCGCACCCGGCCGCACGCCTCCGCTGAGGTCGTCGACCTCAGCACCTGCCTGTGGCGCACCGCGCCCGGCGCGGTGGCCCGTCACGACTTCGTGGCGCACTCGCTGCGCACAACGCCGGCGGCGTGACGCAGCAGCCGCTTTAGATATGGGCCTACCCTAGTTAATATCGGACCCATGCCGGACGACGACCGTGAAACGGCGAGGCGCGCCTACCACGCGCCCGGCCGCGCGGAACGCGCGCGCCACACCCGCGCGCGGATCGTCACGGCCGCAGGCGACCTGTTCCGCGCCCAGGGCTACGCGGCGACCACCGTGCGCGCGGTCGCGGCCCGGGCCGGCGTGTCGGTGCCGACGGTCGAGCTGGCGTTCGGCACGAAGCCGCGGCTGCTCAAGTCGGCCATCGACGTGGCGATCGCCGGGGACGACGAGCCGGTCGCCGTGCTGCAGCGGGACTGGGCGCGCAAGGCGGCGGCCAGCGACACGGTCGCGGAGCTCCTGGCGATCTTTGGCAAGGTGTTCGTGGCGGCCGCGAGCCGGGCCGCGGAGCTCGTGGTCGCCGCCTACGAGGCCGCGCCCACGGATCCGGAGATCAAAGCCCTCGCCGAGCGGCAGGAGGCCCAGCGCACGATCACCGTCGGCTGGCTCGTCGACGGGCTCGTCGCCCGCGCGCCACTGCGCCCCGGGATGAGCCGGGCCGCCGCCGTCGACACCGTCTGGCTGCTCATGGACCCGGTCGTCTTCAGCAGGCTCACCCGGCACCGCGGGTGGAGCCCGGACGACGTCGAACGCTGGTTCACCGACAGCATTCCCCGACTTCTCCTGGCACCTGGCTGGGATGCGAAAGGACACTCCGATGGTCGAACATGAGACAGCTCCCCTCGCCCACGGTCAGGTCGGCTACCTGCAGATCCCCGCGGGGGACCCGTGGCGTTCGGCGGAGTTCTACGAGAAGGTGTTCGGCTGGCACGTCGAACGCCCCTACCCGAGTTTCGAGGCCCCCGGCCTGATCGGCCAGTGGATCGACGGCCGCCCGCCCGCCCCCGACGCCGGCCCACTGGTATGGATCAACGTCGACGACCTCGACCACACGCTCAAGCTGGTCACCGACAACGGCGGCGAGATAACCCAACCGCCCACAGTGGACGATGGGGTGCGCCGGCTGGCGACCATCCACGACCCCGCCGGCAACGCGATCGGCGTCTTCCAGCTCGACCCCGGCCTCCGGTCCGATGCCTGACACCCCGGTGATCTCGGTGATGCTCGCGGTCGACGACGCCCCGGCGGCCGCCCGGTGGTATGCGAAGGGACTCGGCGCCACCGAGCTGTGGAACCTGGGCAGCGTCATCGGCCTGACGGTCCAGGGCGCGCCGTTCTTCCTCGGAGAGCCCGCGAACAACGGCTGGGACACCCCCACCGCGTGCGGCACGCGAACCGCCCGGATCGAGATCTTCGTGGAGGATCCCGACAGCCTCATCGACCGCGCGGTAGCGGCGGGCGCGGACGGCAGCGTCGACGAGATCCGCGACCACCGGACGCCGTGGGGCACCCACCGCCAGGGAGGCTTCACAGACCCGTTCGGCCACCGGTGGCTGGTCGGCGACAGATCCCCGCTGCACACGCACCCCCCGCAATAGGCGACTCGGTTTCCCGCGCGCGCCATTCACCGCCGGCCGATTTTCTTCGGCCGGCGGTGAATGGCGGGTCGTCGACGTGCTCCCGAAAACTCACCTACATCCGGGAGTCATCCTGGAAATCAGGCGTGGCGGTTGCGCAGCCGGAATGACCCGCCCGCGTGGATCCACTGGAACTGTCTGGTCGGGTGAGCCGGCAACATCGATCTCGCTGAGGTCTCCGGCTCGGTACTCCCCGGGCTCAGGGAGTCGCACGGTCGTTGTTCGGGGCTTCGAGGTGATGTTGGAGGCGCTGGGCGTCCTGGGTGACCGCGCGGCTTCGTGGGGCGGCGGGGCGTGCGGTGGCTGAAGGTGCCCGGACGGTGGCGCAGGCCGCGCGGGACTGGCCTGTCCTGGCCGGTGGTCAACGCGGCTTTCCTCGACCACGCCACGACAATGCTGCCCGAGGAACCCGAACCGGTGTCGGCGTTGGGAATCGATGAGACCCGCCGGGGCAAGCCTCGCTTCACCCTGAACACCGAAACCGGGGTGTTCGAGCAGGTCACCGACCGGTGGCACACCGGATTCGTTGACCTGACCGGTGATCAGGGCCTACTCGGACAGGCCGAGGGCCGTTCCAGCGGCGAGGCCGGGTCCTGGCTGG
>NZ_WHTD01000039.1 GCF_009379765.1 Actinophytocola sp. | reverse complement strand
GGGCGACTTGGCGACGTGAGGGGACGACTTGGCGACGCCGGGGGGCGACTTGGCGACGTGAGGGGACGACTTGGCGACGCCGGGGGGCGACTTGGCGACGTGAGGGGACGACTTGGCGACGCCGGGGGGCGACTTGGCGACGTGAGGGGACGACATGGCGACGTGAGGGGGCGACACGGCCACACCACGGGGCGACACGGCGACGCCGGGGGGCGACTTGGCGACGTGAGGGGGCGACACGGTGGCGCCGGGGGGTGACACGGGGGCGGGCTGGTATTCGTGGGCAGGCTCGACGGGGCTGTATTGGCCTTCCCGCACCTGCTATACGTCCGAGTGAAACCGTCGGCGCGGATGCCTTGATCTGCCACGACTCGTTCTACTTTGGTCGCATCTGACCACTGAGTGACGAGGGGTGTGCGCAATGTTCGACCTCGAGCCGACCGTCAAGTCGCGAGAGCTGGGGCGGGTCCTGGCGCGGGCGGCGGCGGCCAAGGGCCTCAACGGCCGGCAGATCGCGTTGTTGCTGAAATGGTCGCCCAGCCGCATAAGCCGGCTCTACAGCGGCAAGCGCGGCGCGCGGCTGGTGGACATCGCCGCGTTCCTGGCGATCGTCGGGATCACCGGCCCGAAGCGGGACGAGCTGCTGGACCTGGCCAAGGACGCCTACGACCTGGGCTGGTGGCAGCAGTTCGGCGACCGGCTGCCGGAACGGCACCTCACCCTTGCCGCGCACGAGGATGTGGCGATCGCGATCACCGACTTCCAGAACGTGCTGGTGCCCGGCCTGGTGCAGACCGAGAGCTACATGCGGGCGCTCATGAAGGCGTCGCCGATCATCCCGAACGAGGAGATCGAGGAGCGGGTACAGCTGCGGTTGAGGCGTCAGGAGATCTTCGATCGCACGAACCCGGCCACGTTCCACTTCTTCATCGACGAGTACGTCGTGACCCGCACGGGGTTCGGCCGAAAGATCATGTCTGACCAGGTGCACCAGCTCCTGCGGATGGCGGTCCGACCGCGGGTGGCCATTCGGGTGACTCCCGACGCGGCCGGCACCCACGGCGGCTGGTATCCGTTCGAGCTCATGGACTTCATCGAGGACAACCCGGTGGTGTTCCTGGAGAACATGACCTGCACGGTGTTCCAGGAGCGCAAGGACACCGTCGAAAGCTACCGGCGAATCGCGGCCGACCTGGATAGGGTTGCGCTGGACGAGGGACAGTCCCGCGCATGGCTTGCCACCGTGGCAACCGCCCTGGGTGAGCCGCGAGAGGAGCACGATGAGAGCGCCCCTGCCGGCGACCCTGACCTGGAGGACAAGTTCTTTCACTGACTCTGGTGAGTGCGTAGCGCTGGCATGGCCCGAGGACGAGGCGGCCGTGCGGGACTCCAAGAACACCGAACCGACCCTGGTGTTCGACCGGTCCCGCGTGGCCGCCTTCGTCGTCGGCGTGAAGGCCGGGACGTTCCGCCCGGGAAGGCCGTGAGGCTCAGGGCAACAGGTCGGCCGGATCGAAGGTGACCGGCACCGGGGCTGCTTTGATCGTGGTCATTTTGCCCGGCGTGGCGACGACGTCTTCGACGTAGCGACCGTTGTCGAGCACGTGCGAGACCACCCGCAGGCCACCGATCCGGTCCTGGTCGACCACCCAGAAGTACGGCACGTCCGCACTCGCGTACGCGGCGGCCTTGGTGTCGCGCTCGGCCCTGCTGTTGCCCGGCGACCAGATCTCGACGGCCAGCACGAGGTTCTCGCGCGGGAAGCTGGTGCCCGCCGGCCGGGTGTTGAGGACCGACACGTCGGGAATCAAGGCCGTGCGCAAGCTGGTGCTGATCTGCACGCCCACTCCGGTGACCGCGTACAGGTCGGCGCGTTCTCCGTCGCGTATGGCGTGCCTGAGCACCTGACGCAGCTCGTCGCCCATGTACTGGTGCTGGCCGGTGGGTGGCGGGTTCATGTGCAGGTACCCCAGGATCAGTTCGACGCGCGAACCGTCCGGAGGGTTCTCGTGCGCGAGCCAGTCATCGACCGTCGTCGGACCGATGGCGTGCTCGAATGCGATGGACACGGTGCTCACCTCCCGCCCTGCGACTTGTTTCCAGTTGACCACACGCGGCCTGTGAAATGCACGCTACCAGCGGATTCGTACCCTATCGGCGACCGTCGTCGTCGGCGCGCAACTCCGCGACGGCACTGAGGGTGTCGGCGAGCCGCTCCCGGTCCAGGGATGTCAGCTCGATGGAGTCGACTTCGGCCAGTGCCGCGTTCGCCCGATCGGGATCGGCGAGCGTGAGGGCCAGCTCGGCGCGGTATGCGAGCGCCTCCACGCGCTCCACCGCCGACGCGTCCGCGGCGCGGGCGAGGGCGCCGTCGAGGATCTTGGCGGCTTGCGCGGTGTCGCCGTGGCTGTCGGACAGGACGACCGCGTTCTCCAGCGCTCGGGCGAGCTTCCCACCGGTCGTCGCCCCGGCCTCGCCGGCGGTGGGGGAGGAGACGGGGAAGATGCGGATCCAGTTGCCGCCCGGGTCGACGACCGTGAAGCCGGCGAGGCCGCCGACGTTCCTGCGCCGTCGTGGCCGGGTCATCCGCGGGATGCCCGACAGCGGCACCTTGCCGTAGGCCGCGCGCAGCCCGTCCACGAACGCGCGGTGCAGCTCGCCGGTGTCGGGGACCTGGACGATGCAGCTGCCGTAGGAGGCCGCGGGATCGAAGTCGGGTATGCCGAAGAAGTGCAGCTCGACGTCCCCGCGGCGCATGGCGAGGTACGGGTTCGGCCGGGTCTGCCGCTAGGTCTTCTCGAAGCCGAGCGCGGTGTAGAACGCGAGCATGTCGTCGATCGACGCGCACGGCAGCAACGGGATGACCATCAGCCCTCCAGGAGGTCGCCGAGATCGCGGAGCGTCCCGGTGGTGGCGCGCAGCTCGGCCGAGGACACGCGGGACGCGATCGCGTTGGCCCACACGGCCTGGCGGCGCTCGACCTGGCGCAGCGAGTGGCGGCCACGCGGGGAGAGCGCGATCAGCCGGGCGCGGCGGTCGCGGGGGTTGTCGTGGAAGGTGATCATGCCGGCCTTGGCCAGCGCGTTGGCCGTCTGCTGGACGGTCTGCCGGGTGCGGCCCATGGTGCGTGCGATCTGCGCCACAGTGGCCGGTTCGTGGTCGACGACGCCGAGAATCTGCCATCTGGCGCTGGTGAGTCCCGCCGGACGGGCCAACTCGTCGCCCGCCGCCAGGAGCAGGCCGTTCACCCGGAAAACCTCGACCAACAGCTCGGAGAACTCCAGCCCGCGATCGGTCAACGGAGTCATAACGGACACCTTGTCATAGTGACAGGAACCTGTCAAAACGATGAAAGTTTCACTCGGAGTCCCATGGGAGGTAACGATTCGGTACTGTCGTGCCCCCGGACCGACTACCCGCCATGCTTGGGGTGAGACGTGGCTGCAGGCGACAATCGCCGTTCGCGGCGAGATGTCCTGCTTGGTGCTATTGGCCTAGGCCTCGCCGCCGCCGGCTGTGCATCGAAGTCAACGGACGCTCCCGTCAGAACGGCCAGAACCGAGTCAGCTCCCGGGGGCTTGTCCCCGGCGACGATGGCACCGAAGGTCAAGCCCGTGACCGTCGAGCGGATTCGCTCGATGTCCAGGCGGACCGAGGTGGAGCTGGTGATCATCCGACCGGAGGACGCGGGGCCGAACCTGCCGGTGTGCCTGGCGCTGCACGGCCGCGACGCGCGGGCGAACCAGTTCGTCGAGCTCGGTGTGCCGGAGATGCTGACCTCGCTGGTGAACTACCAGGGGACGCCGCCGTTCGCGGTCGTCGCCGTCGACGGTGGTGACTCGTACTGGGTCGCGCGCGACGACGAGGACGACCCGCAGCTGATGCTGTCCGACGAGGTGCCGAAGTGGCTGGGGGAGCGCGGCCTGGCCGGCAACCCCTTCGCCGTGCTCGGGATCTCGATGGGTGGCTACGGCGCACTGAACTACGCGGCCAACCTCAACGACCCGGCGGTGGCGGCGATCAGCCCGGCGCTGTTCCTGAGCTGGCCGGAGGCAGCCTTGCGCGACGCGTTCGCCGATGAGCAGCACTGGCGCAGCACGGACCCGCTGCAGAACCTGAACAAGGTGGCCGGGGTCCCGATGGGCGTGTGGTGCGGCGACGCCGACCCGTTCATCGACGGGGCGCGCCAACTCATCGAGCGCGCGAAGCCGGCGGTGAGCGAGATCGAGCCGGGCGACCACGAGCCGGCGTACTGGCGCAAGGTGCTCCCCGCCGCCCTGAAGTTCGTAGGCACCCGCATCTAGCCCGCGTCCCATGGATCATCGGATACGTGGCTTGGCACAAGCCTCGCGCCGACCAACGCAAGCTCAGGGGACCGTGACGGTACCCAGCCACCAACCACCAAAGGTCCGCACCGTCCGCTGGGACGCAACCAACACTTTTAATTCCGGGGAGGCGGACTGGACGCGGCCGTCCGGTTACGTGAGGCTGTGCGGGTGCCCACCACGGATCTTGGTGCCGCCGCAGCCCTGCTACGCACCGCGACCGACATGACACTGCTCGCCCACGTGAACCCCGACGCGGACGCGCTGGGCAGCGCACTCGCGCTCGGCCTCGCCCTGCACAGACGCGGGGTGACCGCGCGCGTCTCGTTCGGGATGCCCGCCGACGTGCCCGAGTCGCTGCGCGGGCTCGACGTCGCGGGCCTCGTCGTGCCCGCCGCGGAGATCCCGCAGGCGGCGCGGCTGCTCGTCGCGCTTGACACCGGCAGCAAGTCCCGGCTGGGGCAGCTCGCGGACCGGGTCAACGCCACGGCCGAGGCGGGTGGGTCGGTGCTGGTGGTCGACCACCACGCGTCGAACACCTTCTACGGCACCCACCACCTCGTCGACGAGACTGCCGAGGCCACGGCCGTGCTGGTCATGGCGCTGCTCGACGAGCTCGGCTGGGCGCTGGACGCCGACATCGCCCGCTGCGTCTACGCCGGCCTCGTCACCGACACCAGCTCGTTCCGCCGCGCCCGGCCGGACACCCACCGGCTCGCCGCGCGGCTGATCGAGGCGGGCGCGGACCCGACCGCGACCGCGCGCGAGCTGCTCGACACCCACCCGTTCGCCTTCCTGCAGATGCTCGCCACCGTCCTGGACCGGGCGGTGCTCGAGCCGGACGCGGCAGGTGGGCGGGGACTTGTGTACACGTCCGTACATCTCGACGACCTGGTCGGGGTCCGCCTCGAGGAGGTGGAGTCCGTCGTCGACGTCGTGCGTACGACGGCCGAAGCCGAGGTCGCGGCCGTGCTCAAGCAGTCCGCGGCGGACTCCTGGACCGGGTCATTGCGTGCGGCCGGGGCGGTGGACGTGCGGGCGGCGGCCGAGCAGTTCGGTGGCGGCGGGCACCGGCTGGCGGCCGGGTTCTCGGCCGTCG
Organism: Actinophytocola sp.; assembly: GCF_009379765.1. GTDB lineage: Bacteria > Actinomycetota > Actinomycetes > Mycobacteriales > Pseudonocardiaceae > Actinophytocola. The sequence goes on along the minus strand of NZ_WHTD01000039.1, from coordinate 49,121 downwards.
GCGAGCTCGAGGACATCCTCGTCAAGTTGCGCGACGCGCTCCGAGATCCGGTACTGCTTGCATCGGGTTGAGCACGGATGGGCGGCGACGAGCCGAACAAGTGGTATAAACCAATCGCCGCGCAGGGTCCAGACCCCGGCGGCGATCAGCCAGGCGGACGGCCCGGCGGAAACGGAGGACAAGTTGAGGCGCGTCATCACAGCAGTCGCGGTCGCGACCGCCGCTGCGCTCGGGCTCGCTGGCTGCGGTAGCGACTCGGGTGACTCGGGCGGCAGCACCGAGCTGGAGCTGCTGGTCCCGATCTACGGCGACAAGACAAAGCCCTACTGGGAGGACCTGGTCAAGTCGTTCGAGGCCGAGAACTCCGACATCAAGGTCACCCTGGAGACCCAGAGCTGGGACGACATCTACACGGTGCTCGACACCAAGGTCCAGAACAACAGGGCCCCGGACATCCTGGAGCTCGACGCGGCAGGCCCGGCCTACGGCGCCGACGACCTGCTGTACAAGGCCGACGAGATCGTCTCCAAGGAGACCATGGCCGACATCGAGCCGTCGTTCATCGACAGCGCCAAGATCGACGGCGTGGCCTACGGCCTACCGACCGTGGCCTCGACCAGGGCGTTGTTCTACAACAAGGACCTCCTCACCCAGGCCGGGGTCACCGCTCCGCCGAAGACATGGGACGAGCTGCTCGCCGCGGCCAAGAAGATCTCCGCGCTGGGCGGCGGGGTGTACGGCTACGGCATGCCGCTGGGCAGCGAGGAGGCGCAGGCCGAGACCTCGATCTTCGCCTACGGCGCCGGCGCCAGCTGGGAGGCCGACGGCAAGATGACGATCGACACGCCGGAGGCCAAGGAAGCGCTGACCTTCATGAAGAAGATGATCGACGAGAAGGTCACCCAGCCGGACCCGGGTGCGACCGACCGCACCCCGCTGCTGGACGTGTTCATCCAGGGCAAGATCGGCATGATCCAGGGCCTGCCGCCGATCGTCGGCCAGATCAACGAGAAGAACCCCGACCTGAACTGGGAGATCGCGCCGTCGCCGACCCCGGACGGCAGCCCCTCCACCCTCGGTGTCGCGGACTACTTCGTCGGCTTCGACAAGGGTGAGGACAAGCAGGCGGCCATCGCCAAGTTCCTCGACTTCTTCTACCAGCAGGACAACTACGTCAAGTTCAACGACAACGAGGGCTTCATCCCGGCCACGAAGTCGGGCGCCGAGGCGGCCGCGTCGAAGCCGGAGCTGAAGACGTTCCTCGCCTCGCTGCCGGACGCGAAGTTCTACCCGGCCACCAACCCGGCCTGGGGGTCGACCTCCGGCGCGTTCAAGTCGCTGGTGGGCCAGATCCAGAGCAAGCCGGTGGACGAGGTGCTCAAGCAGATCCAGGCGAAGGCCGACGAGACCGGCTGACGCCCCGCCGGGGTCCGCCGGTCCGCCGGCGGGCCCCGGCATGCTCAACCTGGAGGAAACCGACGAGTGGCAACACCGATCGCTGACAGCACGCCACCGCGGGTGAACGCCTCGTTCCGGCGGCGAGCTCGGCGGCAGACGACCTTGCAGGCGCTGCCCTGGCTCGCCCCCTCGCTGATCCTGATCGGCGGCGTGGTGGTGTTCCCCGTCGGCTACATGATCTACACGTCGTTCCGGGACCTGTCCCGGTTCGGCACCGACCGCGGCTGGGCGGGCTTCGCCAACTACGAGCGCGTGTTCGGGCTCGACCACCTGTCCAGGGTCCTGTCCAACACCGCGCTGTGGGTGGTCGGCGTGGTCGCCCTGTCCGTCGGGTTCGGACTGGTGCTCGCGCAGTTCCTGAACAAGCGCTTTCCCGGCCGCAAGGTGCTGCGCATGGTGATCATCGTGCCGTGGGCGGCCTCGGTGGTGATGACCTCGACGGTGTTCGTCTACGGCCTGGATCCCTTCTACGGCATCATCAACCGGTTCCTCGTGGACGTCGGGATACTGGACGTGCCGTTCGGCTTCCTGAAGAACCCGTTGCCCGGCTTCCTGTCCGCGATGGCGGTCGCGGTGTTCGTGTCGGTCCCGTTCACCACGTTCGTGTTCCTCGCCGGGCTGCAGGCCGTGCCGAACGACGTGCTCGAGGCGGCCCAGATCGACGGCGCGAACCGGGTCCAGACCTACTGGCGCGTGGTGTTCCCGATGCTGCGTGGCGCGCTGACGGTCGCCACGATCATCAATGTCATCAACGTGTTCAACTCGCTGCCGATCCTCAAGACCATGACCGGCGCGATCCCCGGCTACGACGCGGACACGACGACGACGCTCATGTTCAAGATCATCCAGAACGACCGGCAGATCGACACCGCGAGCGCGCTGTCGGTCGTCAACTTCGTCGTGGTGGTCGTGGTGATCGGCATCTACCTGCGGGTCGTGCGCCCGATGCGGGAGGACTGATCATGTCGACCGTCATCGACCGCCCTTCCACGGTGACCACCGTCGGCGCGCCGCGCCCCACGGTGCGCGAGAAGAAGCGTTGGGGGCTCACGGTCGTCGGCACGATCGTCGCGCTGGTGTTCCTGCTCCCGTACCTGATCATGCTGGTCGGTGCGTTCAAGACCCGCCCGGAGATCCTCACGGTCCCGCCGACCTATCTCCCGCAGGACTGGGAGCCGAGCAACTTCCTGACCATGTGGGGCACGCCGGAGACACCGGTGCCGGCCAACCTGCTGTCCACCGTGATCATCTCCGTCGGCGGTACGGCGCTCGCGCTGGTCGCGGCGCTGCCGGCGGCCTACTACACCGCGCGGCACAACTTCCGGCTCAAGCTGCCGTTCATGCTGCTGGTGCTGGTCACCCAGATGCTGCAGCCGACCGTGCTCGCGTCGGGTCTGTTCCGCGAGTTCGTGACGCTGGAGATCAACGACACCCGGTTCGCGATGATCCTGGTGAACGCCGCGTTCAACCTGTCCTTCGCGGTGTGGATCATGCACAGCTTCTTCGCGACGGTGCCGAAGGAGATCGAGGAGGCAGCCTGGCTGGACGGCTGCAGCCGGTCCCAGTCGCTGCGCCGGATCATGCTGCCGCTGGTGTGGCCCGGCATCGTCACCGCGGTGATCTTCACGTTCATCGCGTGCTGGAACGAGTTCGCGGCGAGCCTCATCCTGTTGCCCACCGACACCAACCAGCCGCTCACCGTGGCGCTGACCAGGTTCATCGGGCAGTACGAGTCCGCGTGGCAGTACGTGTTCGCGGTGTCGATCATCGGCATCCTGCCGGTCGTCGCGCTGTTCGCGCTGATCGAGAAGCACCTGGTCTCGGGGCTCACCGCGGGCGGGGTGAAGTAGCTGTGCCGATAGATGCCAATCCGGCCGAGAGCAGGCCGTTGCCGCAGGTGGAGCCGTCACGATGGTCGGCCTACTCTCGGCCTACTTGGCATGTCGTGATTCTGAATCGTGGTGTTCACGTGTTTGTTGCTCTAGATTGTGTTCGCGCGCGCCGGTTTCGCACCGGGCCGACAACGGGGTGCGGTCTTTGACCGGCGAAAGGAAAGGTAAGCCATGGCCACAGTGACCTTCGACGGCGCGAGCCGTTACTACGCGGGAACCGAACGCCCGGCCGTCGACCAGCTGGACCTCGAGGTGGAGGACGGTGAGTTCCTCGTGCTCGTCGGCCCGTCCGGGTGTGGCAAGTCGACCACGTTGCGGATGCTTGCCGGCCTCGAGGGCGTCGACGAGGGCGCGGTCCGGATCGGGGAGCGGGACGTCACCAACCTGCCGCCGAAGGACCGGGACATCGCCATGGTGTTCCAGAACTACGCGCTGTACCCGCACATGACGGTGGCCGACAACATCGGCTTCCACCTCAAGATCAAGAAGGTGCCGAAGGCGGAGCGGGCCGAGCGGGTGCAGGAGGCCGCGAAGCTGCTCGACCTCGAGCCGTACCTGGACCGCAAGCCGGCCAAGCTCTCCGGTGGCCAGCGCCAGCGTGTCGCCATGGGACGGGCCATCGTCCGCAGCCCGCAGGTGTTCTGCATGGACGAGCCGCTGTCCAACCTGGACGCGAAGCTGCGCGTGCAGACCCGCACCCAGATCGCGTCGCTGCAGCGCCGGCTCGGCGTCACCACGATCTACGTCACCCACGACCAGGTCGAGGCGATGACGATGGGCGACCGGGTGGCCGTGCTCAAGGACGGGCTGCTGCAGCAGTGCGACACGCCGATCGGGCTGTTCGGCAAGCCGAAGAACCTGTTCGTGGCGGGCTTCATCGGCTCGCCGGCGATGAACCTGATCCCGGCGACGGTCGACGGCTCCGGCGCGGTCATCGGCGGCCAGCCGATCGAGCTGACCGCGGCGCAGCGGTCCGCGCTCACCGGGTCCAATGTGGTCGTCGGCGTGCGGCCCGAGGGCTGGACCCTCAAGCCGCCAGGCGAGGGCATCGTGGCGCAGGTGGAAGTCGTGGAGGAGCTCGGGTCCGACCAGTTCCTGTACTGCTCGACATCGGCCGAGCTGACCACCGCCGACGCGGCCGCGGAGTCGGTCGACGCGGCCGAGGCGCCGCAGACGATCACGGTGCGGGCGCCGGGCATGTCCGCGTTCCAGCGTGGCGAGAAGGTCGGCCTCGTGCCGCAGACCGGGGCCGTGCACCTGTTCGACGCCGACACCGGTGACCGCCTGCCCGACTGAGTTACGTGTTCCTTCCACCGCCGCCGGGCCCGCTGCGCCCGGCGGCGGTGTTTTATGCTCGTTTTGTGGGTGTACCGCGCATGTTCGAGCAGGGGAGTGTGTCGTGACGTTCCTGTCCCAGGAGATCGCCAGCCAGCCGTCGACCTGGTCGGCGGCCGGTGACCTGCGTGTTTCCGGCTTGCCGCTACCTGGCGAGCGGGTGGCGGTGATCGGCTGCGGCACGTCGTACTACATGGCGCAGGCCTACGCCGCGCTGCGTGAGTCCGCCGGCCAGGGGGAGACCGACGCGTGGCCGGCGTCGGAGCTCCCGGCCGGCCGGCGCTACGACCGGGTGCTCGCGCTGACCCGCTCCGGCACGACGACCGAGGTGCTGGCCGCGCTGTCCCGCGTGTCCGGGGTGCCGACGGTGGCGCTGACCGCGGACCCGGCCACGCCGATCGCGACGGCCGCCGGGTCGGTGGTCGCGCTGGACTTCGCCGACGAGCGGTCCGTGGTGCAGACCCGCTTCGCCACCACCGCGTTGGTGTTGTTGCGCGCCCACCTGGGGGAGGACGTCGGCGGGTTGGCGTCGGCCGCGTCGTCGGCCCTGACCGAGCCGCTCGTGCCGGTGCTGGTGTCGGCGGCGCAGTTCACGTTCCTGGGCACCGGCTGGACGGTCGGCCTGGCGAACGAGGCGGCGCTGAAGCTGCGTGAGGCGGCCCAGGCGTGGACCGAGTCTTATTACGCAATGGAGTACAGGCACGGCCCGATCTCGATCGCCGCGCCCGGCCGAGTCGTCTGGGTGTTCGGCGAGCCGCCGGCCGGGCTCGCGGCCGAGGTGGCCGCGACCGGCGCGCACGTCGAGACCTGGGCCGGCGACCCGCTGGCCGACCTGGTCCGCGTGCACCGGCTGGCCGAGCACCTGGCCACCGCGCGCGGCCTCGACCCGGACCACCCTCGCAACCTCGACCGGTCGGTCGTACTCAGCGGATAGGTTGCGGAGGTAGACCGGCCGTGGCGAGGCCGCCCCCGCGTCCCTTCGCCGTGTCGTCCCGTGGCGTCGCTGTGTCGTCCGGTGGCGTCGCTGTGTCGTCCGGTGGCGTCGCCGTGTCGTCGCGGGGCGGTGACGGCAGGTGGTGACGCCACGCTGGTCCGACCCGGCCGACTCGGGCACGTGAGAGGCGGACTCAGGCACGCCAGACGCCAACTCAAGCACGCCAGCCCGCGACCGGGTCGCCGTCGACGTCGCGTTGCTGGACCTGCCCCGACCCCCGTGGCCCGCCCGCTCAGCGCGGCTGGATCCGGTCGAGCCGGCGCCACTGGTCGCCGCTGAGCCGCAGGGTCGCCGCGGCGACGTTCTCCTCCAGGTGGTCGATCGAGCCGGTGCCCGGAATCGGCAGCACGACCGGCGAGCGGTCGAGCAGCCACGCGAGTGAGACCTGCGCCGCGGTGGCGTCGAGCTCGGCCGCCACGGCGGTGATTTCGGCCGTCGCCGTCGTCACGGCGGGATGGACGGGCCGCCAGGGCAGGAACGCGATCCCCGCCTCGGCGCAGGCGTCGAGCACGGCCTCGTGCTCGCGGTCGAGCATGCTGTAGCGGTTCTGCACGCTCGCGACGTCGATGATCCGCCGCGCCTCCTCGAGCTCGCCGACGGTGACCTCGGACAGTCCGATGTGGACGATCCGGCCCGCGACCTGGAGCTCGCGCAGCGCCCCCAGCTGGTCGGCGAGCGGCACCGTCGGATCGATGCGGTGCAGCTGGAGCAGTTCGAGCTGGTCGACCCGGAGCCGGCGCAGGCCTTGCTCGACCTGGTCCCGGAGGAACTCCGGCCGGCCGCAGATCGCCGCGTCGTGCGGAGGGTTCGGCGGCGCGACCCCGACCTTCGTCGCGATGAGCAGGTCGTCCGGATAGGGGTACAGCGCCTCTGCGAGGAGCTCCTCGTTGGCACCCCACCCGTACAGGTGCGCGGTGTCGATCAGGGTGACGCCCAGGTCGACCGCGCGTCGGGCCACCCCGATGGCGTTCACCCTGGCCGGTCCGGGTTCGGTCGGCAGGCGCATGGCCCCGAAGCCGAGGCGCCGCACAACGTGCTCGCCCCCGATGGGGAACGTGCTCGATGACATGTGTCCGATTGTGGCCTCCTCCTCCGATTGGCCGTAGCCCGAGCGACAGTGGCCGGCACATCCGAACTGTTCACCATGACCCGCAACTCGGCCCGCTGATCGACTGTCAACTCCACCTACTCAGCCAAACACCAAGATCAGCCGGTCTTCTGGCGGGAGCGGAACGCCGCCACGTGCACCCGGTTCGCGCACCGCGGCGAGCAGAACCGCTTGGCGCGGTTGGTCGAGGTGTCCAGGTAGTAGTTGGCGCAGTCGTCGGCGCCGCACAGGCCCCAGCGGTCGAGTCCATAGTGGACGATCCCGTGCGCGATGCCCCACGCGGCCGCGGCGGCCACCTCCGTCGCCGGGGCGGCGGTCAGGTCGGCCATGTGCAGGTGCCAGTTCGCGACGGCCGGGTCGTGGCCCGCGGACAGCCGCGGCCGCGGCGGGTGGTCGGCCAGCAGGGCGTTGACCTCGCGCAGCACACCGGGACCGTCGGCCGCCGCGGCCCGGTCCAGCGCGCCGCGCAGGCCCGCCACGACCGGGCGGAGCGCGGCCACGTCGGCGGCGGTCGCGCGCGAGGACCACCACGGCTCGTCGTGCAGGGCCCCCTGCAACGAGGCCACGTCACTCAGCGGGACGTTCGCCAGGCGGAGCGCCACCTCGACGTAATCGGCGTTGTCCATCGGCGATCCTTACAGCTAATGTAATGAGCGAACACCGTATCAGCACCTTACCTGGAGGAGCCGTGCACGAGCGCGCGCCGCTGCGGCAGATCCTCGGGCTCGCCGTGCCGGCCCTCGGCGTGCTCGCCGCCGAGCCGCTGTACCTGCTGGTCGACACCGCGGTGGTCGGGCATCTCGGCGCGGTGCCGCTCGGTGGGCTGTCGGTCGGGGCGATCGTGCTCGCGCAGGTCTCGACCCAGCTGACCTTCCTCTCCTACGGCACCACCGCGCGCGCCGCCCGGCTGCACGGCGCCGGCCGGCGGGCCGACGCGGTGGCCGAGGGTGTGCAGGCCACCTGGCTCGCGGTGGCGGTCGGCGTCGTGCTGGTCGTGGCCGGGCAGGCGCTCGCCGGACCGGTCGCGCGGCTGCTCGCCGGACCGGGGGAGGTCGCCGACGCGGCGGTGAGCTGGCTGCGGATCGCGCTGTTCGGCATCCCGTTCATCCTGGTCACGATGGCCGGCAACGGCTGGATGCGCGGCGTCCAGGACACCCGCCGGCCACTGCGCTACGTGCTCGCCGGCAACGCGATCTCCGCCGCGCTGTGCCCGATCCTGGTCTACGGCCTCGACTGGGGCCTCGAGGGCTCCGCGGTGGCCAACGTCTGCGCCCAGGTCATCGCGGCGGCGCTGTTCTTCCGGGCGCTCGTCGTCGAGCGGGTGCCGCTGGCCCCACTGCCGAAGATGATGCGCGCGCAGCTCGCGCTCGGCCGCGACCTCGTACTGCGCAGCCTGGCGTTCCAGGCGTGCTTCGTCTCCGCGACGGCCGTGGCCGCGCACGAGTCCACCGCGGCGGTCGGCGCACACCAGGTGGTGCTGCAGCTGTGGACGTTCCTCGCCCTCGTCCTCGACTCGCTGGCGATCGCCGCGCAGTCACTGGTCGGCGCGGCACTCGGCGCGCACGAGGAGCGCAAGGCCCGCGGCCTCGCCTGGCAGATCACCGGCTACGGGCTGATCTTCGGTATCGCGCTGGGCGTACTGTTCGCCGCGCTCGCCGGTGTCCTACCGGGAGTGTTCACTTCGGACGGTTCGGTGCTCGCCGAGATCCCGCACGCGTGGTGGTTCTTCGTGGCGATGCAGCCCGCGGCCGGGGTGGTGTTCGCGCTCGACGGAGTGCTGCTGGGCGCCGGCGACGCGGCGTTCCTGCGCACCGCGACCCTCGCCGCCGCGGCGATCGGGTTCCTGCCGATGGTGTGGGCGTCGTTCGCGTTCGACTGGGGTCTCGTGGGGATCTGGACCGGGCTGTCGGCGTTCATGCTCGTCCGCCTGGCCGCCGTCCTGGCCAGGACCATGTCCGGCCGGTGGGCGGTGCTGGGCGCGGTCCGCGCGTGAGGTGTGAGGGAGCCCACGCTTAGCACGGCTAACGATTTGGCATCGTGCGGCGCTGTAACCGGTGGGACCGGACCGACGCTGCTCTGGCCAAGATCCACACCGAACAGGAGCGTTGTGCAGTACTCCCGCCAGACCAGACGGGCTTTGATCATCTGGGCCGTCGCGGTGCTCGTCTACCTGGCGGCCGTCTTCCACCGCACGTCGCTCGGCGTCGCCAGCATCGAGGCCACCTCCCGGTTCGGGCTCGGCCCGGCCGCGCTCGGCACGTTCACCGTGCTGCAGGTCGGCGTCTACGCGCTCATGCAGATACCGACCGGCCTGCTCGTCGACCGCTACGGCGCCCGCCGGGTGCTCACCGTGGCCGCGCTGCTGATGGGCCTGGGCCAGCTGCTGTTCGCGTTCGCCTCCTCCTACCCGCTCGGTCTCCTCGCGCGGGCCGTGCTCGGAGTGGGCGACGCCATGACGTTCGTCAGCGTGCTGCGCCTGGTCGCCGCGCACTTCCCGGCCCGCCGCTACGCCGCGTTCGCCTCGTTCACAGCCGCGCTCGGCGCGCTCGGCAACCTGATCTCCACGCTGCCGCTGTCGGTGCTGCTCGACGGGGTCGGCTGGACCACCACGTTCGCGGTCACCGGCGCGGCCACCGCGCTCTACGCCGTCGTGCTGGCGCTGCGGGTCCGCGACCACGCGCCCGGCATGGAGGTCAGGCGTGAGCCTGAGTCGTTGCGGGTCGTGCTCGGCCAGGTCCGGCAGGCGTGGCGCACACCGGGCACTCGGCTGGGCTTCTGGGTGCACTTCTCGACGATGTTCGCCCCGGCGATGCTCGGCCTGCTGTGGGGCTTCCCGTACCTGGTGCAGGCGCAGGGCCTCAGCGAGCCGGCGGCCGGCAGCATGCTCGCCGTCCTCGTGCTCGGCGCGATCTTCGGCGGGCCGGCGATCGGCACCGTGATCAGCCGCTGGCCGGAGTGCCGCACGCCGCTCGTGGTCTCCTACCTGGTCACCGCGCTCGCGGTGTGGGCGGTGCTGCTCGGTTGGCCGAGCGGGCGGGTGCCGGCGGCGATCCTCGTGGTCGGGTTCGCGCTGCTGTCCCTGGGCGGCCCCGCGTCGACCATCGGCTTCGCGCTGGCCCGCGACTACAACCCGCTGCGCCGGGTCGGCACCGCCACCGGCGTGGTGAACGTCGGCGGCTTCGTCGCGATCACCGGGTCCGCGCTCGCCATCGGCCTGCTGCTGTCCGCGTTCGGCTCGTTCACCCCGCAGACCGCGTTCCGGCTCGCGCTGCTGTCGGTGGTGGCGGTGCTGCTGCTGGGGCTGTGGCGGACGTCGGTGTGGTGGCGCCGGGCCCGGGCGGCGGTGTTCGACGCGGCGGCGCGCGGCGAGGACGTGCCGGTGCAGATCCGGCGGCGGGCCTGGGACCTGGCGCCCGCCTGACCGTCTGCGAGGATGTGTTCCCGTGCCCCCAGCAGCAACCAAGCAGCGTGTCACCGTGCCTCCCGGACTCGTCGTCGTCGACAAGCCGGGCGGGCTGACCTCCCACGACGTCGTCGCCCGGGTGCGGCGGATCATGGGCACCCGCAAGGTCGGGCATGCCGGCACGCTCGACCCGATGGCCACCGGTGTGCTGGTGCTCGGCATCGAGCGCGCCACCAAGCTGCTCGGGCACCTGGCCCTGGACACCAAGGCCTACCTCGCCACGATCCGCCTCGGCGCGTCGACCACCACGGACGACGCCCAGGGCGACGTGCTGTCCACTGTGGACGCCTCGGGGGTCTCGGACGAGGCGGTCGCGGCGGGGATCCGCGAGCTGACCGGGCACATCCAGCAGGTGCCCAGCGCGGTGAGCGCGGTGAAGGTCGACGGCAAGCGGGCCTACGCGCGGGTCCGCGCGGGCGAGGAGGTCGCGCTCGCCGCGCGGCCGGTCGAGGTGTCCCGGTTCGACCTGCTCGCCACCCGCCGCGCGGAGGGGGTCGTCGAGCTGGACGTGATGGTCGAGTGCTCGTCGGGCACCTATGTCCGTGCGCTGGCCCGCGACCTGGGCGCCGGGCTCGGCGTCGGCGGGCACCTGGGAGCGTTGCGGCGCACCAGGGTCGGGCCGTTCGACCTGCGCGTGGTGACCACATTGGACCAGCTCGCGTCGTCGCCCGGCCTGTCACTGTCCCTCGACGACGCCGTCGCCGCGGCCTTCCCGCGCCGCGACCTCGACGCGCCGGAGGCGGTCGCGCTGCTGCGCGGGCAGAAGCTGCCGGCCGGCGGGATCGAGGGCACCTACGGCGCGTTCGACCCGGCCGGCCACGCGATCGCGCTGGTGGTCGACGAGGGCGCGACCGCGCGCTCGGTCGTGATTCTTTCCATCTCCTGAGCCAGGATCGTCCCGCCGTCGACGGTGATCACCGTGCCGGTGGCTGCACGTCGATTGGGGTCTTGCATTGCATGACAATTGACGAGTGAAGTCGAGGGGCAGTAGCTCAGTCGGTTAGAGAGCAGAGGACTCATAATCCTAGAGCCGTGGATTCGAGCCCCACCTGCCCCACCACACGCGAAGCATCGGTAACCCCTATACGGCTGTTGACCTGCGGCTATGTTGACCAAGGGGACTACCGATCAGACTTCGGGTCATATGGCATTGCACGAACTCTGCTTCGTAGCTGGCACTCACGGCACCTCGCAGCAGGAACCGGCTCGCCGCCGCGAGAGCGCACTCATCGCGGCAGAGCCGGGCGTCCGCCCGGCGCGGTCCGCGGCGGTCGAGAGCATCAACGCCTGGGAGAAGGTCTTGACCCAGGGTCGGTTCGGCACCGACCGCGATGGCTTGTCAGGGATGTTCCGCTGTCTCAGTCGGGGCTGCGGGGGTGGTCGGGTCGTCGCCGGTTCGATCCAGCCATTCTGACAGCAGGGCACGTTCGGCGTCGGTGAGGATTGTCAGCTTCGGTGCGACGGCCCGGAATGCGACTGCTACCGCGGTTGTGCTGTCCGCGGGAAGCGTCGGCACGTCGGTGAGGATCGATCGCATCACCGCCTCGTACTCGCTCTACCCCACAACCGCATGCAAGATCGAGGCTAGGTCCACAAGTTGTCAGCGCACGAACTCCGACGAGCGATTCCCTGATCGGCGATGTCAGCCAGCGGTGGACGTCAGCGCTTGCACGGCCTGGTCGATGCGACGGGCACGGGTGTCGTCCGTGCGCGCGGACGTGACCGACTTCAGCAGCTCGTTCTGCCGGAAGGGGGTCAACTTGTCGAACGCGTCGCGGGCGCCGGCCTTCGCCAGCGCGTCGGCGAGATTGGCCGGCACTTCCACGGTGCGCTCGGCGCTGTCGCGCTCGACGAGCACGTGCACGGCATCGCCTGCGGTCGCGCCCATCTGGCCCTGCACAGCCTTGTTGACGGCCATCATGTAGCCGCCGTTCATCTTGTGCAGGGTGGTGCGCACCGGCGTGCCGTTGATCGTGACCACTGCGGGAACCAACCGTTCGTCACCGAGGCGTTGGGCCAGTTCGGCGGGCAACCACAGTCGCACCGCGTTGCGTTCCTTGACCAGTTCCGTGTCGAACTCGATCCCGCTCATGCCGTTCCCTCGGCCTGGGCCCGTCGCAGGTGATCGACCAGCCGGGCACGCACCATCTTCTTCCACCCGCCACTGTGCATGAACGCCAGCACGGCACCGGCGACGCCGGTGAATCCCTGATGGTCGAGGTGCAGCCGAGTTCCCCCGTCGCCCAGCTCGGTCAGCCGCCAGATGACGGTGGTGCTGTTGCGCATCCTGCTCCCGCGCCAGGTGTAGGCGAGCCTGGTGAGTTCGTCAGCCTCGGTCACCTCGCAGTGCACGACTCCGTCCCAGCCGGGCATTGGCTTGGCGCGTAGCGTGAACGTCGTGCCGACAACCGGGGCGAAGCCGTCCACCAGCATCAGCCACTCGGCCAGGGCGCCGGGATCGGTCAGCGCGAACCACACGTCTTTCGGCCGGTATGGCAGGTCGACTTCAAGGGTGATGTCGCGGGACATTTCTCACTCTCCCTCATGTGTCTTCTGTGACTGACTGTCAAGGTAAGTCCGCAGGTTGCCGAGTCGTTCGGTCCAGAAGTCACTGAAGATCGCGGCCCAGTCATACAGGTCGCGCAGTGGCTCGGGCCGCAGCCGGTACAGCCGCTGGCGTCCGGAGCGTTGCTCGGTGACCAACCCTGCTGAACGCAGCACGGCGAGGTGACGCGAGAGCATCGGCAAACTGACGCCAAGCTCGTCAGCCAGTTCAGTCACGGGCAGTTCGCGCCGACGCCCGAGCGCTTCCAACGCCGCCCGGCGAGTTGGATCGGCCACCGCCCTGAACACGTCTTCCGCCGCCGATGGCCTTGGCATGCATAAAACTTACGATAGATGTGAACTGTTGTCAACCGGGGATCACCTGCAGGAAGGCGATGGATGCCCACCGGCCGGATCTCGATCTCAGGGCCTTCGACCAACACCAAAGAGTTCGGGTTGTGCCACGTCAGGCCCACCTCTTCCCGGTGTCAACTCCCCGTGAACAGACGAGACAGACGGAACGTGAATGGAGAAAGAACTGACCACCCTCAAGAAGAGTGAAAAGCGCACTCGAATCCTGTAGCAGGGGTCCCGCGCTCTCACCCGCACCGCTCCCGGCGCCCCACTCAAGATCACACAGCGTCGTGAACCGTTACCCGGTTGGCGACGGCACCGTTCCTGGCCTTCTACGTGTGGACGGTCTGGTGGCTGATCACCAACGCGGATGTGGTGGTGCAGCGTGGGGGCGGTATCGGCTACCTGGATGAGGTGGTGGCCCGACCGGGTCAGGTTCGGGGTGTTGTGGTTCCGCACCCCGTTCCGGCCCGGGCAGGTACGGCCGGACTTCGGGAAGGTGCATCCGTTGCGGCAGCGGCGGACGATGCTGCGGCTGTTGTGTCAGGTGTGTGCGGGCCCGGCCGACCACCCGGACGCTGGCGTGTTGTGGCTGCTGAAGGACCATCGCGAGGACTGGCCGGGCTGGCCGAACAAGATGGGGGTGACCGAGCCGCCCATCTGCGTCGCGTGCGCGCACGAGTCGGTGACCCGGTGTTGGCCCCAGGATAGGGCTTTCCCTACCTTCGAAACTGGTGCCGGCACCTCGAGCTGGGCGACTACAGCGGCTGGTTCAAGGCCATCCACGAGCTCGAGTGGACCGCCGCCAGCTCCTACAACAAGAGCAAGGCCCGCCAGCTGTACGGAAAGCTCGCCCGCCGCCGCACCCGGCAGGTGTCCACGCTCGTCATGCACCGCGGCCTCGACCACGCGCACCGGCTACGCACCGTGCGGGAGATGCAGGAGACCGGCGCGCCGATCATGACCGGCACCGACACCGGCACGGTCGCGGTGTACCCGGGCTTCTCCGTGCACGACGAGCTGGCGCTGCTGGTCGAGGCGGGCCTGTCGCCGATGGCCGCGTTGCACGCGGCGACCGCCGAGCCCGCGCGGTACCTGGGCGCCGACACCGGCCGGATCGCCGCCGGCCGGGCCGCGGATCTCGTCGTGCTCGACGCCGACCCCGCTGCACGACATCCGGAACACGACCCGGCTGTCCGGTGTGGTGGTTCGCGGCCGCTGGATCGACGACGCCGAACGCCGGGCGATCCTCGCCGAGGTCGAGCGCGTCGCCGCCGGCACGCCCGAGGGGGTCGCGGCCGGTTGCCCGTGTCACACACCGCGACGACGCGTGCCTGCGTAGGGTAGCGGCGTGCAACGCTGGCGCGGGTTGGAGTTCGTTCCGGGTGGCTGGGGGCGCTGCGTCGCCACGATCGGCGTGTTCGACGGCGTCCACCTGGGACACCAGGAGCTGATCCACCGCGCGGTGCGACTCGCCGAGGAGCGTGGGTTGCCGAGCGTGCTCGTGACGTTCGACCCGCACCCCGCCGAGGTCGTCCGCCCGGGTAGTCATCCCGCCCAGCTGACCACGCTGCGTCGCAAGGCCGAGCTCGTCGAGCAGCTCGGGATCGACGTCTTCTGCGTGCTGCCGTTCACCCTGGAGCTGTCCCGCGTGCCGGCCGACGAGTTCGTGCACGAGTCGCTGGTGGAGCAGCTGCACGTGGCCGCGGTGGTGGTGGGGGAGAACTTCACCTTCGGCTACCGCGCGGCCGGCACGGTCGAGCTGCTCTCCCAGCTGGGACAGCGGTTCGGCTTCGCGGTCGAGGGCGCCGAGCTGGTGACGGTGCCCAACTCGTCGCCGGCCTCGGAGATCACCTTCTCCTCGACCTACATCCGGGCCTGCATCAACGCCGGCGACGTGACCGCGGCGGCCGCGGCGCTCGGCCGCCCGCACCGCCTGGAGGGGATCGTCGTCCGCGGCGACCGGCGCGGACACGAGCTGGGCTTCCCGACGGCGAACCTGTCGACCCCCCGGTTCGCCGCGGTGCCCGCCGACGGTGTCTACGCCGGACAGTTCTCCCTGCTGACCTCGGCCGGCCGCGAGCCGCTGATGGCCGCGATGTCGGTGGGCACGAACCCCACCTTCTCGGGCCGCGAGCGGCGGGTGGAGGCCTTCGTCCTGGACGTGGACGAGGACTTCTACGGCCAACGCGTGGCGGTCGACTTCGTGGCTCGCCTCCGAGACATGGAACACTTCGACTCGCCGGAGTCCCTGGTGGAGCAGATGCACCTCGACGTGCGTCGAACCCGTGAGCTTCTCAGCTGAGCCGGCTTCACCCGGTCGGGTTACCCGCCATTACGTGCAGATGCGAACACCTGTCGGGATCGACCACGCAATTCGCACATGCCTGGCAAGATGCTGTGAGGTCCCGGTCAGGGGCTTGCGAACCAGGGGAGAGGCGAAGGTGGAGGACCACAAGATCGTCCAGCGCAATCTCGCACTGCAGCGGGAGTGGTACGGCGAGCCCCTCGGTGATCGGGTCCGCCGCCTGGTGGTCGCTTTCGACATCTCCCAAGCGTTCCTCGCCGACGTGCTCGGCATCAGCGCGCCGATGCTCAGCCAGGTCATGAGCGGCCGCCGCGCCAAGATCGGCAACCCGGCCGTCCTGGCCCGGCTGATCATGCTCGAGCGCAAGATCCTCGTACCCGACGTCGCCGCCGGCAAGAAGGACGCCATGATGCGCGCCCTGGAGGAGGTCCGCGCCTCGCGGCCCTCGGTCACCAGGGACAACCTGCCGGTCGACATCGGACGCAACGACCGGGTCGCGGTCGCGGCCCTGCGCCGGGTCGCCGAGGCAGGGGACCTCGCGGCGGCGGCCACCCTGCTCAACGGCAGGTTCCCCGAGCTCGCCGACCTTCTGCGACGGGCAGGCCAGCCCCAGTAAATGGTCCGCCTCTTCTCGGCCATCGAGCTGCCCGACCCTGTGCGCGCCGAGCTGGTCCAACGCCTCGCCGATGTCCGCGCCGCCGAGACCGAGCTGCGCTGGGTGCCGCCCGAACGCTGGCACATCACGCTCGGCTTCTACGGCGACCGCGAGCACGCCGACCGGCGCGGCGCCTGGTTCCGCCGGCAGGCCACCGGCCTCGCCCCCGCCCGCCTGCGGCTTCGCGGCGCCGGCCGGTTCCCGGGCGTACTGTGGGTCGGGGTCAGTCCGATGGACGGCCGCGACGCCACCGCGCTGCGCATCGTGGCCGACGCGATGAACGCCGACAACAACGCCAACCGGTACGACTTCGCCGCGCACGTCACCATCGCCCGCTGGCGGCGGGGCGCCGCGGGCAGCCAGAGCGCGATCCGGGCGGTGCACGCTCTGTCGGACTACTTCGGCACCTGGTGGTCGGCCACCGAGGTGGTGCTGTTCCGGAGCGAGCAGACGGGCGAGGAGGGGCCGGTCTACACCCCGCTCGACCGCGTCGCACTGGCCAGTAAGCAGGGCTAACGACCCACCTGCTAACCTCGGTGTTTGGGTCCGGCTGCGGTCCGTGGCGGCCGGCACCTGCAATCCCGTACGGGACCGCACGGCACATCTCAAACCATGAGGAGAACACAGAGTGGCGCTGTCCACTGAGCAGAAGAAGACCATTCTGGCCGAGTACGGTGTGCATGACACCGACACCGGCTCGCCGGAGGCCCAGGTCGCGATGCTGACCAAGCGCATCAGCGACCTGACCGAGCACCTCAAGGTGCACAAGCACGACCACCACTCGCGTCGGGGTCTGTTGCTGCTGGTCGGCCGCCGCCGCCGGCTGCTCAACTACCTCACCAAGGTGGACATCGAACGCTACCGGTCGCTGATCCAGCGACTCGGCCTGCGCCGATAGACCCCATCGGGGGAGTGGTCGAACCGGCCGCTCCCCCGATGTCTATACAAGAAAACCAAGGGCAATGCGCGCCGCGTACGGGGATCAGTTCGCCGGTCCTCGGTAGTGGTTCCCGGGTTCAGCCGAGCAGCATCGCTGCCTCCGCCCCGGGAGCTTCGATCGAAGACCGGCCTCGTGAGATCGCGATCCTCCCGCCCTGTGCCCCGTATGGGGTGTGCGCGCCCGCGATGACGAGGAGCAATACATGACCGACTTCAGCGAAGCTGGAGTTCACGAGACGACGGCCGTTATCGACAACGGCACCTTCGGCAAGCGCACCATCCGCTTCGAGACCGGGCGCCTCGCGCGCCAGGCCGCCGGCAGCGTCGTGGCCTACCTCGACGAGGAGACCATGCTGCTGTCCGCCACCACCGCGTCCAAGCACCCGAAGGAGCACTTCGACTTCTTCCCGCTGACCGTGGACGTCGAGGAGCGGATGTACGCCGCGGGCCGCATCCCCGGCTCGTTCTTCCGCCGCGAGGGCCGGCCGTCCACCGACGCCGTCCTCACCTGCCGACTGATCGACCGCCCGCTGCGCCCGTCCTTCGTGGACGGTCTGCGCAACGAGATCCAGGTCGTCATCACCATCCAGAGCCTCAACCCGCAGGACCTCTACGACGTGGTCGCCATCAACGCCGCGTCCGCCTCCACCCAGCTCTCCGGCCTGCCGTTCTCCGGCCCGGTCGGTGGCGTGCGGGTGGCGCTCGTCGGCGAGCAGTGGGTCGCGTTCCCCACCCACGAGCAGCTGGCGAAGGCCGCGTTCGACATGGTCGTCGCCGGTCGCGTGGTCGACTCCGGTGACGTCGCGATCATGATGGTCGAGGCCGAGGCCACCGACAACGTGCTGGACCTCGTCGCGGACGGGGCCGTCGCGCCCACCGAGGAGGTCGTGGCGGGCGGTCTCGAGGCCGCGAAGCCGTTCATCAAGGTGCTGTGCGAGGCGCAGGCGCGGCTGGCCGAGGTCGCCGCCAAGCAGACCCGCGAGTACCCGACCTTCCCGGCCTACCAGCCCGACGCGCTGGAGGCCGTGACGGCCGCGGTGTCCGACGAGCTCGCCCAGGCGCTCACCATCGCCGGCAAGCAGGAGCGGGAGGCCAAGCTCGACGAGATCAAGGCCGCCACCCTGGAGAAGGTCGGCGCGGTCGACGGCGGCGCGTTCGAGGGCCGCGAGAAAGAGGTCGGCGCCGCGTTCCGGGCGCTGAACAAGAAGCTGGTCCGCCAGCGGATCCTCCGCGACAAGGTGCGCATCGACGGCCGCGGCATCACCGACATCCGGCAGCTCTCCGCGGAGGTCGCGCTCATCCCGCGGGCACACGGCTCGGCGCTGTTCGAGCGCGGCGAGACCCAGATCCTGGGTGTCACCACGCTGAACATGCTGCGCATGGAGCAGCAGATCGACTCGCTGTCCCCCGAGACGCACAAGCGCTACCTGCACCACTACAACTTCCCGCCGTTCTCCACCGGTGAGACCGGTCGGGTCGGCTCGCCCAAGCGGCGCGAGATCGGCCACGGCGCGCTCGCCGAGCGGGCGCTGGTGCCGGTGCTGCCCAAGCGCGAGGAGTTCCCCTACGCCATCCGCCAGGTCTCCGAGGCACTCAGCTCGAACGGGTCCACCTCGATGGGCTCGGTCTGCGCGTCGACCATGTCGCTGCTCAACGCCGGCGTGCCGCTCAAGGCGCCGGTGTCCGGCATCGCGATGGGCCTGGTGTCCGACGTGATCGACACAGGCGACGGCCCCAAGACCGAGTACGTGGCGATCACCGACATCCTCGGCGCCGAGGACGCGTTCGGCGACATGGACTTCAAGGTCGCCGGCACCAAGGATCTGGTCACCGCGCTGCAGCTGGACACCAAGCTGGACGGCATCCCGTCCGAGGTGCTCGGCGCGGCGCTGTCCCAGGCTCGCGACGCCCGGCTCACCATCCTCGAGGTCATGGCCGAGGCCATCGACAAGCCCGACGAGATGAGCCCGTTCGCGCCGCGCGTCACCAGCGTCAAGATCCCGGTCGACAAGATCGGCGAGGTCATCGGCCCGAAGGGCAAGATGATCAACTCGATCACCGAGCAGACCGGTGCCGACATCTCGATCGAGGACGACGGCACGATCTACGTCGGCGCGTCGGACGGTCCGTCCGCGGACGCGGCGATCGACCTGATCAACGCCATCGCCAACCCGCAGCTGCCCAAGATCGGCGAGCGGTTCCTGGGCACGGTGGTCAAGACCGCCGCGTTCGGCGCCTTTGTCTCGCTGCTCCCGGGCAAGGACGGCCTGGTGCACATTTCCAAGCTGGGCAACGGAAAGCGCATCGGCAAGGTCGAGGACGTCGTCAAGGTCGGCGACAAGCTCCGGGTGGAGATCGCGGACATCGACCAGCGCGGCAAGATCAGCCTGGTGCTGGTCAACGAGGACGCCGAGGCGAAGGGTGACGCCACGCCGGCCGACTCGCCGGCCGACGAGCCCGCCAAGGCGTAAGTCGTTGGCACGTAACACGGCTCGCTCCGCAAGCCTCGCTCAGAACGGAAGCACCCGGGTCCTGGAACGGGCCGACGGTGGGTGCGTGGTCAAGCGCACCGTGTTGCCCGGTGGCCTGCGGGTCATCACCGAGCAGGTCCCGGGTGTCCGTTCGGCGTCGGTCGGCATCTGGGTCGGCGTCGGCTCCCGCGACGAGCAGCAGTCCGTCGCGGGGGCCGCGCATTACCTGGAACACCTGCTGTTCAAGGGAACCGCGCGCCGCTCGGCGGTGCGGATCGCCGAGGAGATCGACGCGGTCGGCGGTGAGCTCAACGCGTTCACCGCCAAGGAGCACACGTGCTACTACGCGCACGTGCTCGACAGCGACCTGCCGCTCGCGATGGATCTCGTGTCCGATGTGGTCTTCGACGCTTTGCTGGCGGAGAAGGACATGGAGACCGAGCGCAGCGTGGTCCTCGAGGAGATCGCCATGCGCGACGACGACCCCGAGGACCTGCTGCACGACACGTTCATCGAGGCCCTGCTCACCGACCATCCGCTGGGGCGGCCGGTGTTGGGCACCGAGCAGTCGATCACGTCGATGTCGCGCACCTCGTTGCACGGCTTCTACAAGCGCCGCTACGCCATGCCCCGCATGGTGCTGGCGGCGGCCGGCAACATCACCCACGGCGAGGTGCTCCGGCACGCCCGCCGGCTGCTGAAAGACCGGCTGGTCGGGGACCGCCCGCCGGGTGGCCCGCGCACCGGCCGGGCGCGGGTCGCCGCGCCCCGAAAGCTGGTGCTGCACACCGACGACACCGAGCAGGCGCACCTGATGCTCGGGGTCCGGGCACTGGACCGGCACGACGAGCGCCGCTGGGTGCTCGGCGTGCTCAACACCGCACTCGGCGGCGGCATGAGCTCGCGGCTGTTCCAGGAGGTTCGCGAACGGCGCGGGTTGGCCTACCAGGTGTACTCGTCGGTGGCGTCCTATGCGGACACCGGGCATCTCTCGGTGTACGCGGGGTGCCAGCCGGACCGGCTCGGGTCGGTCGCCGGCGTGGTGCACGAGGTACTCGGTGACGTCGCCCGCTCCGGGCTGTCCGAGGCCGAGGTCGAGCGGGCGAAGGGCCAGCTGCGGGGGAGTCTCGTGCTGGGTCTCGAGGACACGAGCTCGCGGATGTCGCGCATCGGCAAGGGTGAGCTCAGCTACGCGGAGTACCTGACGGTGGAGCAGACGCTCGAGCACATCGAGTCGGTCACCGCCGAGGAGGTGGCGTCGCTGGCCGGCAAGCTCCTGACCCGCCCCGTCGCCACCGCGGTCGTGGGGCCTTACGCCCACCCGAACGACGTGCCGGCCGAAGTGGTGAGGTGATCCTGTTGGCTTCTCGCAACGAGGACAACCCGATCCGGGTAGGCGTGCTGGGCGCCCGCGGCCGCATGGGCGCGGAGGTCTGCCGGGCGGTCGAGGCCGCCGACGACATGGAAGTCGTCGCCATGATCGACGTCGGCGACTGGATGTTCGACGTCGCGGACGCCGGCGCCGAGGTGGTCGTCGACTTCACGCACCCGGATGTCGTGCTGGACAACATCCGGTTCTGTGTGGACCAGGACATCCGGTGCGTCGTGGGAACGTCGGGCTTCGGCGTGGCGAAGCTCGACACGGTCCGCCAGTGGCTGGAGCCGAAGCCGGAGCTGGGTGTGCTGATCGCGCCGAACTTCGCGCTCGGTGCCGTGCTGTCGATGCGCTTCGCCGAGCTGGCGGCGCGCTACTACCCGACGGTGGAGATCATCGAGCTGCACCACAACGGAAAGGCGGACGCCCCATCGGGAACGGCCGCCCACACCGCCCGGCTGGTGGCGGCGGCGCGCTCGGCGGCGGGCCAGGGCAAGAGGTCCCCGGACGCCACGACGTCCGAAGTGGACGGTGCGCGCGGCGCGCTGGTCGAGGACGTCCGCGTGCACTCGGTCCGCCTCGCGGGTCTGGTGGCCCACCAGGAGCTGTTGTTCGGCGGCGAGGGCGAGACCCTCACCATCCGGCACGACTCGCTGGACCGGAAGTCCTTCATGCCCGGTGTGCTGCTGGGTGTCCGCGAGATCCTGGACCGCCCCGGCTTGACGGTCGGCCTGGAGAACCTGCTCGCCCTGTAGGTCACGCGGCAGCGAGGAGCGTGATCGCTTGGTGCGAGCAGGGTTCTCCGTGGCCATCCACGATCTCCCCAATGTCGTATTTCGGGAAATGGTACTGCTGGTGTCGGCCGGGCATTGAAACGTTCTATCTGGGAAAACGGTGTCCAAGTTGCGCCGTTTGCGGAGCAACGCTACTCCGCTCGGTAGGTGTGAGAACCAGAACCAGCCAGTAGCGTCGGAGCCTGTCAGTAGCTAACCAACTCCCGTCTGTTCGTGCGAAAGTCCCACCCTGCCATCGTTACCGGGACTCGCGCGCGATGAGGGCCAGGCGAGAGACAGGGTGAGCTCGCGTTCCTGCACGCGGGCTCACCCCAGCTCGCCATGCCCGAAACGTGTGCGATCGGTCGATGCCGGGGCTCCCCGAAGGGAATGACTCATGGCACCTCCCGACGTCGGCGTCATGGCGCCGACCACCGCCGAGACATCGTGGTTCTGTTGCGGCTCCGGCTGGGGCCCCTGCGGCTCCGCGGGCGGTGGCGCGTGCGGCAACTGCCAGTCCGGCAGTCGCCACTGCGCCTGGCCGAACACCTCCGACGCCTGCTTCGCCATCACCCGGCCGGACCGGTGCGGCGACAGCCTGCTGCGCCGCACCTGCGGGCACACCTTCTACGTCCGCAACCTCTGCCGCAGCACCGAGATCGCGGTGCGCATCGCCGACTGCGGGCCGCAGACCGACCTGTGGTGCGGCGAGCGTTCGTGCTGCTCCGGCAACTGCGCGACCAACCGGTTGCTCGACCTGACCCCGTCGGCGTACAGCGCCATCGGCAACCTGTCCAGCGGGATCATGCCCGTCGCGATTCACAGTTAGGGGGAGCCATGGACTCGTTGGCACGTAGGCGATTCCTCAGCAACGCGGTGCTCGGCACCGCCACCACGGTCGTCGGCGCGAGCACGATCGGGTCGTTCGCGCCCGAGGCGGTGGCCGACCCGATGAAGCTCGACGTCGAAGCCGGAGCCCCGGACCCGAACTTCGTCGAGGGCCGGATCATCAGCCTCAAGAAGGGGCTGCTGATGGTCACGAGCTCGGACAAGAGCATGCACCAGATTCACCTGACCGGCGCCACCAGCGTGTGGAAGCTGCGCCCGACGACCTCGGACGCGGCCAAGGTCGGCGACGGTCTGTACGCCCGCGGCGTACGCATGCCGGACGGTTCACTCGCGGCCGACGCCGTCTGGTTGAACATCGTCAACCTGCAGGTGCACATCACGTCGATCGGCCGGGGCATGATGCACCTCGACCACCACGGAGACCGCATCGTGGGGCACGTCGTCGCCGGCACCACGGCGGCGGTCTACAACAGCACGCCCGCGGTCAGCGACCTGTCGCTGCTGCAGGTGGGCAAGCACGCACAGGTGATCGGCGCCTGGCGCCCGGACACCAACGAGGTCGACCTGGCCACCGTGTACGCGGCGGCCTGACCCAATGCCCCGACCAGCCACCCTCGCGCGCTGTTCGGACGCGGCGAGGGTGGCGCTCGGGCGCCGGACTGGAGGACTGCGGTGATCGAATCGTTGGCGAGCGTGCAACAGCTGGTGCTCGGCGGGGTGCTCCTGTGGGCGAGCGTCGTGAAGCTCCGCGCGCCCGAGGCCGCCCGGCGCTCGGCGCTCAAGCGCCTGGTGGGGGAGCGGCACGTGGTGACCGCCTACCGCGCGGTGGCCGGTGTCGAGCTCCTGCTCGGCGCGTTGCTGGTGCTGCCGCCCGTGTTCGCGGTCGAGGCGTACCTCGCGGCGGCGCTCGGCGTCGGGATGCTCGGGTACCTGACCTACGCCCGGGTGAAGGCCCCGGACTCGTCGTGCGGCTGCCTGGGGGACAAGCACACCCCGGTGCGGGCGCGGGGCTTCCTGCGCGTCGGGCTGATGGTGGCGCTCGGTGTATGCGCATCCTTCGGGACCGACTGGTGGCTGTCGGCCGGACCGCTCGTCGCGGTCGCCGTGCTGGAAGGTGCGGTCCTGATAGCGCTTTCACCTGAGCTGGACCACCTGTGGCTGCTCCCGCTGCGCCGCTGGCGGGTCCGCCTGTCCCACCCGCTGGCCGGCCACGAGTACACGATCCCGCTCGAGTCGACCATCCAGCAGCTGCGGAAGAGCGGTGCGTTCCGCTCGGTCGCGGACAGCCTGACCAGCGACCTGCTCGACACCTGGGACGAGGGCGACTGGCGCATCCTCACCTACGCCGCCCGCACCGACGAGGGCCGGGCGACGGCGGTGTTCGCGGTGCCGCTGAACGACTACCGGCCGGACGACATCCACGTCGCGCTGGTCCCGGAGACCGACGACGCGTTGGTCTGACGTCCCCCAGCCACGTCGCTGTCATGATGTAGCCCATGCCCTGAACGACGCGTTGGGGACGTTGAGCGTCCTCAGCGCGTCGTTCAGGGCATCAGGTCGACGCGTAGATCCAGTCGACGCCGTCGAACCCGTTCTCGTCGAGCTCCTCGGCGCGGACGAGCCCGGCGCGCGTGGCGACCCGTTGCGACGCGATGTTCTCCGGGCGCACCCTCGCGACCACCGGTTGGTCGGGAAACCGAGCGACCGCCCACCGGACGACGGCCGTCGCCGCCTCGCCGGCGACGCCGTCGCCCCAGCTCGCCGGGTCGAGCCGGTAGAAGAGGTTCAGCACCCGCCGCTCCCGCAGGCTCATGAACTTGAGGCCGCAGAAGCCCAGCTGTACCGGCGCGTCGCGATGCCGGACGACCCAGTAGCCGAACCCGTAGATCCGCCAGTGCTCGTCCCAGCGCGCGAAGAGGGCCTCGGCCTCGGCGCGGGTGGCCAGCGCGTCGGACGGGTTGTGCGCGACCGTCCGCGGATCGCTGTGCACGGCGAGGATCGCGTCGATGTCGCCGGGCTCCGGCCGGGAGAGCGACAGCCGTTCGGTGCGCAGCACGACGTTCAGAAGATCCAGCCCGCGAACAGGGCGGGTGACGCGGCGACCGCGCTGAACCGGATGAACCGCCCGACGAGTCCGGCGCCGAGGAAGACCGACAGGCTCATCCGCACCATCCCCGCCAGCACCGACGTCGCCATGAACGGGGGCAGGCCGAGCACCGAGCTGATCCCGTAGGTCCCGACCATCCAGTGCGGGTGCCGGTGGCACTTCTCGCGCAGGGTCTCGACCCAGCCGCGGAGGCGCTTGGTACGCAGCTGCCAGCGGATCCGCCGCGCGGTCATCGGGGCGCCGGTCCGCCGCCTGCGGTGCAGCCAGTGCGGCAGGTGGAACTGGCCGCGCGCGGCGTAGTAGTAGAACAGCTTGCCGCCGACCTGTCCGACCGCGACCACCGCGCCGAGCGCCAGCCACGGGATGCTCGGCTCCTGCATGGCGAGCCCGACGAGGAAGATCTCGATGCTGATCAGCGGGAGGAGTGCGGAGCTGAAGGCGACACCGAGAGTGAGGCACAGCCACGCAAGCACCAGGTAACTCCTTGCGACATCGAGGACCGCGAACAGAGTACGTGTTGCCTACCTACACGTGTCGCCGGTCAGGACAGTTCAATACGTAGCGTGCCGGTCAGCCGAACCTCACGCAGCGGTCGCCCGCCGGCGTCCAGCGTACGGACCGTGCCGTCGGCCACCCATCCCGCGCGCCGGTAGAACCCGAGCGACACCGGGTCGGGCTCCGGTACCCACGCGATCCCCCGGGACGACCCGGCCGCCCGCATGGCCCGGCCGGCCTCGGCCAGCAGCCGCCCGCCGTGCCCGCGCCGGGCCCACCGCGGCTCCACGAGCAGCGTGCTGACCAGGGTGACCGCCGCCGAGTCCTTGGCCGGCGAGCCGTCGGCGCTCGCGGTCTCGTCCGCCGGCGCCGGCCCGGCCGCGACGAACCCGACCAGCCAGTCGCCCTCGAGCGCCACGAACACCCGTGCGGGGCCCTGCTCGATCGTCTTGCGCCAGGTCTCCTCGGTCTCGCCGGTGTCGATGCTCGCGAGCACCTCGGGCGGGAGCAGCGACGCGTAGGCGTCCCGCCAGGTGTCGAGCTGGAGGCGGGCGATCTCCGGGGCGTCGGCGGGCACGGCGGGGCGGACGGTGGCATCGGCCATGCACGGCAACCTACCGGCCGCCGATCGGCCCAACTCCGTGCGGGACCGTCGGACCCGGCCCGTACCCTCTGCTGTCGTGAGTGAGCTTGCGAGCGAACCATTGGCACAGGGTCACCGCGAGCGGCTCGACCGAGCTCGCGAGGGGGAGTCGTGAGTGAGCTTGCGAGGGAACCATTGGCACAGGGTCACCGCGAGCGGCTCGACCGAGCTCGCGAGGGGGAGTCGTGAGTGCAGTGTCGGTCCCGGGCTACGAGGTCATCGACGTGCTGGGGCGCGGCGGTTTCGGCGTCGTCTACCGCGCCCGCCAGGTCACCGTCGACCGCGAGGTCGCCGTCAAGGTCGACTCCCGGCTCATCCTCGACGACCGCGACCAGCGCCGGTTCCTCCGCGAGGTCCGCGCCGCCGGCCGGCTCTCCGGCCACCCGCACGTCGTCGAGATCTACGACGCCGGCGTGCTGCCCGACGCCCGGCCGTACCTGGTGATGGAGCTGTGCGCGGGCGGCTCGCTGGCCGAGCGGGGCCGGATGTCGCCGCGGGAGGTCGCCGAGATCGGCCAGAAGATCGCCGACGCGCTGGCCGCCGCGCACGACTTGGGCGTGCTGCACCGCGACATCAAGCCGGGCAACATCCTCGTCAAGCGCTACGGCACGGTCGGGCTCGCCGACTTCGGCCTGGCCGCGGTGGTCGAGGCGGGCCGCGACTCGTCGGTGACGCTGGCCGCGCTCACCCCGGCCTACGCCGCACCCGAGGCGTTCCACCTGCACCCGCCCACCGTCCAGTCCGACGTCTACGCGCTCACCGCCACGCTGTACACGCTGCTCGCCGGCTACCCGCCGCGGTTCCCGGCTTCCGGAGAGCTGAGCGTGCCCGAGATCGTCCGCCGGCACGACAGCCCGATCGAGGACATCCCCGGCATCGCGCCCCAGTTCATGGCGATCCTGCGTCGCGGCCTGGCCAAGGATCCCGCGCACCGCTACCAGGAGGCCGCCGCGCTGCGGGCCGACCTGAGCCAGCTCACCGTCGGCGACCACGCCGGGCCGCGGCACGCGGTGACCTCGCCGGTCACGACGGTGGCCGGGCCGCGTCTGTCGGTGCCACCGCACCACCCGCCGCCCGCGCACCCGTCGAACCCGCCGTCCACCGGGCCGGTGCCACTCCAGGCACCGACCGGTCCGCCGCGGTCCACGCGGCGACCGCTGGTGGTGGCCGGTGCGGCGCTGGCCGCGGTGGTCGTGCTGCTGGCCGCCGTCTGGTACTTCGTGATCCGCGACGACAACGGCAACGTCTCCGGCGCCGATCCCGGCACCGGCGGCATCGCGGCCGGGTCCGGCTCCGCGAGCCCGTCGCCCACGGTGGACGACACCGCCCGGTACGGCGTGCCCACGGTCACCGAGGGCTGCCCGGCCGCCGAGGTGCCGGACGCGCGGGCGCGGTGCACCAAGCGGGCGCAGTGCTGGAGCGGGATCGTGATGATCCAGGGGCAGCTGAACAGCATCCGCGAGCTCCCATGTGAGGAAGGACACGTCTTCGAGACGTTCGCGATCTCGGTGGTGCCGCCGGAGGTCGTCGACCCGTACCAGGACCTGCTCGCCGCGAACCCGTCGGTGCGGAAGGTCTGCTCGCAGGAGACCATGCTCGCGTCCCGGTTCGGCGAGGCGCTGGACCACAGCCCGGACAGCTGGTCGATCGAGATCCTGCCGCCCACCCCGGACGATCGTGAGCAGGGCCGCGACATCTACCGCTGCGTGGCCACCCTGACGAGCGAGGAGGGCGTCACCGGCTCGGCGTTCCGCCCTCGCTGACCCGGCCGCGGTGCGTAACCGGCGACTTTTTGTCGGTGGTTCGTGCGATCGTGTCGTCGTGAGTGACACCGTGATCGACACGCCCGCGTCGGCCACTCGCGCGGGCTGGTTCGCGTGGGCCGCGCTCGGCGTCGTGTACGTCGTGTGGGGCTCCACGTACCTCGCCATCCGGTTCAGCGTCGAGACCATGCCGCCGCTGCTGTCCGCTGGGGCGCGGTTCGTGGTGTCCGGGGTGTTGCTGTGCCTGGCCGTGCTGATCGTCGCGGGGCCGGGCGCGTTCCGGATGACCCGGCCGCAGCTCGGCACCGCGGCACTGGTCGGGCTGCTGTTGCCCGCGTGGGGCAACGGGCTGGTCGTGGTCGCCGAGCGGCACGTCGCGTCCGGGCTCGCGGCGCTGCTCGTGGCGTGCATCCCGCTCTGCGTCATCGTGCTGCGCAGGCTCCTCGGGGAGCGGCCGCCACCGGTCACCCTGGTCGGCGTGCTCGTCGGGGTCGTCGGCCTGGTGGTGCTGCTGTTCGGCGGGCCGGTCGCGGGCGCGCACGGTGCCGCGTGGTGGGGGCCGTGGCTGGTGCTGGTGGCGGCGTTCGGCTGGTCGTGCGGCACGGTGGCGGGATCGCGACTACCCGTCCCACCCAACCCCGTCACGTTCTCGGCGGTGGGCATGCTGGTCGGTGGCCTCGTGCTCACGGCCGGCGGAACGGTGCGCGGCGAGAGCGTCGACCTGGCGGCGGTCAGCACCAACTCATGGCTGGGCTGGGCGTACTGCGTTCTGTTCGGCTCGCTCGCGTTCAGTGCGTACGTGTACGCCCTCGGCCGGCTGCCGGTGTCCACCGTGGCCACCTACGCGTACGTCAACCCGGTCATCGCCGTACTCCTGGGCGTCACCCTGGCCGACGAGCGCTTCGGCCCGGCTCAGCTGGCCGGCGGCGTGACCGTGCTGTGCGCGGTCGTCCTCGTGGTCCGCGCGGAGAGTCGTGCCCGCAAACCTGTTGTCCCGGAAGGATGTCCTCGATGACCACCTCGCTCAGTGCGGCCGCCGCGCGCCGGATCGCGTTGGCAGCGCAGGGTTTCGCGGACGCCCGTCCGGCGGGCGAGATCACCCGGCGGCACCTGCGGCGGGTGCTCGACCGGGTGCGGCTCATCCAGCTCGACTCGGTCAACGTGGCGGTGCGGGCGCATTACATGCCGCTGTTCAGCAGGCTGGGCGCGTACCCGGCGGCCCTCGTCGACGACGCCGCGTGGGAGCACCGCGCGCGGCGGCCGCGGATGCTCGTCGAGTACTGGGCGCACGAGGCGAGC
Source organism: Actinophytocola sp. (assembly GCF_009379765.1). GTDB lineage: Bacteria > Actinomycetota > Actinomycetes > Mycobacteriales > Pseudonocardiaceae > Actinophytocola. The sequence goes on along the minus strand of NZ_WHTD01000039.1, from coordinate 20,296 downwards.
CTCCTGCCGGTGGCGGACTGGCCGCTGTTCCGCTGGCGGATGCGCCACTACGAGCAGCGGCTGGGGGAGCGGTACGCGTCGCTGCTCAAGGGCTCGCCGGGTCTGTTCGACGACGTCCTGGCGGCCGTGAAGGACCTGGGATCCGTCGGCGCCGGTCCGCTGGAGCAGGAGCTGGGCATGACCGGCCGCCGGGCCGGCGGCGGCTGGTGGAACCGCTCGTCGGTCAAGCACGCGTGCGAGTACCTGTTCGCGGTGGGCGAGCTCACCACCGGCGCCCGACGTGGTTTCCAGCGCCTGTACGACCTGCCGGAACGCGTGCTGCCGCCCGAGGTCCACGGCGCCCCCGAGCTGTCCACAGCGGACGCCGTCCGCGAGCTGACCCGCCGCGCCGCCACCGCCCACGGCATCGCGACCGAGCCGGACCTGCGCGACTACTACCGGATCAAGCCCCCGGAACGCAGCCGCGAGGCGGTGGCGGAGCTGGTCGAGGAGGGCCTGCTGGAGAAGGTGGAGGTTCGTGGCTGGCCCCAGCCGGCCTACCGCCACGTCGACGCGCGCCAACCGCGCCGCGTCGCGGGCCGGGCCCTGCTGTGCCCGTTCGACCCGCTGATCTGGGAACGCGCCCGCACCGAGCGGATCTTCGACTTTCACTACCGCATCGAGATCTACGTCCCCGAGCCCAAGCGGGTCTACGGCTACTACGTGTTCCCGTTCCTCCTGGACGGCGAGCTGGTGGCCCGGGTGGACCTGAAGGCCGACCGTCAGGCCGGCACCCTCCGGGTCCGCGGCGCCTTCGCCGAACCCGCCGCCCACGCCCCACGAGTCGCGGCCGAGCTGGCCACCGAGCTCCAGGTGATGGCCGAGTGGCTGGAACTGGACAAGGTGGCGGCGGAGTCCCGGGGCTCCCTGGCCCCCGCCCTCCGCGCCGCCCTCCCCTGAAACGCCGCGAGTCCCCCGCTCCGGTACGGCGAGTTCCCCGTTCCGAACGGAGGACTCGCGGTTCTGGAGTGGGGGACTCGCGGGTTCAACCCCCGGTCACCGTGAAAGTCAGTCGACGGCGGTCGTGGCCAGGGCCGAGCCCGATCCGGTGCGCCCGCGGACGCGCAACGGCGGCGCCGACGCCGGTGGGCTCGTCACCAGGTCCAGGTCGCTGCGGGCCTCGCCCGAGCCGGAGGACAGGTCGACCTCCGCCGGGCTGCCCTCGCGGATCCCCACCCGGATCGCGCCCGAGCCGGTGTGCAGCTCCAGCTGACCGGCGGACGCGTCGGCGATCGTCACGTTGCCGCTGCCCGTCCGGGCCAGCACGTCCGACGTCACGGCACCCAGCCAGACGTCGCCGCTGCCGGTGACCACCGTGCTCACCCCTCCGAGCGCGGTGATCTCGACGTCGCCGCTGCCGGTCTTGGCCCGGACGCCCGCCGCCATCGGGCCCAGGCGCACCACGCCGGAACCCGTGTCGATCTTGGCCACGCCCGCCGCCTGGTCGGCGCTGATCCGGCCCGAGCCGGTGTGCAGCTCCAGCCGCCCGGCCGAGCCGGTCACCACGACGTCCCCCGAACCGGACTTGGCCGCCACGTGGCTGCCCATCGGTGCCTGCACAGACACCGCGACGGGCACGTTGCGCAGCTGCACCTCCTTAGGCGTGCGCACCACGAGCCGCCCGCCGGTGAGGTCGATGCGCGTCTGCCGCACCGCCTCGGCCGGCACGCTCGGCGGGATGACGTCACCCAGCTGGTTGCCGAACTGGTTGCCCAGCCACGACATCAGGCTCGACACCCCCTGCGAGAACGGGCTCGCGCCGGACGGGTCGTGCCGCACCTCGACGTGCACCCCCGGCTCGTCGACCAGCCGCACGTCGATGCGTCCCGGGCCGGTGCCCAGGTCGACCTCGATCGGCCCGTCGGTCTCGAAGCTCTGTCGCCGGACCACGTCCTCGACGTCCTCGGTCATGCCGCTCACCCCTCGTACCATCCGTGCACTCGGGAGGACAAGGACGAGCCCTGCTCGCCCTTGTTCTCCTGTGCCCACTCGTTCCAGCCGTACCGGCCCCAGTCCTTGCCCCGGCCGCCGCGGCCCTTGCCGTGCAGCGCCCCCTGGACCGCCTGCTGCACGAACGTGTTCAGCGACACCCCCTGCGCCGCGGCGGCCTGCTCCGCCTTGCTCTTGAGCTGCTCGAACAGCCGAAGCGTCATGCGGCTCATGTCGCCCCCCTCGTCCGGCGGCGGCATCTCCTCCGCCCGCGGCGGCTCGTCGTGCGGCGCGCCCGTGGCGGTGACGACGACCTGCACGTCGCGCCCGTCGAGGCGCACATCGACGACGTGGTCCTCCAGCGAGGCGGTGACCTCGGCGGCCAGGTCGGAGAGCGCGTTCATGATCGCCAGCCGTGCGGCTGGCTCCAGCGCGGCGGCCAGCACCGCGGCCGCGCGCCGGGTGTTCTCGTCGCCGGCGGAGGCAGCCGTGGAGAGGTCCTCCCGCAACGCGGCGACATACGGTGTGAGATCCATGATGTCACTATGACGTCAGATTTGACATCAGTCAAGTGCGGGGGATGTCATCGTGACATCACGGGCATCACCGGCACGAATGGACAACGAACGAGCGGCCCCGGATGCTCCCGTGTCGGCCACCGGCGTGGCGGATCGCGGCGGTTAGCATGCGGGCATGACGGAGACGGTGTCGCCCAAGGTGCAGCTCATCGCGAAGACCGAGTTCTTCCCGCCGGCCGAGGTCCCGTGGTCCACGGACGCCGATGGGGGAGAGGCACTCGCCGAGTTCGCCGGCCGCGCCTGCTACCAGTCGTGGAAGAAGCCGAACCCCGTCACCGCCACGAACGCCGGCTACCTGCGCCACATCCTCGAGGTCGGGCACCTCTCCGTCCTCGAGCACGGCACCGTCACCTTCTACATCACCGGCATCTCGCGAAGCCTCACCCACGAGCTGATCCGGCACCGCCACTTCTCCTACAGCCAACTCTCCCAGCGTTACGTGCCGGAGAAGAACGCGAAGATGGTCGAGCCCGAGGCCATCGCCAACGACCCGGTGCTGCACGACAAGTTCGTCAAGGCCGCCGAGGCGAGTGTCGCCGCCTACACCGACCTCCTCCAGGGTCTCGAGGAGCACTTCGCCGACATCCCCAACGCGACCCTGCGCCGCAAGCAGGCCCGCCAAGCCGCCCGCGCCGTGCTCCCCAACGCCACCGAGACCCGCATCGTCGTCACCGGCAACTACCGCGCCTGGCGCCACTTCATCGCCATGCGCGCCAGCGAGCACGCCGACGTCGAGATCCGCGAGCTCGCCGTCGAATGCCTTCGCCAGCTCCAAAAAGCGGCCACCAACGTCTTCGACGACTTCGTCATCTCCACCCTCCCTGATGGCACCGAGGTGGCCTCCAGCCAGTTCGTCACCGAGGGCTGACCGCGATGCGACGGCTGGTCGTCGACATCGGCGCCGGCGACTACACCGTGCTCCGCCTCCCCGCGGGCACCGTCCCGCCGGCGGACCTGTTCTCCCTCGGCGGCCCGGTCGTCGTCTCGGTCATCAGTGCGCCGGATGGCGTCACGGTCATCTGCCCGACCCGCGTCGCGCTCCAGGCGGAGACCCGGGACGACGGCTGGCGGCTGCTCTCGGTTCGTGGCCCGCTCGAGTTCGCGCTCACCGGCATCATGGCCGCGCTCGCCGGCGAGCTCGCCGCGGCCGGCGTGAGCCTGTTCGCCGTCTCGACGTTCGACACCGACCACGTCCTGGTGAAGGCCACGGACCTGGAGCGAGCGGTCCTCGCCCTCCGCGAAGCCGGCCACGAGGTCACCCCGCTCTAGTTGACGGGCGCTGCTCCGGGCCGAGAGCGGTGCTCTGGTCGGTGGGTGGTGTTGTGGGTGGAGAGCAGTGTCCTGAGTGGAGAGCGGTGCTCTGGTCGGTTCGGTGGTGTTCTGGGTGGAGAGCACTGCTCTGGTCGGAGAGCGCCGGCCCCGGACACAGAGGGGTGTCCTGAGTGGAGAGCACCTGTCCTGGGTGGAGAGCCGTGTTCTGGGTGGAGGGCGGTGGTCTGGTCGGAAGTGCGTGTCCTGAGTGGAGAGCACCTGTCCTGGGCGGAGGGCAGTGTTCTGGGTGGGGAGCGGTGGTCTGGTCGGAGTGCGTGCTCTTGGTGGAGAGCACTGCTCTGGTCGGAGAGCGCCGCCCTGGGCGGAGAGCGTGTGCGGAGTGGAGAGCACTGCTCTGGGCGGATGGCGTGCCCCTGGACGGAGAGCACTGCTCTGGTCGGAGGACGGTGCTCTGAGCGGAGAGCGTGCCCTGAACAGACCGTGCCGCTCTGGTTGGTGAGCAGCGCGTTGAACAGAGAGCAGTGCTCTGCACTGAGGGTGCCGCTCTACTCGGCGACGGCGCTGAACTCCGCTCGTACCCCCAGTAGTCGCACCGGCCGGTCGTCCTCGAAGCGGGACAGCACCTCCAGCGCCGCGGCCTCGATCGACGACGCGTCCGAGGTCGGCGCCGGCAGAGTCATGCTCCGCGTATGCGTGAAGAACGGCGCGAACCGCACCTTCACCGCCACCCGCGCCGCCGGCCGCCCCTCCGCCACCACGTCCTCGGCGACCCGCCGGGCCAGCACCGCGACCTGCGCGGCGATCTCCGCGGGCGCGACCAGGTCCTCCTGGAACGTCGTCTCCCGGCTCCGCGACCGCGCCGCCCACGGCGTGCTGACCACGGACGTGCTCCCGGCGCCCAGCGCGAGCGTCCGGCACCACGGCCCGACCGACGGCCCCAGCCGCGCCGCCAGCACGGACGGGTCCGCCCTGGCCAGCTCCGCCACCGTCGGATAACCCAGCGCGGCGAGCTTGCGCGCGGTCTTGCGGCCGATGCCCCACAGCGCGTCGGTGGGCCGGTCGGCCATCACCTCGACCCAGTTGTCCCTGGTCAGCTCGTACACGCCGGCCGGCTTCGCGAACCCTGTCGCCAGCTTCGCGCGCAGCTTGCTGTCCCCGATCCCTACCGAGCACGACAACGCCGTCCGGGCCAGGACCGAGCGCTGGACGGAACGCGCGAACGCCCACGGGTCCGAACAGGACACGCCGAGGAACGCCTCGTCCCAGCCGAGCACCTCGACCACCGCGTCGAACGACCGCAGCACCGCCATGACCTCCGCCGACGCGGCGTCGTAGGCCGGCGGGTCGTGCGGCAGGAACACCGCGTCCGGGCACTTGCGCGCGGCCAGCCGCATCGGCAGGCCGGAGTGCACGCCGAACTCCCGCGCCTCATAGGACGCCGTCGCCACGACCGAGCGCCGCGTCGGGTCGCCGGTACCGCCCACGACCACCGGTTTCCCGCGCAGCTCAGGTCGCCGCAGCACCTCGACCGCCGCGATGAACTGATCGAGATCGACGTGGAGGATCCAAGCCGCCATGACGACAGTGTCGCGCGCAGTAGCATCCTGCGCGTGACGCAACAGCCCCATGAGTCGACACAACAGGCGACCCACCAGCGGGTGATCGCCGGGCGCTACGTGGTGCTCGACGAGATCGGCCGCGGCGGCATGGGCATCGTGTGGCTCACCGAGGACCGCACCATCGGCCGCCAGGTCGCGATCAAGGAGCTGCACCTGCCTGCCGGCGTGCCGCCGGACGAGCGTGCCGTGCTGGAGCAACGCGTCCTGCGCGAGGCCCGCACCGCGGGCCGGCTCAACGACCCTGCCGTCGTCACCGTGTACGACGTGCTGCAGGAGTCCGGCAACACCTACATCGTGATGGAGCTGATCCAGGCCCCCACGCTGTCCGCGATCGTCACCCGGCAGGGCCCGCTGCCCCAGGAGGCCGTGGCGCGGCTGGCCGAGCAGCTGCTCTCCGCGTTGGAGGCCGCGCACGCGGCCGGTGTGGTGCACCGCGACGTCAAGCCCAGCAACATCATGGTGTCGCAGACGGGCCGGGTGAAGCTCACCGACTTCGGCATCGCCCAGTCGACCGACGACCCCAGGCTGACCACCAGCGGCATCCTCGTCGGCTCGCCCAGCTACATCGCGCCGGAACGCATCCGCGGCGGCGAGGCCGACGCCGGCTCGGACCTCTGGGCGCTCGCGGCCGTGCTCTTCTACGCCGTCGAGGGCCACTCGCCGTTCGAGCGGTCGTCCACCGCGGCCACCATGCACGCGATCCTCAACGAGGTCCCGTACCTCACCCGCAGCCAGGGCCCGCTCGCCTCGGTGATCATGGGACTGCTCAACCAGACCCCGCAGGCGCGGCTGTCCGCGGCCCAGGTCCGCGGCTTGCTCGCCCAAGCAACCCAGACCCCGCCGACCGGTACCCAGACCATCGCGCACTCGGCGACCGCCATGTACCCCGGCCCGAACCCGACCCAGCTCGTCGGCACGAAACCACCGGGGAGCCGCAAGCGCTGGCCGGTGCTCGCGCTGGTCGCGGTGCTCGTGGCGGGCGCGTTCGTCGGCGGCGCGTTCGCGGGCAAGGCCCTGCTCACCGACGAGCCGGCGACCGACCCGGCCAAGGGCGCGACCATGAGCTACGGCAAGGGCGGCGACATCAAGGAGTTCGCGGTCCGCGGCGGGGAGTGCTCGACCTCGCAGGTGCGGGCCGGCCGGCGCTACCCGTCGAGCATCACCTCGCCCTGCGAGGACCCGCACGAGTTCGAGGTGATCGTGTCGGAGGTCTTCAACAACACCGAGATGGACTACCCGGGCGACGAGTACCTGCGGCCCTACTCCACCACGCTCTGCTCGCTGATCTTCCACAGCAGCATGGTGGAGCCGACCGATCCCGACCAGCTGTCCTACGTCACGCTCCTGCCCTCCAAGACCTCGTGGGACGACGCCGCCGACGGCGACCGCACCGTCTTCTGCCTGCTCACCAGCCGCGACCCCAACCAGCAGCTGCAGAAGTCGCAGGTACGGCAGGAGTGAGTTACCCGCGGGTAGGCTCGGCCGTATGGCTGTCTCCACCGACGAGCGCGCGGCGCTCTGCGACCTGTTCACCGAGCTGGGTCCGGACGAGCCGACGCTCTGCACGGGCTGGCAGACCCGCGACCTCGCCGCCCACCTGGTGGTTCGGGAGCGCCGGCTCGACGCCGCGCCCGGCATCCTGCTGACGCCGCTCGCCGGGTACACCAAGCGGGTCCAGGACGGCTACGCCCGCAAGCCGTGGGCAGAGCTCGTCGACCTCGTTCGGCAGGGCCCGCCGGTGTTCTCGCCCATCCGCATCCCGGCCGTCGACCGCCTCGTGAACTCGGTCGAGCTCTTCGTCCACCACGAGGACGTCCGCCGCGCCCGGCCCGGCTGGAAGCCCCGCGACCCCGACCCCGAGCGGGACGCCGTCACCTGGGCCGGCGTCTCCCGCGCCGGCCGGATGACGCTCCGCCGCAGCCCCGTCGGCCTCGTCCTGCGCCGGCCGGACGGCAAGGAGACCGTGGTCAAGCGCGGGCCCAACACCGTGCTCATCACCGGCGAGCCGGGGGAGCTACTGCTCTTCGCGTTCGGCCGGGACGAGGTCAGGCTCGACTTCGAGGGCGAGCAGACGGCCGTCGCGCGGGTCAAGGGCCTCACCCGAAGCCTGTAAGAACGAGGGAACCTGACATCCTTCTCGCCGGTCGGAGATGACATGGCGCAGGAGGAGGCCGGGGTGACACCGGAGCAGACGATCCCGCAGCGGCTGATCGCGGGCCGCTACGCGCTGCTCGGCGAGATCGGCCGCGGCGGCATGGGCATCGTGTGGCTCGCCGAGGACCGCATGATCGGCCGCCGGGTCGCGATCAAGGAGCTGCACCTGCCCGCCGGCGTGCCCGACGACGAGCGCGAGGTGCTCGAGGAGCGGGTGCTCCGCGAGGCCCGCGCCGCCGGCCGGCTCAACGACCCGGGCGTCGTCACGGTGTACGACGTCGTGCAGGAGACCGGCAACACCTACATCGTCATGGAGCTCATCGAGGCGCCGACGCTCTCCGCGATCGTCCGCGAGCAGGGCGCGCTCCCGCAGGACGCCGTGGCCCGGCTCGCCGACCAGCTCCTCTCGGCGCTCGACGCCGCGCACGCGGCCGGTGTGGTGCACCGCGACGTCAAGCCCAGCAACATCATGGTCATGCCCAACGGCCGGGTGAAGCTCACCGACTTCGGCATCGCCCAGTCGACCGACGATCCCAGGCTCACCTCCAGCGGCATCCTCGTCGGCTCGCCCACCTACATCGCGCCGGAACGCATCAAGGGCGCCGACGCCGACGCCAAGTCCGACCTGTGGGCGCTCGCCGCGGTCCTGTTCTACGCGGTCGAGGGCCACTCGCCGTTCGAGCGGTCGTCCACCGCGGCGACCATGCACGCGATCGTCAGCGAGGTCCCGTTCCTCACCCGCTGCCAGGGCCCGCTCGCCTCGGTGATCATGGGCCTGCTCAACCAGGTGCCGGCCGCCCGCCCGTCCACCGAGCAGGTCCGCGGCCTGCTCGCCCAGGCCACCCACACCCCACCGGGCGGCCTCACCCGGACCAGCCCGATCGGCCCCGGCCAGGGCCCCGGCCAGAGCGCGGGCCCCGGTCCCTACGCACCGACCGCGATGAACACCGCTCCGAACAGAGAGCATCGCTCTCCAATGAGAGCAGTGCTCACAGTTGTGCTCGTCACTCTCGTTTCGGCGGGCCTGTTCGTCGGCGGCTTCTTCACCCACCGGGCCGTCCAGCCCGAGCCCGACGACGGCCGACCGGCCAACCTCGACCCCACCATCACCTACGGCGACGGCGGCACGCTCGCCGAGCTGAGCTGGGGCTCCTATCCCGAGGGCGCGTGCCTCAACGGCCGGCTCACGCAGGGGCAGCGGATCACCGCCAGCGCCCAGGTGGAGTGCACCGAGCCGCACGACCTGCAGTTCTACCACTCGCAGGTGCAGCTGCGGGCGCCCGACGACTACGAGGAGTTCCCGGACCCGAGCTACCCGGGCGTCGAGCCGCTCACCGCGTTCGCCGAGCCGATCTGCACGCTGGTCTTCCGGTCCGAGCTGCTCGCCGGCGACAAGCAGGCGGTCAAGTACCGGGCGATCGTGCCGACCGAGAAGGGCTGGGACGACAACCGCTCGGTCAACTGCGTGCTCTACCGGGCCGACGGCGGTCAGCTGACGGAGTCCTACGTCGCGTCGGAGTGATGCCTGGTTGGCCGAAGAGGTAGCGTCTTGCCCATGAACACGTGCCCGACCGCCAGGCCAGGACGGCCGTTCGGACAAGTCTTGACCGCGATGGTGAGCCCGTTCGACGCCAGCGGCAAGCTCGACCTCGACGTGGCTCAGCGGCTCGCCACCCACCTGGTGGACCTGGGCAACGACGGCCTGGTCGTCAACGGCACCACCGGTGAGTCGCCGACCACCTCCGACGGCGAGAAGTCGGAGCTCGTCCGCGCGGTCGTCGACGCGGTGGGTGACCGGGCCTCGGTGGTCGCGAGCGTCGGCACCTACGACACCGCGCACTCCGTGCACCTCGCGCGCGAGGCCGAGCAGGCCGGTGCGCACGGGCTCCTCGTCGTCACCCCGTACTACTCGCGGCCGCCGCAGGCCGGGCTGCTCGCGCACTTCACCGCGGTCGCCGACGCCTCGGGGCTTCCCAACATGCTCTACGACATCCCGCCGCGCTCGGTCGTGCCCATCGAGGTCGACACGCTGCGCCGGCTCGCCGAGCACCCGCGCATCCAGGCGGTCAAGGACGCCAAGGGCGACCTGTTCGCCGGCAGCGAGGTCATCGCGAGCACCGACCTCGCCTACTACTCCGGCGACGACGCGCTCAATCTCCCGTGGCTCTCGGTCGGCGGCGTCGGCTTCGTCAGCGTCATCGGGCACGTCGTGGCCGGCCGGCTGCGGCGGATGCTCGACACCTACGAGAGCGGCGACGTCAGCACCGCGCGCACCGTCCACCGTGGACTCCTGCCGGTGTGCCGGGCCATGGGCCGGGTCGGTGGGGTCATCTTCGTCAAGGCGGCGCTGCGCATGCGCGGCCAGGACGCCGGCGACCCGCGGCTCCCGCTGCCGCCCGCCACCCCCGAGCAGCTCGCGATGATCGGCGCCGACCTCGGTGACGCGGGCGTGCCGCTCGACGACGCGCCACCGTCCGACGTGGCCGCCGCACGGGTGGCCAGGGCCGACGCCGCCGCGGCGTACGTCGCCACCACCACGCACACGAGCGCCGGGCAGGTTCTTCGGTGACATACGGGCAGTTGGAACCGCCGACCGCGTTGGCCGACGGCGGGCTCCGGGTCATCGCGCTGGGCGGGATCGGCGAGGTCGGCCGCAACATGACCGTGTTCGAGTACGGCGGCCGGCTCCTCATCGTCGACTGCGGCGTGCTGTTCCCCGAGGACCAGCAGCCCGGCGTCGACCTGATCCTCCCGGACTTCCGGGCCATCGAGCCGCGGCTGCACGACATCGACGCGATCGTGCTCACCCACGGACACGAGGACCACATCGGCGCCGTGCCGTTCCTGCTGCGCCAGCGGCCGGACCTGCCGGTGGTCGGGTCCCGGTTCACCCTCGCGCTGGTGGCCGCCAAGTGCCGCGAGCACCGGCTCAACCCCACGCTCGTCGAGGTCAAGGAGGGCGGCCGGCAGTCGTTCGGCGAGTTCGACTGCGAGTTCTTCGCCGTCAACCACTCCATCCCGGACGCGCTCGCGGTCGCCATCCGCACGCCGGCCGGGCTCGTGCTGCACACCGGCGACATCAAGCTGGACCAGCTGCCGCTCGACGGCCGGCTCACCGACATCGCGGGCTTCTCCCGGCTCGGCGACGAGGGCGTGGACCTCTTCCTCGTCGACTCCACCAACGCCGAGGTGCCCGGGTTCGTCATGGCCGAGCGCGAGATCGGCCCGGTCCTCGACAGCGTCATCGCGCACGCCGGGCAGCGGGTGATCGTGGCGTGCTTCGCGAGCCACGTGCACCGGGTGCAGCAGGTGCTCGACGTGGCGGTCCAGCACGGCAGGCGGGTCGCGCTGGTCGGCCGGTCGATGGTGCGCAACATGGGCATCGCCACCGAGCTGGGCCTGCTCCGGGTGCCCGACGGGCTGCTCGTCGAGCTCGACCAGGCGATGGAGCTGCCCGAGCGCCAGGTGCTGTTCGTATCGACGGGTTCGCAGGGCGAGCCGCTGTCGGCGTTGTCCCGCATGGCCCGCGGTGAGCACCGGCAGATCCGCATCCACCCCGGCGACACGGTGGTGCTGGCCAGCTCGCTCATCCCCGGCAACGAGACGGCGGTGTTCGGGGTCGTCAACGGGCTCGCGCGACTCGGTGCTTCCGTTGTGCACCAAGGGAACGCAAAGGTGCACGTGTCCGGGCACGCGTCGGCGGGGGAGCTGCTGTTCCTCTACAACGCGGTGCGGCCCAGCAACGTGATGCCGGTGCACGGCGAGTGGCGCCACCTCCGGGCCAACGCCGCGCTGGCGGTCGCGACCGGGGTGCCGGCGGAGAACGTGGTGCTGGCCGAGGACGGCGTGGTCGTGGACCTCATCGACGGCCTCGCCCGCATCACCGGCCGGGTCGAGGTCGGCCACGTGTACGTCGACGGGCTCTCGGTCGGCGACGTCGGCGAGTCCACCCTGTCGGATCGGCTCATCCTCGGTGAGGGCGGCTTCATCGCCATCACCGTCGCGGTCGACTCGACGACCGGCCGGGCACTCGGCCCGCCCACGATCTCGGGACGCGGCTTCTCCGACGATCCCAAGGCGCTCGACGAGGTCGTGGCGCTCGTGGAGATGGAGCTGTCGCACATGGAGTCCGAGGGCATCACCGACACGCACCGGATCGCGCAGTCGGTCCGGCGCATCGTGGGTCGCTGGGTGGCGGACACGTACCGGCGCCGCCCGATGATCGTCCCCACGGTGATTCCGGTCTGACTTGCGGGCTTCGCAAACGCAGACAATCGCAGACTTCCTCTGAGTGAACCGGTCGCGGCGTTGTCCCGGCCGGGCGTGCCGGCGTTCTAGGTTCGGTCGCATGAACGATCTAGAACCGACCATTCGGTCCAGGGAGCTGGGATTGGCTCTGTCCCGCCAGATGGACGTCCTCGACATGAGCCAGCTCGCCCTGGCGCGGGAGCTCGAGTGGTCGCCCAGCATGGTGAGCCGCATGATCTCCGGCAAGCGGCCGGTCAGCGCGGAGCTCATGTCGGGCGTGCTCGGGGTGCTGCGGATAACCGGCCCGAAGCGGCGCGAGCTCATGGAGATGGCAAGGCGCGCAACGGAACGCGGCTGGTGGCAGGAGTTCGGCAACCGCCTCCCACCGGAGCTGACAACGCTCAGCGCCCAGGAGGACTCGGCAATCGCCATCACCAGCTTCGAGACGACCGTGATCCCTGGACTGCTGCAAACCACCGACTACATGACCGCTCTGATGAAGGCGACGCCGTCGATTCCCGCGGCGGAAATCCCTGATCAGCTGAAGGTGCGGCGGCTGCGGCAGGAGGTCTTCGACCTGCGGCACTCGCCGCAGTTCCGGTTCTTCATTGACGAGTACGCGATCTGCCGCACCGGGGCCGGCGGAGACGTCATGTCCGGCCAGGTGCATCACCTGCTGAGCATGTCCGTGCGACCCAACGTCGAGATTCGCGTGGTTCCCGAAGCGGTCGGCTTCCACGCCGGTCGCAAACCGTTCCAGCTCATGGAGTTCACCGAGGTGAACCCCGTTCTGTTCATCGAGAACGACACCTCGGTTCTCTTCCTCGAGCGTGAGGACACCATCGCCGGCTATCGAGACGTAGCTGCCGAACTCTCTAGGATTGCCCTGGACGAGGGACACTCCCGCAGCTGGCTTGCCACGGTGGCAAGTGAGCTGGGAGCGCCGCGAGAGGACCACGATGCGAAGCGCCCGGCCGGAATCTTTGAGCTGGAGGAAGACTAGCTTCAGCGACCCGACCAACTGTGTCGAGCTGGCCTGGCCGGCTGAGGGCGGGGCCGTCCGCGACTCCAAGAACGCGGTCGGCCCCGTTCTCGTGTTCGAGCGGGCCGCGTTGGTGCGCCTGGTGTCAGCGCTGGGTGGCCGCGGCGAGTAGCACGGCGCAGCCGACCGTGACGACCTGCCGCAGCAGGGCACGTCGGGCCTTGCGTTGCTCACGCCGGGTTGGCTTGTTCATGGCCGGTCACCTACTCACGTGCTGAGGTTGCCTTGTGTATCGGCTCCCAGCCTGGCGGTGTGACGGGTCCCACGTCGTCAGCCCACGGGGTGAACATGCTCGCTCGCCGGAGGGAGATCGGGCACGACCGGTGCCCTGGCCGCCAGCTGCACCACGGTGGCGCCGATGAGCAGCACCACCGCGCCCGCGACCTGCACGACGGTGAGCGCCTGGCCCAGGATGAGCCAGGCCAGCGCGGTGGCGACGATCGGCTCGACGAGGGCCAGCACGCTGACGACGTTGGCCGGCAGGTCGCGGAGCGCGGAGATCGACAGCAGGTAGGCGAGTGCCGTCGAAATCACCGCGCAGGCGACGAGCAGCGTCCAGACCGGGACGTGCCAGCCGCCGAAGTCGGTGCCGTCGTCGAGCAGGTCGAAGGGAATGGTCCACGGCGGCGCGAGGAAGAAGATCGCGACCGCGCCCACGACCATGCCCCACGTGACGAGCCCGAGCGGCTCGATCCTGGCGGCACCCCGCTCGCCGACGATGAAGTAGGCCGCCGCGCAGAGTGCCGCGCCGACGCCGGCGAGCAGGCCGATCGCGTCGAGGCGCAGGCCCTGCCAGACCTGGGCGACCAGCGCGAGCCCGAGCATGGCGAGCACGGTGCCGACCCACATGCGTGCCGGGAGCACCGTGCGGCGGACGAACCGCACCCAGAGCGCGACGAGGATCGGCGCGGTGAACTCCAGCAGCATCGCGATCCCGATCGGAATCCGCGACACCGCGGCGAAGTAGAGCAGCTGCACGCCCGCGACGCCGACGAGCCCGTAGCCGGCGAGGAGCTTCCAGTCGGCCGGGTCGATGCGCAGCAGGTCGGGCCGCCGCGTCGCGACCACGGCGAGCAACACCAGCGCGGCCAGGCCGATGCGGACGCTGGTGACCTGCTGCGGGCTGAGCCCGGCGTCCATGGTCGGCTTGGCGAGCACCCCTGACGTCCCGAAGCTGAACGAGGCCAGGGTGATCAGCACGGTCCCGCGCCCGGTGCCGGCCGTAACCCGCGTAGATGTTTCGACAGTCACGTGTATCCACGGTATGCGATGACCAGCGCAAACCGCTTGAATCCTTTCCCGCCCGGACGCAACATCGTTGCGTGAAGGAACTGGACGACATCGACCACCGGCTGCTCGCCGAGCTCCAGTCCGACGCGGGCCGCACCCTGCGAGCGCTGGGCGAGATCGTGGGCCTGTCGCCGAGCGGGGTCCAGCGGCGGCTGGTCGGCTACCGCGACACGGGCCTGCTGTCCCGCACGACCGCGATCCTCGACCCGGGCGTGACCCCGAACCTGATCCTGGCGGTGTGCCTGGTGGCGATGGAAAGAGCGTCGAAACGCCATTTGGCGGCGTTCGAGAAGAAGCTGCTGGCGGCGCCGGAGGTCCAGCAGGTCTACGACGTGTCGGGGGAGTGGGACTACGTGGTGGTGCTGGCGACGTCCGGGATGGCCCACCACAACTCGGCGGCCGAGCACCTGCTGATGGACTCCCCGGACGTGTTGCGCTACACGACGTTGTTCGTGCTGAACCCGGTCCGCACCGGCACCGCGATCCCGACCCGCGCCAGGACCACGCCGTTCCGGTAGACGGGAACCGGGGACACGCGCAACGGGAACGGGGGACTCGCCGTACCCGAGTGGGGGACTCGCGGGTCAGGGGCGCCAGGGGCTGGTGGTGTCGGTCGGTCTCGTGGGGTCGTGGACCTTCGGGGTGTCCGGCTCGTCCGCGCGCAGCGGCACCAGCTGGTCGGTGATCGCCCGCATGATCCGCTTGTGTGCGCGCACCGCGTCCCCCGGCGTCGACGCCGACAGGTCCGACAGGTCCACGATCGGTCCGAAGTGGACCTGGAACGTCGGCCGGGCGCGTACCGCGCGGAGCCAGGACATCAGCGGCGGCACGAGGTCCCGCCAGCCGCGGACCCCGTTGCTGCCCCAGTACATGGCCTCGTGCGCGCCCCACTGGCTGATCGTCATCACCGGCACGTTCGCCGCCAGCGCCATCCGCGCCACGCCCGTCTTGCCGCGCTCCGGCCACAGCCCCGGCTCGTGGCTGATCCGTCCCTCCGGGTAGACGAGCAGCGGCCCGGTCGCCGACCGCAGCGCCGCGGTGGTTCGCGCGAACGCCTCGACGACGTTGCTCTTGCCGCGGTCCACCCGGATGCTGCCGCCCTGCCGGAGCCCCCAGCCGACGACCGGGGCGTCGAGCAGGCCGCCGGTGAGCAGGAACCGAGGGTTCACCCCGCTCTTGCGCAGCGCCGCGGTCAGCACGAACGGGTCGAACATGCCGATGTGGTTCGCCGCGATCAACCCGGGCCGGTTCCGTAGCGACGGCGGGATCTCGCCGGTGATCTCCAGCTTGCCGACGAGCCGGACGAAGCCGCGGTCGACCAGTGTCATCGCCCGCCAGACGGACCCACCGCCGGCGCTACGGCGTGTCGGCTCGGTTGTGCGGCGGAACAGCGCGACCATGGCCCGAGCATCGCACGAACCGGATCTCCGGCAAATCAGAGGGCTGGGGTCACGGAAGATGCCCGTGTGGCAGAAGTGACTCATGTGGTGAAAGCCGACTACCGTGTGGAGTATGGCGAACCGGACTGCAGCCTCCAAGACCTCCAAGGGCCGAAGTACCCGTGGGGGCACCAGCAGCCGGTCGACCACGAAGTCCCGCACCTCGACGTCCCGGTCCCGAACCCCCGCCCGCCGGCCACCCGCTCGTAAGAAGGGCGGCCTGAGCAGGGCGATCGGCCGCGGTCTGCGTGGCGGCTGGGGCCTGCTGGCCAAGGGCGTCGGCGGGATCGCCCGGACCATGGGCCGCACCAAGGACCTCGACCCCGCCCACCGCCGCGACGGGCTCGCGTTCGGGCTGATCGCGCTCGGCGTGATCGCCGGCGCCGGCATCTGGTGGCACGCCGCCGGACCGGTCGGCCACTGGCTCGAGATCGGCGGGCGCTCGTCGGTCGGCGCGGTCGCGATGGCGTTGCCGCTGGCGCTGCTGGTCATCGGCATCGCGCTGATGCGCTCGGACCCGCAGCCGGAGAAGCGGCCGCGGCTCGTCATCGGCACGCTGCTGTTCGTCATGGCGTTCCTGGGCATCCTGCACGTGTTCAGCGACCTGCCCGAGGACAACGACGGCCGGATGTACGCGGGCGGCGCGCTCGGCTACGTCTCCGGCGGGATGCTCGCCAAGGGCGTCACGACGTGGGTCGCGATCCCGCTGCTGGTGCTGGTGCTCGGCTTCGGCGTGCTGGTGTTCACCGGCACGCGGTTCCGCGACATCCCGACCCGGCTGCGCGAGCTGGGCATGGAACCCGAGGACGAGGACTACGAGGAGGGCCTCGAGCTGCCCGGCGAGGAGGAGGCCCCGCCGGCCGAGGCCAAGCTGCGCCGCCCGTCCCGCCGCCGCCAGGCCGCGATGGCCGGTTCCGACGGCGCCGAGCCGGCGGTCGAGACCGGTGCCGAGGACGTGCCCCCGCCGCCCGAGCCGCCCGCCCCGCCCCCGCGCAAGCGGTCGCGCGCGGCGCAGGTGAAGGAGACCCCGCAGGCCAAGGAGGCCACCCAGCTCACGCTGACCAGGGTCGTCGACGGCGACTACACGCTGCCCGACCCGAACATCCTCGCCGCGGGCGAGGCGCCCAAGGCCCGCAGCCGCGCCAACGACGCGATGATCGAGGCGATCACCGGCGTGCTGGACCAGTTCGCGATCGACGCGCAGGTCACCGGGTTCACCCGGGGTCCGACCGTCACCCGCTACGAGGTCGAGCTCGGCCCGGGGGTGAAGGTCGAGAAGATCACCGCGCTGACGAAGAACATCGCGTACGCGGTCGCCACCGACAACGTGCGGTGCTCGCGCCGATCCCCGGCAAGTCGGCGGTGGGCATCGAGGTGCCGAACTCCGACCGCGAGATGGTGAGGCTGGGTGACGTGCTGCGGTCGAACACCGCGGTCAAGGACACCCACCCGATGGTGATCGGCCTCGGCAAGGACATCGAGGGCCACATGGTCACCGCGAACCTGGCGAAGATGCCGCACCTGCTGTGCGCGGGCTCCACCGGTTCGGGCAAGTCGAGCTTCGTCAACTCGATGCTGGTGTCGCTGCTCGCGCGGGCGACGCCGGACGAGGTCCGGATGATCCTGATCGACCCGAAGATGGTGGAGCTGACGCCGTACGAGGGCATCCCGCACCTGATCACGCCGATCATCACGCAGCCGAAGAAGGCCGCGGCCGCGCTGACCTGGCTGGTCGAGGAGATGGAGCAGCGCTACCAGGACATGCAGGTCAACCGGGTGCGGCACATCGACGACTTCAACAAGAAGGTGCGCACCGGCGAGATCGCCGCGCCGCCCGGGTCCGAGCGCGAGTACCGGCCGTACCCGTACATCCTGGCCATCGTCGATGAGCTGGCGGACCTCATGATGACCGCGCCGCGCGACGTCGAGGACGCGATCGTGCGGATCACCCAGAAGGCCCGCGCGGCCGGCATCCACCTGGTGCTGGCGACCCAGCGCCCGTCGGTCGACGTGGTGACCGGCCTGATCAAGACGAACGTGCCGTCCCGGCTGGCCTTCGCGACGTCGTCGCTGACCGACTCGCGGGTCATCCTGGACCAGCCCGGCGCCGAGAAGCTCATCGGCATGGGCGACGGGCTGTACCTGCCGATGGGGGCGTCGAAGCCGGTCCGCGTCCAGGGCGCGTTCATCACCGACGAAGAGATCAACGCGATGGTCTCGTTCGTGAAGGAGCAGGCGCAGCCGGAGTACACCGACGGCGTGACGGCCGCGAAGGCGAGCGAGAAGCGCGACATCGACGAGGACATCGGCGACGATCTCGACGTGCTGATCCAGGCGGCGGAGCTGATCGTGACGTCCCAGTTCGGCTCGACGTCGATGCTGCAGCGCAAGCTCCGGGTGGGCTTCGCGAAGGCCGGCCGGCTGATGGACCTGCTGGAGAGCCGCGGCGTGGTCGGCCCGTCCGAGGGCTCGAAGGCCCGCGACGTGCTGATCAAACCCGACGAGCTGGACAGCGTGCTGTACCTGATCAGAGGTGGCGGCCCGGTGTCGGACGGCGAGGACGACGATCTCGACTGACCCGGCGTAGCGCGGGCAGGGCCACCAGCAGCGCGAGCGCGGTGCCGGCACCCGCGATCACGAACGTCACTCTGGGACCGGCGGCGGACAGCAGGGGAGCGGCCACCAGGTAGGCGGTGGCCGAACCGAGCTGGGCGGCGGTGCTCGTGGCGCCGAACGCGCGGCCCAGCATGGGGCGGGGCACGAGGCGCTGGACGAGCGTGTCCCCGGCGATGTTCTCGGCGGCGTTACCCATGCCGGCGACCGCCTGCAACGCCGCCGCGACCAGCAGGGCGGGCGCGACCGCGGTCGCGGCGGTGCCGGTGGCGACCAGCAGGACACCGGACACCAGCAGCCACACCGCGTTGCGGCCCATGACCAGGCCGAGCACCCCCGACGCGGCGAGCATGCCCACCCCGTACGCGGCCTGGACCAGGCCGAAGTCCGCCGCTGAGCCGCCGAGGTCGCCCTCGACCAGGAACACGAGCGCCACGTTGTCGATGGCCGCGAACGACACCGCCAGGAACAGGAACGTCACGAGCGCGCGCGGGCCGGGCGTCGTCGCGACGTAGCGCAGGCCGGCCACCGTCGACGACCACAGGCCGTCGGTCGAGTGCGACGGCAGGGCAGGCAGCCGGAGAAGGATCAGCGCGGACACCGCGAACGCCAGCGCGTTGACGGCGAACGCCCAGCGCGCCCCGCCCCACTCGGTCATGAACCCGCCGATCGTCGGGCCCAGCGCGAGCTGGATGTTGAACGCGGTGCCGAGCAACGCGTTCGCCCGCCCGAGGTCCGCGCCGGCCACCAGCGCCGGGACCGCGCTGCGCCCGGCCGGCACGAACGCCGTCGCGAAGCAGCTCGTCACCAGCACCAGCGCGAGCAGCACCGGCAGCGCCGGGAGGAACACGGCCAGCAGCGCGAACGTCACCGCCTGGCCCACCTCGCACACCGCCATCAGCCGGCGCTGCTCCATCCGGTCCGCGAGCGCGCCGGCGATCGGGCCGAGGAACCGCGGCAGCGCGACCGCCAGCAGGACCAGGCTCACCGCGGTCGGACCGTGCTCGGCAGCCGTCAGCACCAGCGCGGTCCGGCCGATCCCGTCGCCGGTGAACGACACGGCGCGGGACCACCACAGCGTCCGGAACGGCCCGCGGGCGCGCAGGAGCGTCGTCATGCCAGGAGACTTGCCTCGCCCGCTGCGGCGCGACATGATTTCGGTCTCAGCCGAAAGGATCAGCGGTTGGCCGTCGTCTTCCGATTCACCACCCCTGTCGACGCGATGACGTGCCGGTGGGCCGTCTCGCCACTGCGGGAGACCACGAGCGCCGTCCGGCTGCTCAGCCAGCCGCACCGCCAGGGCTACCACCTGCCGTGGTTGCGGGCCGTGGCGCCGGTGCTCGACCGGCTCGACCTCACCCCGCTCCTGCACGTGCTGTCCCGGCACAGCTACAGCCCGGACTTCATCAGCCCACCGCCGGCCGGCCCGAGCCCCCGGTTCGACGACGAGATCGCCGCGGTGCGCGCGACCCCCGAGTCACAGGTGGCGGCCGAGCTGGCCCGTTCGCCCGGTGCCCGGAGGTTCGCGACCGACCCGGCCGAGGCGCGGACGCAGCTCGCGGACGTGCTGGAGTCGGTCTGGCGGAACCTGATCGAGCCCTGGTGGCCGAGAATCCGCGACATCCTCGAGGCCGACATCGCCCACCGGACCCGCGCCCTCGTCGACGGCGGCTTGGCGGCGGCGCTCGCGGACCTGCACCCGGCGATCCGGTGGGAGCACCACACCCTGACCGTCGACCTCGGCACGAACGCCGAACGCCGCATGGACGGGGTCGGGATGCTGCTGATGCCCAGCGTCTTCGAATGGCCCGGCGTCGGCGTGAGCCTCGACCCACCCTGGCCGCCGACGATCGACTACCCGGCCCGCGGGATCGCCGCGCTCTGGCAACAGGTCGAGCCGGCCGAGCAGCTGCACCGGCTGATCGGCCGCACCCGCGCCACGCTGCTGGCCGCACTGAGCGAGCCGAGGTCGACCACCGGCCTCGCCCGCACCTGCGCGCTGCCGGCGAGCACGGTCAGCGAGCAGGTCCGCATCCTGCGCGAGACCGGCCTGGTCACCACCCACCGCGTCGG